>JBGAIK010000026.1:0-3752 GCA_044225615.1 Acetobacteraceae bacterium | reverse complement strand
TCGGCGAGCCCGGCCGGTGCCGCGGCGTTGAACGCGTCCGCCAGCCCCGGCAGCCAGGCCGCGCGCAGCAGCTGCCAGTCATCGAGCGCGGGGCAGGTCCAGTGGATGTCGGTGCCGTCCCACAGCAGCTGGAAGGCCATGGGCGGGAAGACATGCCAGCCGAACGCCGACGCGCTGGTGACCGCCTCGCAAAAGCGATAGGCGCGGGTCGGCAGGGTTCCGCCGGCGGCGCGGTCGGCGCGCTGGGGCGGGCGCGCGGCGGAGAACATGCTGTACAGGCGCAGGATCGGCTCGGGTGTCGGCATGGCGGCCTCGGGCTGGAGGGGTGGCATTCGGGCGGCCCGTTGCCGGGCCGCCCGCCGCGAGGTCAGCCGCGCAGGCGGGGCATGATGCCCACGCCGGCGCCGAAGCGCACCCGGCCGCAGTCGGCGATCCGGGCAGGCAGGGCGATGCGCGGCTGCGCCGACACGGTGGCCGGCTGCACGATGGTCTGGGTCTTCATGAAGCATCTCCTGTGATGTGAAATGCTCCGCCCGGCCGGCATGGCATCGCCCAGGCTGCCCTGGGGCAGCCTGGGTTGCGCGCATCCTGACCGGAAGGAGAGCCGCGGACGCACCAAGCCCCGAGGCAGGCGAAGGGTGCAGGAAAACTCCCCGCATGTCAAGGCATTTTTTCGTCGCTGTATTGTAGCGTTAATATATCGTCAAATTTCCATTTCTTGCACATAATGATAACACTGAATAAACTCCCGCTTACCTTGCGCCCGCAATCTCACAGCGATGTCCGTAGTCTGGCAGCGCGCCTCCCCCCGGGGGGGCGCGCCCATCGTGAATTCCCCGGCCCCCTGCGCATGACGCTGCTCGGACACATGCAGCTGCATGATGCCGACGGCAACGACATCACCCCCCGCATCCGCAAGAGCCGCGCCGTGATCGCCGTCCTCGCCCTCGCGGCCCCGCGCCCGGTGCTGCGCGACGATCTCGCCGCCCTGCTCTGGAGCCGCCGCGACCGCGACCAGGGCCGCGCCTCCCTGCGCCAGTGCGTGCACGAGCTGCAGGCCCTGCTCGGCGGCCTCGGTCGTTCCGTGCTCGAGGCCGACCGCAACCTTCTGCTGCTGCGCTCCGATGCGGTCTGGATCGACGTGCGCGCCGGCGCGATCAGCGGCGAGCCGCTGCTCAACGACCTCCAGGGCCTCGACCCGGCCTTCGACGCCTGGCTCGCGGTGGAGCGCCGCCGGATCGGCCGCGCCGCCGCCGCGATCGCCGCCGCCGCCCTGCATGATCCCGCCGAGCCGGGCTATGACGCCGACCGCGCCGTGGAGGCGGCCGAGCGGCTGCTCGCCATCGAGCCCGCGCACGAGCGCGGCTGGCGCGCCCTGATCGGCGCGCACGAGGCGCGGGGCGACCGCGATGCCGCGCTCGAGGCCTATCACCGCTGCGTCGCAACCCTCTCGGATCGCGACGTCGCTCCCGCAGCCGAAACGCTCGCCCTCGCCGGCCGGCTGCGCGCGGCCGCACTTCCCGAGCGCGGCTCCGCCGCACCGCGCCGCCGTGGCCTGCGGATCGGCGTGCGCCCCTTCCGATCGCTCAGCAGCGCCGTCGACGACCCGCTGGCGCTCGGCCTCGCCGAGGAAATCACCACCGCGCTCGCCCGCTTCAAGTGGATCTTCCTCATCTCGACCTCCTCGCTGGCTGCCCTGCCCGGCGAGCCCCGCGCCGACGATCCGCGCTGGCGCGAGCTCGGGCTCGACTTCGTCCTCGACGGCACCGTTCAGCGTGGCGAGGGCAAGGTGCGGGTCATGGTGCGGCTGCTCGACGTCAAGTCCGGCCCCGAGGTCGCCTGGGCCGGCCGGTTCGACCGTGCCGCGACCGACCTGCTCACCCTGCAGGACGAGATCGCCGCCGAGACCGTCGCCCAGATCGACCCCGAGCTCATCATCCGCGAAGGGCTGCGCGCCGCCGCCCGCCCGCCGGCCAGCGCCACCGCCTATGACATGGTCCTGGCCGCCGTGCCCGCCATCTACCGGCTGGACGAGCCCAGCTTCCGCGCCGCCGGCGCCACGCTGGCCGAGGCGGTACGGATCGACGCCGACTATGCCGCCGCCCATGCCTGGTGGGCCTGCTGGCACATTTTCCTGGTAGGCCAGAACTGGGCCGACGACCCGGCCGTCGCCATGTCCC
This sequence comes from Acetobacteraceae bacterium, assembly GCA_044225615.1. Classification (GTDB taxonomy): domain Bacteria; phylum Pseudomonadota; class Alphaproteobacteria; order Acetobacterales; family Acetobacteraceae; genus CAIYPH01. Next base: position 1,572 of record JBGAIK010000026.1, on the reverse strand, counting down.
ATGCCGGCATGCTGGCCGAGCGCGCCATCGCGCTCGATCCCACCGATGCCCGCGCCCTCACCATCGCCGGCCATGTCCGCGCCTTCCTCTACCACCGTCTGGATGAGGCGATGGAGCTGCATGAGCGCGCCTTGTCGCTCAACCCAAACCTGCCGCTGGCCTGGGTGCTGGCCGGCCTCGCCGATGCCTATCGCGGCCGGCCGGCCGAGGCCATCGCCCGCGTCCACCACGCCCGCCAGCTCTCGCCCTTCGATCCGCACGGCTATTTCTTCGACATGGCGCTGATGCTCGGCCACCTGCTGCGCAGGGAGCACGCGGTGGTGGTGGAGCTCGCCCACCGCTCGATCGCGCTCAACCCGTCGCTGACCTCCACCTACAAGATCGCGCTCTCCGCCCTGGGTCATCTCGGCCGCGACCAGGAAGCGGCCGCCATGCGCGCGAAGCTGCTGGCGCTGGACCCCCGCTTCAGCATCGCCGCCTCGGTGCGTCGCACGCCGCTGCAGCGGGCGGAGGACCTGGCGCTCTATGCCGAGGGGCTGAAACTGGCCGGGCTGCCCGGATAGGGGAGACCCTCCGCCTCAGCCGAGCAACGCCTTGATGTCCTTCTTCGACACTTTTCCGTAGCCGGTCTTCGGCAACGCCTGCCAGACCACGATCCGCGCCGGCTGCTTGTAGCGCGCCACCCGCCCGTCCAGATGCGCCAGCACCTCGGGCAGCCCCAGCGTGGCACCCTGGGCGAGCACCAGCACCGCCACGCCCGCCTCGCCCCATTTCGCGTCCGGCATGCCGACCACACAGGCTTCCTCGATGGCGGGGTGTTCCAGCAGCGCCTCTTCCACCTCGCGCGGGTACACGTTGGAGCCTCCCGAGATGTACATGTCGGAGGCACGGCCGGTGATGGTCAGAAAGCCACGCCGGTCCAGCCGGCCCAGGTCGCCGGTGTGGAACCAGCCATGGGCGAAGGCCTTGGCGTTGGCCTCCGGATTGTCCAGGTAGCCCGCGAACACGGCCGGGCCGCGGACGCAGATCTCGCCGTCCACCTCGGGGCCGAGCCGCCTGCCCTCCCCGTCCAGGATCGCGATCTCGATGCCGGTGCGCGCATGGCCGCAGGTGTTGGGCGGAATGTCGGGCCGGTCCTCGATGCTATGCAGGTGCGGCGGCAGCACGGTGATGTTGCCGGTGACCTCGCCGAGCCCGAAATACTGCACCAGCACGGGGCCGAGCTTGCGCAGCGCATGCACCTGGTCGGCGCGGTACATCGGCGCGCCGGCATAGATGACGTAGCGCAGGCTGGCATGGTTGACCTCGTCCACCGCCGGGTCGCGGGCCAGCAGGTTCAGGATGGTGGGCACCGTGAACATGTTGCTCACCCGGTGGCGCTCCACCAGCCGCCAGGCCTCGGCGCAGTCCAGCCGCTCGCCCGGCAGCAGCACGCTGGCCGCGCCGCGCGCCACCTGCGCCAGCGCGTGAATGCCCGCGCCGTGCGAGAGCGGGGCGACGACCAGGGAAACGTCGTTCTCCGTTGTGCCCGGCATAAGGTCGCACAGATGGTTGGTCACCACGAACTGCATC
>JBGAIK010000354.1:0-3506 GCA_044225615.1 Acetobacteraceae bacterium | reverse complement strand
GGCCGCGCCGGCGCCACCCTGGCCGGTGGTGGCGGCCGCGCCGGAGCCCGCGCCCGCGCTGCCCGTCGCCGTGCAGGCCGCGCCGCGCGTGGCGGTGCAGCAGGCCGCGCTCGACGCGCCCGCCCCCCTCGCCGCCCGGTTCCCCGAGGCTGCGCCCCAGCCGGAGCCGGAATCACCGCCCTCCGCCGCGCCACCCTCCGCCACGCCGCCCCAGGCCCAGCCGGTCCGCCCCGGAACCCGTGCCGAGCCGCGCCCGGTCCCGCGCAAGCGCCGCGCCCTGGCCCTGCGCGAGGCGCCGGCGCGCGAACCGGCCGGCGAACCGGCCGTACAGGCCGCCCAACCGGGTGGCCAGGCCGCCCCACCGGGCCGCTATCAGGTGCAGCTCGCCGCGCTCGACGAGGAGGACCGCGCCCTGCATGACTGGCGCCGCCTGCTCGCCCGCCTGCCCCGGGCGCTGGACGGCCATGATCCAATGGTGGAACGGGCCGAGATCGGCGGCCGCGTCTTCTGGCGCCTGCGCGTCGGCGGCTTCGACAGCCGGGCCGCCGCCGCCGCCTTCTGCACCCGCCTGCGCGGCACCGGCCAGGGATGCTGGGTGATCTGACGCTGGCCCGACGCACAGGGCCCGGCCCCGCGCCGTTCAGCCGCGCCAGCCCCGGCGCAGGCACAGCACCGCCAGCGCGCAGCTGACCAGCAACCCCATCGGCAGGCGGATGCCGAGGGCGAAGACCGGCGCGAGCAAGGCGAGCGGGTAGCACAGCGCGATCACCAGCCGGTCCCAAAAATCCAGCCCGTCCGCGTGGCGGGAAAGCCAGGCGATGGCAACCACGGCGAAGACCTGGTCGTAGAGCAGCACCAGCGGCACCGCGAGCATGGTCGCCGCCAGCAGCATGGCCGGCTGGAAGGCGCCGGGCGGGCGGCGCCAGGCCAGCGCCACCGCCGCCGCGGCCAGCAGCGCCGCCGCGGCCTGGGCGGCATAGGACAGGCCGACCGGCACGCCCATCAGCCGCAGCCCGCCGAACAGGGAGACGAAGCCGGCGAAGTTGATCCGCCCCGTGGTGTAGGTCTGGTCCGCGCCGGCCATGGCGGCGAGATAGGCGTGCCAGGTCTCCAGCCCGAACAGGGCGGCCGACAGCGCGGTGATCGCGCAGGCGGTCACCGCGGCCGCGGCGAAGGCGACCCAGTGCCGCCCCGCGGCCAGCGCCACCGGGGTCAGCAGCGCCAGATGGGGCTTGAAGCACATGGCGCCGATCATCGCCCCCGCCGCCGCCGGCCGGCGTGCCAGCGCCAGCGCGAAGCCGCCCAGCAGCGTCGCGGTCAGGAACCCGTTCTGGCCCTGCCCGATATTCCAGAAGGTGCCCGGAAAGGCCACCGCCGGCAGCAGCCAGCGCCAGTCGCGCGCGCCCAGCAGGCGGCGCAGCATCCAGGCGAAGCCGGCGAAGGTCGCGGCCTGGAAACCGACATAGGCGACCGGGTAGGGCAGCGTCGCCAGGGCGGCGCAGACGATCAGGAACATCGGCGGGTAGTAGAAGAACACGTAGGGCGTGCCGGGGATGGTGGCCGCGCCCTGGGCCGCGTGATGCGCCGCCTGGTCGTAGGCGAGCCAGGGGGTGCCGGCCAGCGCCAGCTTGCCGGCGGCGTAGAAGCTGACGAAGTCGATCGAGGACGGGCCCACCCCCATCCAGATGTTGTTCTGCTGCAGCACCAGCAGCACGAAGATGGCGATTTCCAGCACCAGGAAAACCGCCGCCCAGGCGTGCAGGCGCGGGCCGGTCAGCCAGCCCGGCGCGGACGGTCGGGGCATGCGGGGCGGCTCAGTAGGAGACCACGGTGGCGTCGCTGATCGTGCCGTTCAGCGACGCCAGCATCGGCGAGATCGACGCGAAGGTGTAGCTGACATTCACGGTCACGGTGATCTTGCCGTAGGTGTTGGGGTTCTGGGTGACGCAGAGCGTGATCAGGCTCGGGTCGAGCATCGGCGTGATCGCGCCCACCTTGGTCCAGGGCGCGCTGCAGCCCGAAAGCGTGGTGTCGGCCAGCGCCGCGCGCAGCGCCTCGCTCACCACCGAGCGCAGCGAATGCTCGATCAGGAAGTAGCGGCCAAGGTCCATGGCGCCGATCAGCAGGGTGAGGAAGGCGATCGAGATCAGCGCGAACTCGATGCTGGTCGCCCCCCGGCGGCCCAGCCGCCGCCGGCGGCGCCTACTGCACGCGGGCGACATAGCTGGCACTGATCGAGGTGAGGCTGATCATCATCAGCGGCGTGTAGGGCTTGGTCAGCGACAAGGTGAGGGTGCGCTGCAGCACCTGGCCGGTGGGGCAGACCGGGTCGCTGGCGCAGGAGGCGGCCGCCTCGCCGCCGCCGGCGCTCCAGCAGGTGCAGACCGAGGTCGGCCCGCTCATCGTCACGTCGGTCCAGCCCGCCGGCAGGGCCGCGTTGACGGCGGCCAGCACGCCGCTGTTGCTGTCGGAGAAGGCGACCGCATACTGGCCGCCGGCATAGGCCGCCTCGGACAGCTTCATGCGCATCTGCACCAGGTTGCCGATGTCGTAGGTGGCGGTGAGGATGAGCACGATCACCGGCACGGTGACGCCGAACTCGACGGCCGAGACGCCGCGCCGGTCGCGCAGCGCGGCCGCAACCCGGCGCACCAGGCGCCGCATGGCATCATTCCACAAGGCGCACTCCCTGGACCGAGGCGAGGCTGGTGCCGTAGCTGCTGCACAGGGTGGTGTCGAGCCGGCCTGTGGACACGAAGTCGATCGACTTGGCCACCAGCGACAGGCAGGAGGACGGGCTCGAACTGTTGCCCCTGAACTGCAGCGCCGAGTTGGGGAAGTAGACGCCGCCGCCGATCGGCTGGCGACCGATGGTGTTGGCCTGGTTGATATAGGCGGTGCCGAGCCCCTTGCCATAGAACAGGATGCCGTTGAGCCCGGCGAAGCCGGCATTGGTCTTCAGCGCGATCAGCGTCATCGTGGTGCCGGCCCCGATATTGACGGTGCCGATGCTGCCCGCCGTGCCGGTGAACACGAAGTTCATGCCGTAGCTGCCGCCCGGGGTGCAGGTGGCCTCGCAGGCGACCTTGCCACCGCTGGTCACGATCAGCGAGACGTTGTTGAAGAAATAGGTGCCGCTGGGCACGTTGACGGTGACGCCGCTGCCGACCGTGAGGTCGCCGCCGCCGGCCACCTCGGCGCTGCTGCAATAGGCGCGGCCCGAGCTCTCATAGGGCACCAGCGTGATGATGGAGCCGACCGCGGCCGGGAAGGCGCTGCAATTGGCCGCGTTGAAGGTCGGCAGGGCCTGCGAATCGGCGGCGCTGAAGGGGTTGATCGTCCCGGGGTGGTAGGGCGTGACGGGCCGGCCGCCGGGGTTGAAGGTGCCGGTGATCGAGATGCCGCCGGAAGCGGTGGCCGAGGAGGCGTTGAGCGACCCGGTGACGCTGACCGCAGCGGCCGCGGTGGAGTTGGAGGCGAAGATGCAGTTGGTGGCGGAGACGATG
>JBGAIK010000353.1:0-3520 GCA_044225615.1 Acetobacteraceae bacterium | reverse complement strand
GCGGATGCCGGGCCAGCCCATCGCGCCCAGCAGGATGGCGTCGGCCGCCTCGGCGCGGCTGAACGTTGCCTCGCTCATCGCGCTGCCGGTGTCGCGATAGGCGAAGGCGCCGGCTTGCAGCGTCTCGGTGACCAGCCCCAGGCCGTGGCGCCGCGCCAGCCCTTCCAGGACCGAGACCGTCGCGCCGGTGACGTCCGGCCCGATGCCGTCGCCGGGCATCACCGCGATGCGCACCGTGTTGCTGCCGCTCATGCTCCGCCTCCCCGTTCCGGGCGGGCCGGCGCGCTCATGCGCCGCCGCCCGCCGCCGTGCCGAAAACCTCCGCCCATGCCCCGCGCAGGGCGGCATCCGCCTCGTCCATCGTGATCGGCAATCCGAGCCCGGCGAGGCTGGTGACCGCGTAGTCGGGCAGGCCGCAGGGGACGATGCCGCCGAAATGGGCCAGGTCCGGCTCCACGTTCAGCGCCACGCCGTGCCAGGTGACCCAGCGGGTGACGCGCACGCCGAGGGCGGCGATCTTGGCCTCGCCGCGGATCGGGTCGTTCACCCAGATGCCGATGCGACCTTCGCGGCGTTCGCCGCGGACGTTGAAGCGGTCGAGCGTGCGGATCAGCCACTCCTCCAGCGCGTTCACGTAGCAGCGCACGTCGCGCGCCCTGGCCATGCCGTGCGTCCGCGACAGGTCCAGCATGACGTAGCCGGTGCGCTGGCCGGGGCCGTGATAGGTCCATTGCCCGCCGCGCCCGGCCGCGTAGGTGGGGAAGCGGGTGGGGTCCTGCAGGTCGCCGGGCTGGGCGGAGGTGCCGGCGGTGTAGAGCGGCGGGTGCTCCACGAGCCAGACCAGCTCCGCCGCCGTGCCGGCGCGGATGGCGGCGACGCGGTCCTGCATGGCGGCAATGGCGTCGGGATAGGGGGTCAGCCCCGCCTCGACCTGCCACTCGACGATCGGCTGTTCGGTCATTGATGCCCGCACTCTGTTCGGCTATATCCCCGCGCCTACCCGGTGCGGTCGTGGTGGAACGGTAGACACGCAAGCTTGAGGTGCTTGTGGGGGCAACCCCGTGGAAGTTCGAGTCTTCTCGACCGCACCAATCTCTCCCCTAAAGATATCCCCTAAAGATAGTCGCACAGCGCCAGCCACGCATCCCGCTTGGCGGCGAATGGCATGGATGCGTGGGCGGCGCTGCTGGACGGCAGGCAATGGCAGGGGATCGGCAGGGCGCCGAGCTGCCGGCGGCCGATGCGGGCCGCGGTGGCGCCGTTGAAGCCGATGGCGCGAAGCGAGGGCAGGGCGGCGGCGACGCCATCGAGGGCGTTGGGCCGGGGGTTGCGGATGGCGGCGTCCAGGCTGCCGGTGCGGTCGGCCAGGCCGATCACGTCCCACAAGCCGACACTGGCGGCGAGCAGGGTTTCCAGCCGGGCTTCGTAGGGCAGGCCGGCGAGGTCGCGCCCGGTCACCGCGCCGAGCAGCCGCCAGAACTGGTTCTGCGGATGGGCGTAGTATTGCGCGCGCGCGAGCGACACCCGGCCCGGCAGGCTGCCCAGGACGAGCACGCGGGTGCGCGCATCGGCCACGGGCGGGAAGCATGCGGCCGGCGGCACGATCAGCCGGCGGTCTCGTTGGGCGGGAAGTTCAGCTCCACGCCGATCCCGTCCGGGTCGTGCAGGAAAAGCTGGGTCTGCCGGTCGCGCGGGACGATGCGCTCGGCGAAGTCGACGCCGTGCGCCTTGAGCCGGTCCTTCATCTCGGCGAGGCCGGTGCAGGAGAAGGCGATGTGGTCGAACAGGCCGGTGGGCCCGGGGGCGCGCGCGGCGGTCTCGCCGTCGCGCATGCCGATGAGGTGCACGGTGGGGCCGCCGCCGCTGTAGAGCCAGTAGCCGGGGAAGCCGAGCGGCGGGCGGTCACCCACCGGCATGCCGAGCACCTGGCTGTAGAAATCCTTGGTCCGCTCCAGGTCGGCGGTGCGGATCGTGAAGTGGTTCAGCGCGTTCAGCCCCATGGCACCCTCCCGCTTTGGTTGGCGCCAGCATGATGCGGCGCGGCAGGGTTGTCGATTGGGGCCTTCCTTGCGCGGGCGCTGCGGTGTAGGTCGCGCAACCCCTTGTGGAAGGTGCCATGACCATCGCATTCCGGGACGCAGCGCTTGCGCCCGAGACCGCCGGACCGATCATTCTTGCCCTGCCCAAGGGCCGGATCCTGGCCGAGTGCGCGCCGCTGCTGCATCGGGCCGGCATCCATCCGGGCGAGGGCTGGAACGACGAGGACAGCCGGCATCTGCGCTTTGCCACCGACGATCCGGCGCTGGACGTGGTGCGGGTGCGCAGCTTCGACGTGGCGACCTTCGTGGCCTTCGGGGCGGCGCAGATCGGCGTCTGCGGCGCCGACGTGCTGATGGAGTTCGACTACCCGGAGGTGTATGCGCCCTTGGACCTCGGCATCGGCGCTTGCCGCATCTCGGTGGCGGAGCCGGCGGCGACGGCGGGCAGCGACGACCGGCGCGAATGGTCGCGGGTGCGGGTGGCGAGCAAGTATCCCAACATCGCGCGGCGGCATTTCTCCAGCCGCGGGGTGCAGGCGGAGGTGGTGCACCTGAACGGCGCGATGGAGCTGGCGCCGGCGCTGGGGCTGACGCGGCTGATCGTGGATTTGGTGGCCACCGGCTCCACGCTGAAGGCCAACGGGCTGGTGGAGACGGAGGTGATCGCGCGCGTCACCAGCCGGCTGATCGTGAACCGCACGGCGCTGAAGACGCGGCCGGAGCAGATCGGCGCGTGGCTGGCGAAGTTCCGCGCGGCGGTGGCCGGATGAGGCGGCTTGCGACGGCGGAGGCAGGGTTCGCCGCTTCGTTCGAGGCGCTGCTGGCGCAGGCGCGCGAGACGACGACCAACGTGGCCGACGTGGTGGCCGCGATCATTGCCGATGTGCGCGCCCGCGGCGATGCGGCGCTGATCGACTACACGGCGCGGTTCGACCGGATGACGGTGGATGCGGCGGGGCTGGCGATTCCGGCGGCCGAGATCGATGCGGCGGTGGCCACGATCCCGGCGGCGCTGGCCGGCGCGCTCGACCTTGCCGCGGCGCGGATCGAGCGGTTCCACAAGGCGCAGCTGCCGGCCGACCTTGAACTGGACGACCCGGCGGGGCTGACGCTGGGCATGCGCTGGACGGCGCTGGACGCGGTGGGGCTGTATGTGCCGGGCGGCAAAGCGGCCTATCCGTCGAGCGTGCTGATGAACGCGCTGCCGGCGCGGGCGGCCGGGGTGGGCCGCATCGCGATGTGCGTGCCGACGCCGGACGGGGTGCTGAACCCGCTGGTGCTGGCCGCCGCGCGGCGGGCCGGGGTGAGCGAGATCTATCGCGTCGGCGGGGCGCTGGCGGTGGCGGCGCTGGCCTGGGGCACCGCGACGATCGCCGCGGTGGACCGCATCGTCGGGCCGGGCAACGCCTATGTGGCCGAGGCCAAGCGGCAGGTGTTCGGCCGAGTCGGCATCGACGCCATCGCCGGGCCGTCGGAGGTGG
>JBGAIK010000352.1:0-3527 GCA_044225615.1 Acetobacteraceae bacterium | reverse complement strand
CGGCGGTCATCGGCGTTCCCTCCCGGGCCATGAAAGCGTCACATCCGCCCGAGCCGGAGCGTGAACAGCGCCGTGTTCAGCTCCTCGTCGGGCACCTGCCGGAAATCCCCGGCCAGCGCCGCCCGCGCGATCGGCAGGGCCGGCCAGCGGTACAGCTCGCTCACCGCGGTCGCGAACCCGGCCTCCCGCGCCAGGCCGATGATCGCGTCGCGCTGCAGGCGGTTGGTGTAGAATCCGCTGCCGGCCACGAAGTCGTTCTCCCAGAACCAGGCCGGCACCCGCAGGCTGTTCAGCCCGCCGCCCAGATGGTCCATCAGGTCGATCACGTGCACGCCCAGCCCGCCCGGCGCGGTCAGCCGGTGCAATTCGGCCAGCAGCGGCGCGAACGCGGCGCGGCGGACATGCTCCAGCACCGTGTAGGACACCGCCAGCTCCACCGCGCCGTCGGCGATCGCCGCCAGGCTCGCCGGCCCGCCGGTCAGGTACGTCGCGTTCAGGCTCGCCAGCATCGCCGCGCGCGAGGACAGGTCCACCCGCAGCCCCGGCAGCCCGGCCGCGATGCCGCGGTAGGCGTCCATCCCCGCCAGCGCGTGGTCGCCCGTGTCCACCACGGGGCCAGATCTCGCCCACGCCGCAAGCGGCGGCATGGAGCGCGTTGGCCAGGCTGTCCTCGACCAGCCCAGCATTGCTGCGCGGCGGCTCGCCGTGCCGCTCGGCGAACCAGGCCGGATTCAGATGGCGACCGGTTGGCCCTGCGCGCCGGCCGCGAAGCTGTGCACCCCGATGCCGAGCCGGTGGCGGTTGGGCATAGCTCGGCCAGCAGGCGCTGAAACCGCCAGCTTCGCCGCCATCTTGGCCCACCAGGGCAGCCGGGCGCCGGCGGCCTCGCCCGGCGGCAATATCCACTCGGCCGGCGGCGCTGCCCCCAGGCTCACCGTCCGGCCGACGGCGTCGCCCATGCCGCCCGATGGCGCGCGGCCTCCGCCGGGGTGATGCGCGCGTGCACGATGTCGGCGCCCGCCGCCTGCGCCGCGACCACGGTCGCCCCGCGCATGAACGGCACGCCCCCCAGCGCCAACGGCCCGCGGAACCATTTCCGCACCAGCTTCAGCAGCGCGAAATTGCCCCGCGGCGGCGGATTCGGCAGCAGCGACAGCCCGTCCGCGCCGCTTTCCAGCGCCGCCCGCGCATCGGCCTCGTTGTCCACCTGGTGCAGCAGCATCCCGCCATGGCTGTGCGCCGCCCGCGCCGTCTCCGCATGCGCCGCCCCGCTGCCGAGCATGATCGGCACCCGGTAGGTGACGCACAGACCCCACCGCCGCGGTCAGCCCGTCGCCCTCGGCCGGCGGCAGATGCACCGCGAAGACGGCTACCCCCGCCTCGGTCAGCCCCGCCAGCCACGCCTCCAGCCCCGGCCCGGCCACGATGCTCGGCGCGAAGCCCAGCCGCCACAGGCCGGCCAGCTCCTCCACCCCCAGGCCCGGAAGCGGGGCGGCGAGTACGGGCAAGGGCAGCTGGCGAAGCGTGAAGGGTGCGGCCATCCCGGCCATGTTCCGCGCTTTGGCCCCCGAGGCAAGGGCGGATTGCACTTTGCGCCGCGCGGATTAGGCTCGGCGCGAACGAGGGAGGCTGCCATGGACCTGGCTTTCACGCCCGACGAGCTGGCGTTCCGCGACGAGGTGCGCAGCTTCTTCCGCACCGCGATCCCCGAATCCATCCGCCGCAAGGTGCTGGAGGGCCAGCATCTGACCAAGGAGGAGATCGTCACCTCCCAGCGCATCCTGAATGCCAAGGGCTGGGCGGTGCCGAACTGGCCGGTCGAGTGGGGCGGCAAGGACTGGTCGCCCGTGCAGGTCTACATGTACCAGGACGAGATGCAGCAGAACGGCGTGCCCTCGCCGCTCGCCTTCAACACCTCCATGGTCGGCCCGGTCATCGCCCATTTCGGCACCGACGAACAGAAGCAGCGCTTCCTGCCCGCCGCCGCCAACCTGGACGTCTGGTGGTGCCAGGGCTTCTCCGAGCCCGGCGCCGGCAGCGACCTCGCCTCGCTGCGCACCAGGGCCGAGCGCGTCGGCGACACCTGGGTGATCAACGGACAGAAGACCTGGACCACACTCGCCCAGCACGCCGACTGGATCTTCGTGCTCTGCCGCACCGACCCGGCGGCGAAGAAGCAGGAGGGCATCAGCTTCATCCTCGCCGACATGAAGACGCCGGGGATCACCCGCCGCCCGATCCAGACCATCGACGGCGGCCACGAGGTCAACGAGATCTTCTTCGACAATGTCGTCGTCCCCGCCGACAACCTGGTCGGCGAGGTCAACAAGGGCTGGGACTGCGCCAAGTTCCTGCTCGGCAACGAACGCACCGGCATCGCCCGCGTCGGCACCAGCAAGGCCCGCCTCAAGCGCATCCGCGAACTCGCCGCCATCGAGCTGTCCGGCGGTGCGCCGCTGATCGAGGACCGCAAGTTCCGCGAGAAGCTGGCGGCCACCGAGATCGAGCTGAAGGCGCTGGAAATGACCCAGCTGCGCATCGTCGCCGACGAGCGCAGGCAGGCCAAGGGCAAGCCGAATCCGGCCAGCTCCATCCTCAAGCTCAAGGGCTCGGTCATCCAGCAGGCCACCACCGAGCTGATGATGCAGGTCGTCGGCCCCTACGTGATGCCCTTCGCGGCCTCCGACGAGGGCGACGGCCGCAACGAGGAAGGCTACGGCCCCGACTACGCCGCCGGCGCCGCGCCGACCTATTTCAACTGGCGCAAGATCTCGATCTACGGCGGCTCCAACGAGATCCAGCGCAACATCGTCGCCAAGGCGATACTCGGCTTTTAGGAATTGGGGTTCTGATCCATGGATTTCGATTTCACCGAGGACCAGCGCCTGCTCAAGGACAGCGTCGACCGGCTGGTCGCGGACAAATATGCCTTCGAAAGCCGCAAGGCCTATCTCAAGGACCCGTCCGGCCACAGCGCCGGGATGTGGGCGCAATACGCCGAGCTGGGCCTGCTCGGCCTGCCCTTCGCCGAGGACCATGGCGGCTTCGGCGGCGGCCCGGTCGAGACCAGCCTGGTGATGGAAGCCTTCGGCCGCGGCCTCGTCCTGGAGCCGTACCTGGCCACGGTCGTCCTCGGCGGCGGCCTGATCCGCCACGCCGCCGACGCCGACCAGCAGGCCGAGCTGATCCCGCAGATCGTGTCCGGCGAATTGAAGCTCGCCTTCGCCCATGTCGAGCGCCATTCGCGCTGGACCCTGTCCGACGTCGCGGTCACCGCGAAGAAGGACGGGGCCGGCTGGGTGCTCAACGGCGAGAAATCCGTCGTCCTCCACGGTGCCGAGGCCGGCAAGCTGCTGGTCACCGCCCGCACCGGCGGCGGCCAGCGCGATGCCGCCGGCATCGGCCTGTTCCTGGTCGACGCCACGGCCGACGGCGTCTCCCGCAAGGGCTACCCCACCCAGGACGGGCTGCGCGCGGCCGAGATTTCCTTCGCCAACGCCCATGCCAGCGCCCTCGGCGACCCCGGC
>JBGAIK010000025.1:0-30497 GCA_044225615.1 Acetobacteraceae bacterium | reverse complement strand
ATCGACATAGAGCGGCTGCACCGCGAGCGGCGGCAGGCCGCCCGCCAGCCGCCGCGCGGCCACCAGCGCCACCTGCCGGATCGGGGGGGCGCGCAGGTCGGTCAGCATCACGTCGTGCCCGGCGGCGGCGAGCCGTGCGGCGATGGCGGGTGCGGCGTCGCCGGCCACCGCCACGCGCGACGAGGGTGCCGGCAGGCTGGCTTCCTCCGTCGGCACCGGGCCGTCGCCGCGATCGAGGAACACCCGCCCGCGCCGGCTGTCGATCGCCACCCACAGCGCGCGCCCGCCGAGCGCGGGCAATGCCTCTGCCATGGCCTCCGCCACCGTCACGCCCACCGCCGGACAGCCCGCCGCGGCCGCGATGCCCTGGGCGAGCGCGATGGCCGCCCGCAGCCCGGTGAAGCTGCCCGGGCCGACGGTGACCGCGACCGCATCGAGCGCCGGCGCGGCGAGCCCGGCCGCGGCCAGCGCCGGCTCCGCCAGCGGGGCCAGCAGGGCGGGCTGGCCGCGGCCGGCATGGGCCTGGCGCTGGGCGAGCACGGCGCCGTCGGCGACCACGGCGACGGCGGCGCGGCCGAGGGCCGCATCGATGGCGAGAATCCGCATGGCGCGAAAATACCCGCCCTGTCGGCGCCTGCCTATTCCCGCCGCAGCAGCCGGTCGTTGACGAAGCCCATCAGCCGGCCCGCCCGGAAGCGCCGCCGCAGCTCCTCCTCGCGGTAGTCCTCGCGCACCCAGTCGAGGAACGGCTTGCGGCCCTCCCCTTCGGCCGCGTAGAGGCGGAAGAAGGCGTCCAGGATGCCGGTCGGCGAGCGGGCGATGTGCAGGTAGCGCAGCGACAGCTGGCGCGCCGCCTCGGCCGCGCTGCGCCCCTCGAACAGCAGCACCAGGCCGGCGGCGAGGCCGGCCCGGTCGGCGCCGGACTTGCAGTGCAGCAGGGCCGGGAATGCCATGCTGCGGTACATGTCGTGGAAGCGCAGGATGCGCTCGCGGTGCGGGGCGCCGCGGCTTTCGAAGGCCATGTAGAGATGGTCGAGCCCGAGCTGGCCGGCGGCGCGCGCCGACAGCGTGGTGGACGGGTTGGGCGCGGTGCCGCGCAGGTTCACCACGGTGCGCAGGCCGTGCCGCGCGGCGACACGGCGCAGGCGGAACGGCAGCAGATGGTTCGAGCGGTAGACCTTGCCGGGGATCACCGCGGCAAGGTTGCTCCAGCCCAGGCGCAGGAAGGCGTGGTCGCGGAGCAGGCTGCCCGCGAGCGTGCGCCCATCCGTCAGACCTGCCGCTCCAGCATCATCGACTTGATCTCGGCGATCGCCTTGGCCGGATTGAGGCCCTTGGGGCAGGTCTGGGTGCAGTTCATGATGGTGTGGCAGCGGTAGAGCTTGAACGGGTCCTCCAGCGCGTCGAGCCGCTGGCCGGTGCGCTCGTCGCGGCTGTCGGCGATGAAGCGGTAGGCGGCGAGCAGCACGGCCGGGCCCAGGTAGCGGTCGCCGTTCCACCAGTAGCTGGGGCAGGAGGTGGTGCAGCAGAAGCACAGGATGCACTCCCACATGCCGTCGAGCTTCGCGCGCTCCTCCTTGGACTGGAGGCGCTCGGCATCGGGCGGGGCGGGGGTGTCGGATTGCAGCCAGGGCTCGATGGAGCGGAGCTGGGCGTAGGCCTGGGTCAGATCGGGCACCAGGTCCTTGACCACCGGCATGTGCGGCAGCGGGTTGATCTTCACGTCGCCCTTGCATTCCTCGATCGGCTTGAGGCAGGCGAGGGTGTTGGTGCCGTCGATGTTCATGGCGCAGGAGCCGCAGATGCCCTCGCGGCAGGAGCGGCGGAAGGTCAGGGTGGGGTCGACCTCGTTCTTGATCTTGATCAGCGCGTCCAGGACCATCGGGCCGCACTCGTCGAGGTCGATCTGGTAGACGTCGGTGGACGGGTTCTTCCCGTCATCCGGGTTCCAGCGATAGATCCGGAAGTCGCGCACGCGCTTCGCGCCGGCGGGGGCCTTGAAGGTGCGGCCGGGGGTGACGCGGCTGTTGGCGGGCAGGGTGAAAGTGGCCATCTTGCTTCGCTGCCCTTTTCAGTAGACGCGCTTCTTCGGCGGGAAGACCGAGACCTCGTTGGTCAGGGTCTGCATCTTCACGCCGCGATAGTCGAGCCGCACGTTGCCGGCATCGTCGCACCAGGCCAGCGTGTGCTTCATCCAGTGCTCGTCGTCGCGCTCGGGGAAATCGTCATGCGCCTGGGCGCCGCGGCTTTCCTTGCGGGCCTCGGCGCCGACCATGGTGGTCATGGCGTTGCCCATCAGGTTCTGCAGCTCCAGCGCCTCCATCAGGTCGCTGTTCCAGATCAGGCTGCGGTCGGACACCGACATGTCGTTCATGCCGCCCCAGACCTTCTGCATCTTGCCGACGCCCTCGGTGAGGCTCTTGGAATTGCGGAACACCGCGGCATGGGCCTGCATGGTGCGCTGGAGTTCGAGGCGCAGGTCGGCGACCTTGGTGCCGCCCTTGGCGTGGCGGGCGCGGTCCAGGTTGTCGAGCGCCTTCTCGCCGGCGCGGGCCGGCAGCGGGGCCTGGGAGGCGCCGGGCTTCACCGTCTCGGCGGCGCGGTGGGCGGCGGCGCGGCCGAACACCACCAGGTCGAGCAGCGAGTTGGTGCCCAATCGGTTGGCGCCGTGGACGGAGACGCAGGCCGCCTCGCCCACCGCCATCAGCCCGGGCACGGTGGCGTCCGGGTTCTGGGCCGTGGGGCGCAGCACCTCGCCATGGTAGTTCGTCGGCACGCCGCCCATGTTGTAGTGCACGGTGGGCAGCACCGGGATCGGGTCCTTGTTGACGTTCACGCCGGCGAAGACCCGCGCCGTCTCGGAAATGCCGGGCAGGCGCTCGTGCAGGATGTCGGCGCCGAGATGCTCCAGATGGAGCATGATGTGGTCCTTGTTCGGCCCGCAGCCGCGGCCGGCATTGATCTCCAGGGTCATCGAGCGGGAGACCACGTCGCGGCTGGCGAGGTCCTTGGCGGTGGGGGCGTAGCGCTCCATGAAGCGCTCGCCCTCCGAGTTCGTCAGGTAGCCGCCCTCGCCGCGGGCGCCCTCGGTGATCAGGCAGCCGGCGGGGAAGATGCCGGTGGGGTGGAACTGGACGAATTCCATGTCCTGGCAGGGCAGGCCGGCGCGCAGCACCATCCCCGAGCCGTCGCCGGTGCAGGTATGGGCGGAGGTGCAGGACAGATAGGCGCGGCCGTAGCCGCCGGTGGCGAGCACCACGGTCTGGGCGCGGAAGCGGTGCATGGAGCCGTCTTCCAGGCACCAGGCCATGACGCCGCGGCAGGCGCCGTCCTCGTCCATGATCAGGTCGAGGGCGAAGTATTCGACGAAGAACTCCACCTCGTGCTTGAGGCTCTGCTGGTAGAGCGTGTGCAGGATGGCGTGGCCGGTGCGGTCGGCGGCGGCGCAGGCGCGCTGGGCCGGTTCCTTGCCGTATTCCGTCATGTGGCCGCCGAAGGGGCGCTGGTAGATGCGGCCGTCCTCGGTGCGGCTGAAGGGCACGCCGAAATGCTCGAGCTCGTAGACCGCCGGGATCGCCTCGCGGCACATGTACTCGATCGCGTCCTGGTCGCCGAGCCAGTCGGAGCCCTTGACCGTGTCGTACATGTGCCAGCGCCAGTCGTCCGGCCCCATGTTGCCGAGCGCGGCACCGATGCCGCCCTGGGCGGCCACGGTGTGGCTGCGGGTGGGGAAGACCTTGGTGATGCAGGCGGTTTTCAGCCCGGCCGCGCCCATGCCGAGCGTGGCGCGCAGGCCGGAGCCGCCGGCGCCGACCAC
Source organism: Acetobacteraceae bacterium (assembly GCA_044225615.1). Lineage (GTDB taxonomy): Bacteria > Pseudomonadota > Alphaproteobacteria > Acetobacterales > Acetobacteraceae > CAIYPH01. The sequence continues at coordinate 26,680 of JBGAIK010000025.1, read as the reverse complement.
CACCACGTCGTAGGTGTGGTCGATGACGTTGTAGGCGCCGAGCGAGGGTTTGGTCACAGCGTTCATCGCGGCAGGTCCCGGATGTTCAGGAAATGGCGAGCTTCAGCACGGCGATCAGCCCGGCCAGGCCGAACAGGGTGGTGATCGCCTTCATCACCAGCAGCCAGGCCAGACGCGGCTTCTCGCTATGGATGTAGTCCTCGATCACCACCTGCAAGCCCAGCTGCATGTGATGGAAGCTGGCCAGCACCAGGGCGGCGAGCAGGGTTGCCACCACCGGGTGGCCGGCCCAGGCGAGCACGGCGGCGCGCGGCATTCCGGCGAGGCGGATCGCCGAGCAGACGAACCACAGTGACAGCGGGATCAGCGCGAAGGCGGTGACGCGCTGCGCCCACCAGTGAGTGGTGCCGGACTTGGCCGCGCCGAGCCCGCGGGCACGGCCCAGCATGGAGCGCATGATGGCGGGGGAGTCGGTCATCCCGGGGACCCTCAGATGGTGATGGCGACGATGAGCCAGGTCAGCACGGTCAGGGCCGCGGTCGCCGCCAGCGTTGCCTTGCCCGAGGCATGCACCGTCGGCAGCTCGAACCCATGGCCGAAATCCCAGAACAGATGCCGGATGCCGTTGCAGAAATGGTACCACAGCGCCCCGGTCCAGCCGAACAGCAGCAGGTAGCCGATGGGCGAGCGCATGAAGCCGGAGACGCGGGCATAGGACGCATCCGAGGTTGCCGCGGCGACAAGCCACCAGACCATCAGCAGCAGGCCCAGCGCGAGGCCGACGCCGGTGATGCGGTGGGCGATCGACATCATCGAGGTCAGCTGCGGCCGGTAGTCCGGGCCGATCATGAACGGCGAAAGCGGACGCCGCACGGTCTTCCCGTCGGAGGTGCGGGCCACCATCAGCGCCTCGCGCGTGTCTGCCATGGTTCGGGAACTCCGGCCGCCGATACTTTCGCGAAACCCCTTACGCCGCGTTCAGGAACCGGTCAACGCACCGCAGCATGGCGCGCCGGCGGGGCGGCCGCCCGGTCAGCCCGCGCGCGCCCGCAGCCGGTCGAAGCCCATGATCTCGCCCGCGATGGCGCTGGCCGCCACCGTCTGCGGGCTCGCCAGCCACACCTTGCCGGGCCCGAACCGCCCGGGGAAGTTGCGGTTCACCGCGCTCACCGTCACCTGCCCGGGTTCGGTCGAGGCGCCCGGGCCGCAATTGGCGCAGGCGCCGCAGCCGGGCTGGAGCAGCTCCGCCCCCACCGCATCGAAGGCCGCGAGCCAGCCGCGCTCGGCGCAGGCCTCGCGGACACCCACCGTGCCGAACTGGAGATAGAGCCGCACATGCGGCGCCACCCGCAGCCCCTGCGCCGCCGCCCAGGCCAGCACCTCGTGGTAGCGCGCGAAATCGTCGAGCTTGCCGGCCGTGCACGACCCGCCATAGGCGATGTCGATGCGCAGCCCCTCCGGCGCGGCCGCCAGCGTCACCCCGTTGCCGGGATCGCCCGGTGCGGCCAGCATCGGCGCCACCGTGCCGAGATCGAGATCGATCACCGCCGCATAGGCCGCACCGGGGTCGCTGCGCATCCAGTCCGCCAGCGTGACGTCGATGCCGCGCCGCTCGCGCAGGAAGCGAACCGTCTCGGCGTCCGGCTCCACCAGGCCCGCGAACCCGCCCAGCTCCGCGGTCATGTTGGTCAGCGTCGCCCGGCCGTCGGTGTCGAGCGCCGCCAGGCCGGGCCCGCCGAACTCGAACACCCGGCCCACGCCCAGCCCTGCCCGGATGTCCGGCCGCGCCAGCAGATGCAGCGCCACGTCCTTGGCCGCCACGCCCGGGGCCAGCCGGCCGCGCAGCTCGACACGCAGCGTTTCCGGCACGCGCAGCCGGGCCGCGCCCGTCACCATCGCGTTGGCCATGTCGGTGGTGCCCACGCCATAGGCCAGGCAGCCCAGCGCCCCGCTGTGCGGCGTGTGCGAATCGGTCCCCACGATCAGCTGCCCGGGCAGGGCGTAGCGCTCGGCCACCAGCGCGTGCGAGATGCCCTCCGAGCCCTCGCCTTCCGGCAGGCGCCCGTGGTTGCGCAGGCCGAAGCGCGCCGCGAAGGCCCGGTGCCCCTCGCCGAGGGCGGCCAGCGGCGCCAGCAGCCCGCGCCGCGCGTGCACCTCGCTGCGATGGGCATAGGAATAGTGGTCCTCGAAGGCGAGGATGCCGGCGGGATCGTGCAGCCGCAGCTGGCTGCCGAAGGCGTCGTCGAGCAGCTGGCCGGCCATGGCGGTATAGGCGTCGTGGATGAAGCGCAGGTCGGGCTTGACGAAGCCGGCCTCGCCGGGGCGCAGCGGCGCGGGCAGCCCGTCCATCGCCAGCGCGTGGCGGGCGATGATCTTCTCGGCATAGGTGCGCGGCCCCGGCAGGTGCGCGCCCATGGCCGGCAGGGCGCCGAGCCGCGCCCGGCCGAAGCGCAGCAGCCCGCCGGCGCGCAGGATCGCCGCCGCCAGCGGATCGCGGTCGGCCACCAGCGCCTCCACCGCGACCGGCTCGCCGCGCCGCAGCCGCGCCAGCAGGGCGAAGTCGGTCGTGGTGAACAGGCCGAGATTGTCGGCGTTCTGCCGGTAGATGCGCTCGAAGCTCTCGGCCACCACCAGCCGCACGCCCGCCAGCCGTTCGGCCAGCGGGCTGTGCTCGCGCGAGGAGCCCTTGCCGTAGCGGCGGCCGGCGACGACGACCGCGAAGCCGCCGCGCCGGACCGCCCCCACGCCGACCGGCCGCGCCTCGCCGCAGGCAAGCCCGGTATGGACATGCTCGGCCAGCCGCGCGTCGTGGAAGGCGAGCGAGGGCAGCGGCGTGATCTCGTCGGTCGAGATGTCGTCGCGCAGCCGCGGCGGTGGCGCCGCCAGCGCCTGCCCGGCCAGCTGGGCCGCAACCAGCGCCGCGTCCTCGGCGAGATACAGGATCCGCCCCGGTTCGATCATCGCATCCTCGCCCCGCTTCCTGCCGCCAGCCTACCAGCCCGCGCCGCCGCCCCGAAGCCGGCTTTGCGCCTGGGCCGTCCTGCGGCTAAAGGAAGTGCCGCGCCCGAACGGGCAAGCCACAGCGATCCGGCGACGAAGCCGCACGCGGGAGGAACACCATGCCCAAGCTGAACCGCCGCGCCGTGCTGGCCGGCACCGCCGCCACCCTCGCCGCCCCGCGCATCGCCGGCGCCGCCGACGCGGCCACGCTGCGCGTCGTCCCCCAGGCCGATCTCGCGCTGCTCGATCCCGGCATCACCACCGCCACCGTCACGCGCAACCACGCGATGATGGTGTTCGACCAGCTCTACGGCCTGGATGCCGACGGCAATCCCGTCCCCGGCATGGCCGCCGGCGCCACCGCCGAGGATGGCGGCAAGCGGTGGACGGTGAAGCTGCGCGAGGGGCTGAAATTCCATGACGGCGAGAAGGTGCTGGCCAGCGACTGCGCGGCGAGCCTCAGGCGCTGGGCGGTCCGCGACGCCTTCGGCAAGACCCTGATGGCCGCGGTGGACGAGCTGTCCGCCCCCGACGACACCAGCCTCGTCTTCCGCCTCAAGCACCCGTTCCCGCTGCTGCCCGAGGCGCTGGCCAAGGCGGTGCCCTACGCCCCGTTCATGATGCCGGCCCGCGTCATCCCGGCCGATCCGGGCAAGCAGGTCACCGAGATGGTGGGCTCCGGCCCGTTCCGCTTCGTTGCCGCCGAGCGGGTGCCCGGCGCCCAGGTGGTCTATGCGAAGAATGCCGCCTACGTGCCCAGCCCGAACGGCAAGCCCGGCCTGTCCGGCGGGCCCAAGGTGGTGAATTTCGACCGTGTCGAATGGAAGGTGATCCCCGACGCGGCCACCGCGCTGGCCGCCATCCGACAGGGCGAGGTGGACTGGTGGGAGCGCCCGGTGCCCGACCTGATCCCGGCCGCCCGCGCCGACCAGAACCTGCGCGTGGAGATCACCAACACCACCGGCACCATCGCCTTCCTGCGCTTCAATTCGCTCAATCCGCCGTTCAACAACCCGGACATCCGCCGCCTGGTGCAGTCGGCCATCGACCAGAAGGAATTCGCCCAGGCCATCGCCGGCTCCGACCCCTCATTGCAGGGCGGCAAGGTCGGCATCTTCCTGCCCGGCGCGCCGATGGCGAGCCTGGCCGGCATCGAGGCGCTGGCCGGGCGCAAGGATTACGCGAAGCTCAAGCAGGAGCTCACCGCCGCCGGCTACAAGGGCGAGCCCGTGGTGATGCTGGTCGGCACCGACAGCCCGGTGAACAACGCGGTCTCCGAGGTGATCGCCGACATCCTGCGCAAGATGGGCTTCGCCGTGGACTACCGCGCCATGGACTGGGGCAGCGTGGTGCAGCGGCGCACCAACAAGGAGCCGGTGGAGAAGGGCGGCTGGTGCCTGTTCGCGGTCAGCGCCGACGGCGACTACTTCGCCGATCCCACCGTGGCCCCGGCGATCCGCGCCAACGGCCTGCAGGCCTGGCCCGGCTGGCCGACCAGCGAGAAGATCGAGGCGCTCTACAAGGCCTGGTTCGAGGCCCCGGACCTCAAGGCGCGCCAGGACATCTCGCGCCAGCTCCAGCTGCAGACCTTCATCGACGTGCCCTACGTCAACGTCGCCCAGGTCTTCATCCCGAGCGTCTTCCGCAAGGAGATCACCGGCGTGCTGCCGGGCTTCGTGAAGTTCTGGAACGTGCGCAGGGGATAGGCGAGGCAGCGGCCGGGTTTCCGGGCGAGGGCCGGGCCGCAAGCCGGCACCGCCCCGTCCGGCGCCGGCCGCGCGGCGTCACTCGGCGGCGGCGGGCTGGCGCTTGCCGATCAGACCCTGCGCCACCATGGTCTCGGCGATCTGCACCGCGTTGAGTGCCGCCCCCTTGCGCAGATTGTCGGACACGCACCAGAAGGCCAGCCCATGCTCGACCGTGGGATCGACGCGGATGCGCGAGACGTAGGTCGCATCCTCGCCCTGGCATTCCGCCGGCGTGATGTAGCCGCCGTCCTCGCGGGTATCCATGACCACCACGCCCGGCGCCTCGCGCAGCACGCGGCGCGCCTCGGCCACCGTCACCGGCTTCTCGAACTCCACGTTGATCGCCTCGGAATGGCCGATGAACACCGGCACGCGCACGCAGGTGGCGATCACCTTGATGTCGGGGTCGAGGATCTTCCGCGTCTCGACCACCATCTTCCACTCCTCCTTGGTCGACCCGTCCTCCATGAACCGGTCGATATGGGGAATGCAGTTGAAGGCGATCGTCTTGGTGAACTGCTCGGGCTTCACCGGGTCGTTGACGAAGCTGGCCTTGGTCTGGGCGAACAGTTCGTCCATCCCCTCTTTCCCCGCGCCGGAGACCGACTGGTAGGTCGCCACTACCACCCGCTTGATCCTGAAGGCATCGTGCAGCGGCTTCAGCGCCACCACCATCTGGATCGTGGAGCAGTTCGGATTGGCGATGATGTTGCGCCTGTTCTTCAGCAGCGCCTGCGGGTTCACCTCGGGCACCACCAGGGGAATGTCCGGCTCCATGCGGAACTGGCTGGTGTTGTCGATCACCACGCAGCCGGCAGCCGCCGCCCGCGGGGCGTGCACGGCGGAAATCGCGGCACCCGGGCTGAACAGGCCGATATCCCATCCCGCGAAGTCGAACGTCTCCAGGTTCTGGACCTTGAGCACGCGCTTGTCGCCGAACGAGACCTCCTGCCCCACCGAGCGCGCCGAGGCCAGGGCGGCGACGTCGGAGACCGGGAAGTTGCGCTCGACCAGGGTTTTCAGCATCTCGCGCCCGACCGCGCCGGTTGCGCCAACGACCGCGACCCTGTAGCCCATGGCAGTTCTCCCGCGAACGCGGCCCCGGGGCCGCGCGACGGCGAGCACTTAGTCCCGCGCGGGCGGAGCAAGCGCAATGCGGCTACCCTTCCACCCCGCCAGCGGCCGCAGCGTCGGCGGCGCGTGGCGGAAGTTGAAGCGGGCGATGTCGAGGGCGGCGGGGCCGGGGGCGTCGATGTCGATCATGACCGGGCAGACGGCGTTGAAGGCGGCGCGGAAATGGTTCTTGGCCTTCACGCAGAGCACCGCCACGCCGGCGAAGTCGATGCCGTGCAGGTCGTAGAAGCCGGGGTCGTGGGCGGAGCCGCATTCGGTGGTAACGATGATGCGGATACTGCCGACGGCGATGACGGCGGTGGGGCCGAGCGACATCGGCAGGCCCCGCATCACCGGACCCTGGTTGGCGTAGCGGCCGTCGGTGAGCGTGAGCACGGTGCCGGCGAACGGCACCGGCGGGCCGAATTCGGGGCTGAGGCGGCCGCCGAGCATGCCGGCGATCGGCGCCCCTGCCCTGCCGCGACGCAGCGCGCGACCAGCGGCGCGTCGGCGAAGAAGGCGAAGACCACCGGCACCGCGGGCTGCGCGGCAAGCAGCGCGCGCAGCATCTCCGGCGTGTCGGCGATGCCGCCGGAGAGCGAGTTGTCGCCCGAATCGATGACCGCGACGGGGGTGCGGGGGCTGGCCAGCGCCGCCGCGATGCCCTCGGCGGCGGTCGGCAGCGTGATGTAGAACCGGTCCAGGCGGCGGCGCATCTCGGCCACCACGCGCTCGGCCGCGGTGCGGGCCAGGGCGGGGTCGTCGTCGGTGAAGACCATGGCGCCGGCGCCGGCCACGGCGGAATCGCCATAGGAGAAGCCGCCGAACGGGGTCGCGTCGAGCACGCGCGGGTCGCATTCCAGGCCGCGGCAGAAGGCCTCCAGCTCGGCCATCGGGCCCTCGGCGGTGCGCATGTTGATGCTGGGCAGGATGGCGTCGAGCTTGGCGATGTGGCCGGTCGGCCGCGGTAGCCGCCTTCACGGCGCGGTCGAGCACGTCGAGCACCAGCAGGCCGGTTTCCTTCAGGTCGATATGCGGGTGCTCCTTGTAGCCGGCGGCGAAGGTGACGAGCCCGGCGCTGCGCGGGTCGAGATTGGCGTGCAGGTCGAAGGCGACGCCGAGCTTCACCTCCGGGCCGATCGCGGCGCGGACGCGGCGGATGGTCTCGTGGTCGGCATGGTCCATGCCCTCGACCACCATGGCGCCGCAGCGAAAGGAAGACGGCGCTGAACCCGCCGCCGTCGAGCCTGGCCCAGATCTCGGTGACGGCCTGCGGTGCCGCCGAGCCGGCCTGGCCGGCGTGGCGTCGGCCATGCGCAGGAAGGTCCTTGCCATTCGGGGTGGGCGTCGAGGAAAGCGACGGCGCCGCCGCCCTCCGTGCCGGTGCCGCGATAGACCGCCTCGGCCTCTTGGCCGGTATACCACTCGCGCGCGAACGCGCGCAGGTCGGTCGGCACGGGGAGCAAACGAGTTGCCCCGTGGGAGAAACGGGCGATGGCCAGGCGCGTGCATGGGCGTGGTCCAGTCGGGATTTCCAGGCGGGGGCCGCGAGGGTGCAGTGAGAGCTAAAGGGCCGGCAAGCGGTGGGGGAACGATGCGGCGATTGCCGCCTGCGGTGGCGGTGACCTTCCTGGTGCTGGTGGTGGCCGCCGGCATGCGCGCCGCGTCTGGTGATGATGGTGCTGCTGCAGGAGGAGTTCGGCTGGTCCAAGGCCAGCATCTCGGCGGCGGTGGGGCTCAACTCTGCTGCTGCATGGGCCGTTTCGCCCGTTCGCGGTGGCGGTGATGGACCGCTACGGCATGCGGCGCAATTCCTGCTGGCCTCGCTGGCGCTGATCGTGGCCGGGGTCGGGCTGACGCCGTCATGCATGCCTCCTGGCAGTTCACGCTGCTGTGGGGCGTGATGGCAGGCCTGGGCAGCGGTGGTCTGATGGTGCTGGCGCTTCGCCCGTGGCGGCGCGCTGGTTCACGGCGCGGCGTGGCTGGTGCAGGCGTGTTGATGGCGAGCGCTGCGGCCGGGCAGCTGGTGTTCTCGCCGCTGCTGGCCTGGCTCGGCGAAGGCATGGGCTGGCGGCCGATGGTGATCCTGCTGGCGGCGATGATTGCAGCCCTGCTGCCGATGGTGGCCTGGTTCATGCGCGACCGGCCGTTCGACGTCGGCCTGGCGCCCTATGGCGATCCCGGCCCGCCCCAGCCGCCGCCGGCGCTCAAGGGCAATCCCTTCGCCAATGCCGTGCGGGCGCTGCATGCGGGCCTGGCCGACCGCGACTTCCTGCTGCTGGCCGGCAGCTTCTTCGTCTGCGGGGCCACCACCAACGGGCTGATCGGCACCCATCTGATCCCGGCCTGCGTGGATGCCGGCATCTCGCCGGTGACGGGCGCCTCGCTGCTGGCGGGGATGGGGGTGTTCAACCTGATCGGGGCGCTCGGCTCCGGCTGGCTGTCGGACCGGGTGGACAGCCGGGCACTGGGGGTGTACTATCTGCTGCGCGGCGTGGCGCTGCTGTGCCTGCCGTACAGCTTCGATTCGACCGCCGGCCTGTCGCTGTTCGCGCTGCTCTACGGGCTGGACTGGATCGCGACGGTGCCGCTTCCACGGGTGAAGCTGTCCGCCCAGTGCTCGGCAAGGAGCGGGCCGGCCTGATGTATGGCTTGATCAGCGCCGCCCACCAGGTGGGCAGCGGGCTGGCCGCCTTCGCCGGCGGGGCGATGCGCGACAGCCTGGGCAGCTACATGGGAGCGTTCCTGCTGGCCGGAGCGGCCTGCATGGCGGCGGTGGCGATGGCGCTGCTGGTGGGGCGGCGGCCGGCGGCGGCGGTGACCGCCTGAACGTCGCGGTGAGCGGGCGAGCGTCGGCACTGGCAGCCCGCTTGCATTGACCGGGCGACTCGGAGCGCGCGATGTGGATTGCCCCAGATTTCCGACCCCATGTCCGATCTTCGCGGGCAGCGGTCTACAACGGCGTGGCCGATACCGAAGCGGCGCTGGCCGCGGCGGTGGCGGCAATCAACGCGCTGCGCCCGCTGCCCGACCTGGTGCTGCTGAGCGGCGACGTGGGGGAGCGGGGCGAGCCGGCCGAATACGCGGCGGCGCGCGCGGCGCTGGCCGGGCTGCTGCCGCTGCTGCGGGTCATCCCGCAACCATGACGACCAGGTCATCTTTGCGCTGGCCTTTGCCGACCATGGCTACCTGCCGGCGTCGGGGCCGATGCATTACACCGACGACGCGGCCGGACCGGTGCGGGTGATCGGCTTCGACGCGACCGTGCCGGGCATGCATCACGGCCTCGCCGATGCCGAGGCGCTGGCCTGGCTGGAGCGGACGCTGGCGGCCGCGCCCTACCGGCCCACCGTGATCATGATGCACCAGCCGCCGCTGATGACCGAGGTGCCGTATCTGGACGCGTACCGCTGCCTGGGGGCCGACCGGCTGGCGCGGCTGGTGGCGCGGTTTCCGGCGGTGGAGCGGGTGCTGTGCGGGCACGTGCACCGGCACATGACGGCGCGGTTCGGCGGCACGCTGCTGAGCACGGCGCCGAGCACGGCGACCGCCATCGCGCTGCATCCGCGCCCCGACGCGGCGCCGGCCTCCTTCCTGGAGCCGCCGGGCTTCCTGCTGCACCACTGGGCACCGGGGCGCGAGATGGTGACGCATCTGCTGCCCATTGGCACCTTCCCGGCCCTACCCCTTCGCCTGAGACGGCGGCTGCCGGTCAGCGGAAATGGATGTCGTGCGGCGCGATCACCGGCGCAGCCAGGAAATGGATGGTCTCCGCCGCTGCCGCCGCCGGCCGGGGTGATCAGCCAGTCCAGCGGCGTGAGCGGGGTGAAGGTGGCGCCGTCCGCCGCGGTGCCGAAACCCCGCAAGACGATGGAGTCGCCGGCACCGGCCGACCTGCCGCGGAAATCGGCGATCACGTCGCCATCGGCCTGGCCGGCGTGGAAGACGAAGCGGTCGGCCCCGATGCCGCCGGTCAGCGTGTCCGCCCCGGCCCCGCCATCCAGCGTGTCGTCGCCGGCGCCGCCGCGCAGGGCGTTGGCCCCGGCGTTGCCGATCAGCCGGTTGTCGAGGCCATTGCCCCAGCCGGTCGCGTCGGCGGTGCCGGCCAGAGTGAGGTTCTCGAGGTTGTCGCCGAGCCAGTGGAACAGCGTCGCGGCGACCACCGTGTCGGTGCCCTCGCCGGGAAGCTCGGTGAGCTGATCGCCCTGGTTGTCGACGAAACAGATGTCGTCGCCGGTGCCGCCGATCATGGTGTCGGCGCCGGCCGCGCCGTCCAGCGTGTCGCTGCCGGCGCCGCCGATGAGCAGGTCGCGGTCGTTGCCGCCGTACAGGTTGTCGTTGCCGGCCCCGGCCGAGATCGTGTCGTCGCCGGCGCCGCCGCGCAGCCGGTCGCCCGCATCGTTGCCGGTGATGGTGTTGGCCAGCGCGTTGCCCAGCCGCGCTGGGCGGCGCCGGTGAGGGTGAGGTGCTCGACATGGTCCGGCAGCGTGTAGTCGGTCGCGGCGATCACGCCGTCGTCGCCGCCGCCGGGCTGCTCGATCACGAGGTCGGCCGGGTTGTCGACCAGATAGGTGTCGCCGCCGCCGCCGCCTTCCATGGTGTCGGCGCCGGGGCCGCCGTCGAGCGTCTCGGCGAAGCCGTAGCCGGCGAGCGAATCGGCGCCCGGTGCGGGCGCGTCGTCGGCGCCGATCAGCCCGTCGGCGGTGGCGGTGAGGATGGCCGAGCCGGCGCCGGGGTCGGCCAGGGTGACGCGGAACGCCTCGCCGGCTTCCACCACGAGGTCGCCGGCGACGTCGATGGTGATCGTCTGGGTTGCCTCGCCGATGGCGAAGGCGATGGTGCCCGATGGCAGCACGCCGCCGGCGAAGTCCGCCGCGTCGGCCGCCGTGGCGCCGATGCCGGCCAGGCTCCAGGCGACGCTGGTGGGCACCGTATGATCGCCCGTGCGGCTGACGGTGAAGGTGAAGGCAGTGACGCCGGCATCGCCCTCGGCGCGGCTGGCGTCGAGCGGGGCGATCGCGAGGCCGCCGCCGGGCAGGTCGGTGACCACGAAACCGTGCTGCCGGTCGGCGATGTGGTAAGTGCCGGCGATCTCGCCGCTGGCGTTGATGGCGGTGGGGACGGTGCCGGTCGCGCCCGCCACGTCCAGCGTGGTGAACACGCCCTGGGCGTAGACGAAGCCGTGCTGCGGCCCGGCATCGCCGGATGCCTGGTAGTACCCGGTGATCGCGCCCGAATCGTTGATGTCGAGCGGGATGGTGTGGCCCGACCCGGCCGGGTCCAGCGTGGTGATGACGCCGGCGACGTCGAGGAAGCCGTGGGAGCGGCCGTCGCTCGCCACGAAATATCCGGCGATATCGCCCGCCGCGTTGATCGCCGTGGGCGCGACCATGGTGGCGCCGGGAATGGCGATGGTGGTGAAGGTGCCGGCGGTCTCCACGAAGCCGTGGACCTTGCCGCCGAGGAAATACGTGCCGGTGATCTGCCCGCTGTCGTTCAGGTCGGTGGGCGTGGTGTCCGATGCGCCGGCGAAGGGCACGTCGATCGTGGCGATGGTGCCGGCGGCGTTGATGTAGCCGTGGGCGCCGGTGCCGTCGAAATACTGGCCGATGACGTTGCCGGCGGCGTTGATCGCCGCGACATTGGTGAGTCCGGCGACGTCGAACGTCGTGATGTTCCCGGCGACGTCGAGGAAGCCGTGATGGGCGAAATCGTCCGTCACGTAAAAGCCGGCGATCGTGCCGCTGTCGTTGATGCCGGTGGCGAGAACGGAAATGGAGCCGGCGATCTCCTCCGTGCCGAGCAGCGTGATGGTGCCCGCCGCGCGGACGAACCCGAAGACGATCTGCCCGCCATGGCCATTGGGGCCGACGGCGCAGTAACCCACGACCACCCCCGCGGCGTTGATGTCGGTGGGATTGGTCTGGCCCGAGCCGGCGGGGTCGAACGGGGTTGGGAACAGGTCGGGTCCGGGCATGGCGACGCTCGTGGCGTTGAGCTGAAGATGTGCGTGAAAAGGCACCGAACGGCAACTGGCGAGCCCGTGAGTGCGGATCGCCTGCGCAACGGCACGCCCTGGGGGAAGGCAGGATTCCGGGCAGGGCGCTCCGGCATGGCAGGGCGATTTCCTCCGCCCGGATAAAGCTGGCACACTCCGCACCATGGACCATTCCAAGCCCCCTTCGCCCGGCGGGCGGGCGATATCGCCGCCGCGGTTGCCGGGCGGTCTCGACACGCGGGCCTCCGCGGTGCTGCGGGAGATCGTCGAGCAGTATGTCGAGACCGGCGAGCCGGTGGGCAGCCGCACGCTGTCGCGCCGGCTGCCGCTGAACCTGTCGCCGGCGACGATCCGCAACGTGATGGCGGACCTGACCGATGCCGGGCTGGTGTTCGCGCCGCACACCTCGGCCGGGCGGCTGCCGACCGAGTTGGGCCTGCGGCTGTTCGTGGACGGGCTGCTGCAGTTCGGCGAGCTGACCGAGGAGGAGCGCGAGGCGATCGCGGCCAAGCTCGCCATCGCCGGGCGCAGCCTGGAGGACACGCTGGCCGAGGCGTCCTCCATGCTGTCGGGCCTGTCGGCGGCGGCCGGGATGGTATTGGCGCCGAAATCGGACGGGCCGCTGCGCCATGTCGAGTTCGTGCCGCTGGGGCCGGGCCGCGCGCTGGTGATCCTGGTGAACGCCGAGGGCCAGGTGGAGAACCGGGTGATCGAGACGCCGCCCGGCCTGCCGCCGTCGGCGTTGCAGCAGGCGGGGAACTACCTGAACGCGCGGCTGGCCAGCCGCGGCCTAGCGGAGCTGCGCTCGCTGGTCTCGGCCGAGATGGCGGAGAACCGCACCCAGCTCGACGCGCTGGCAGCACTGGTGGTGGAGGCGGGGCTCGCCACCTGGAGCAGCGAGGGACGCACCGGCAGCCTGATCGTGCGCGGCCAGGCGCGGCTGCTGGCCGACGTGACCCAGATCGAGCGGCTGGCGGCGATCCAGCATCTGTTCGAGCGGCTGGAGACGCAGGAGACCATGCTGAGGCTGCTGGAGCTGGCCGAGGGGTCGGAGGGGGTGCGCATCTTCATCGGCGCCGAGAGCGGGCTGTTCGGCGATTCCGGCGTCTCGATGGTGGTGGCGCCGACGCGCAACGCGAGCAACCGGATCGTGGGGGCGATCGGGGTGATCGGGCCGACGCGGATCAACTACGGGCGGATCATCCCGGTGGTGGACTACACGGCGCGGGTGATCGGGCGGCTGCTGGGGTAGGCCGGCCGTACCCGCTTTCGCGCGGAGCCGCCGTGTCGTTGCGGGTGCTTGCAACCGGACTGCCCGCCGACTAACTGAGGCCCATCATGAGCACACCCGCCGACACCGCACACGAATTCGAGGGCGAGGTCGAGCCTGCGCCCGAGCCTACGCAGGACGAGCTGATGGCCGCGGACTCCTCCCGGATCACCTAGCTTGAGGCCGCGCTGCTGGAGATGAAGGACCGCTGGATGCGCGCCGAGGCGGAGACGCAGAACGTGCGCGCCCGCGGCCGCCGCGAGGTGGAGGACGCGCGCCAGTTCGCCGTGCAGTCCTTCGCCCGCGACGTCGCCGAGGCGGCCGAGAACCTCCGGCGCGGCATCGACGCCATGCCGCCCGCCGGCGGCAACGAGGCGGTGGAGCGGCTGCGCGAGGGGTTCCAGGGCGTGGAGCGCAGCTTCCTCGGCCTGCTGGAGCGCAACGGGATCAGGCGCGAGGACCCGACCGGCGCCAGCTTCGACCCCAACCTGCACCAGGCCATGGCCGAGCAGGAAACCGCCGAGCACCCGCCCGGCACCGTGATCCAGGCCTGGAGCCAGGCCTGGACGCTGAACGGCCGCCTGCTGCGCCCGGCCATGGTGGTGGTGGCCAAGGCCCCCGCCGCCGCGCCCGCGCAGCCGGCCCAGCCGCTCGACACCACCGCCTGACCAACGCATCTGCACAAAAAATGCGCAGCCTGACCCTTGCCCCGGGGCGGCGTGCTGAATACATCGGGGGCGTGACATTCAACGGGGATCGGGACGGTGCTTCGGGCCGCTTCGATCCGCTGACAAGGAGACCAGCATGAGCAAGGTCATCGGCATCGACCTCGGCACCACCAATTCCTGCGTCGCCATCATGGAAGGCAAGGACGCACGGGTCATCGAGAACAGCGAGGGCGCCCGCACCACCCCCTCCATCGTCGCCTTCACCGACAGCGGCGAGCGGCTCGTCGGCCAGGCCGCCAAGCGCCAGGCCGTCACCAACCCGTCCAACACGCTGTATGCCGTGAAGCGCCTGATCGGCCGCCGCTACGAGGACCCGATGGTGGCCAAGGACAAGGACATGGTCCCCTACCCGATCGTGCGCGGGGACAACGGCGACGCCTGGGTTGAGGCACGCAACGAGAAATACGCCCCCTCGCAGATCAGCGCCTACGTGCTGGGCAAGATGAAGGAGACGGCCGAGGCCTATCTGGGCGAGACCGTCACCCAGGCGGTGATCACCGTGCCGGCCTATTTCAACGACAGCCAGCGCCAGGCGACCAAGGATGCCGGCCGCATCGCCGGGCTCGACGTGCTGCGCATCATCAACGAGCCGACCGCGGCCGCGCTGGCCTACGGCATGGACAAGAAGAAGGGCGGCACCATCGCGGTCTACGACCTCGGCGGCGGCACCTTCGACATCTCCATCCTCGAGATCGGCGACGGCGTGTTCGAGGTGAAATCCACCAACGGCGACACCTTCCTCGGCGGCGAGGATTTCGACCTGCGCGTGATCGACTACCTGGCCGAGGAGTTCAAGCGCGACCAGGGCATCGACCTGCGCCGCGACAAGCTTGCCCTGCAGCGCCTGAAGGAGGCGGCCGAGAAGGCCAAGATCGAGCTGTCCTCCTCCAAGGAGACCGAGATCAACCTGCCCTTCATCACCGCCGACGCCTCCGGCCCCAAGCACCTGGTGCTGAAGCTGTCGCGCGCCAAGCTGGAAAGCCTGGTGGATGACCTCGTCTCCCGCACGCTGGAGCCGTGCCGCAACGCGCTGAAGGATGCCGGCGTGCGCGCCAACGAGATCGACGACGTGATCCTGGTCGGCGGCATGACCCGCATGCCCAAGGTCATCGAGACGGTGAAGCAGTTCTTCGGCAAGGAGCCGGCCCGCAACGTGAACCCGGACGAGGTCGTCGCGATCGGCGCCGGCATCCAGGGCGCGGTGCTGAAGGGCGACGTCAAGGACGTGCTGCTGCTCGATGTGACCCCGCTTTCGCTGGGCATCGAGACGCTGGGCGGCGTGTTCACCCGGCTGATCGAGCGCAACACCACCATCCCGACCAAGAAGAGCCAGACCTTCTCGACCGCCGATGACGGGCAGACCGCGGTGACCATCAAGGTGTTCCAGGGCGAGCGCGAGATGGCGGCCGACAACAAGCTGCTCGGCACCTTCGACCTGCAGGGCATCCCGCCCGCGCCCCGCGGCGTGCCGCAGATCGAGGTGACGTTCGACATCGACGCGAACGGCATCGTCTCCGTTCAGGCGCGCGACAAGGCGACCGGCAAGGAGCAGCAGATCCGCATCCAGGCCTCGGGCGGGCTCACCGAGGCCGACATCCAGCGCATGGTGCGCGAGGCGGAGCAGAACGCCGAGGCCGACAAGAAGAAGCGCGAGACGGTGGAGGCACGCAACCAGACCGAGGCGATGGTCCATCAGGTGGAGAAGAACCTGAAGGAGCACGGCGACAAGCTGGGCGCGGCCGACAAGGGCGAGGCCGAGGCGGCGATGGCGGCGGCGAAGTCGGCGCTGGAAGGCAGCGTCGCGGAGGAGTTCTAGAAGGCGGGCGTGAGGCTGAGCCAGGCGGCGATGAAGATCGGCGAGACCGTCTACAAGGCCGAGCAGGCGGCGGGCGCCGGCGCGGGCCCGATGCCCGGCGGCGATGCCGGCCCCGGGCCGAATGCGGGTGCCGGTGCCGGGCCGAAGGGCCGCCAGCACGACGACGTGGTCGATGCCGAGTTCGAGGAAGTCGACGACAAGAAGAAGAAGTCCTGATCTTCGGGACGGTTGCCTGATACGTCGCGCCCGCGCTTCGATCGAAGCCGGGCGCGACCTTTGTTGCGGGGCCTTGGGGGCGAGAGGGCTGGATGGCCAAGCAGGACTACTACCAGACGCTCGGGGTGGCGAAGGATTGCAGCGCGGACGACCTGAAGAAGGCGTACCGCAAACTCGCCATGCAGTACCACCCGGACCGCAACCCGGGCGACGCCGCGGCCGAGGCGAAGTTCAAGGATGCCGCCGAGGCCTACGAGATCCTGAAGGACGAGCAGAAGCGCGCCGCCTATGACCGCTACGGCCACGCCGCCTTCGAGCAGGGCGGCGGCCCCCAGGGCTTCGACATGGGCGGCGGCGGGCTGGGCGACATCTTCGACCAGATGTTCGGCGAGTTCATGGGCGGCGGCCAGCGCCGGCGCCGCGGCCCGCGCGCCGGCAACGACATCCGCGCCGGCGTCGAGATCGACCTGGTCGAGGCCTTTGCCGGCGCCAAGAAGACCATTCGCGTGCCGACCCGCGTCGCCTGCGAGGCCTGCGAGGGCACCGGCTCGGCCAGCAAGGACAAGAACAGCGACCCGTGCACCGGCTGCGGCGGCGCCGGCAAGGTGCGGGCGCAGCAGGGCTTCTTCATCGTCGAGCGCACCTGCCCGACCTGCGGCGGCGCCGGGCGCGTGATCCGCAATCCGTGCCGCATCTGCGCCGGCGCCGGCACCGTCCAGCGCGACCGCACGCTGCAGGTGCAGATCCCGGCAGGCGTGGAGGACGGCACCCGCATCCGCCTCGCCGGCGAGGGCGAGGCCGGCGGCCCCGGCGGCCAGCCCGGCGACCTGTTCGTGCATGTCGCGGTGCAGCCGCACGAGATGTTCCATCGCGAGGGCGCCAACATATTGTGCCAGGTGCCGCTGCGCATGACGCAGGCGGCCCTCGGCGCCGAGATCGAGATCGCCGCCATCGACGGCAGCAAGGCGCGGGTGAAGATCCCGCCCGGCACCCAGGCCGGGGCGCAGTTCCGCCTGCGCGGCAAGGGCTTCTCGGTGCTGCGCAGCGCCCAGCGCGGCGACATGTTCATCGAGGTCGCGATCGAGACGCCGCAGCACCTGACCGCCCGGCAGCGGGCGCTGCTGGAGGAGTTCGAGGCCGAGGCCAACGGCCACCAGCAGGGCAGCCCGGCGGTGTCGGGGTTCTTCTCGAAGGTGAAGGACTTCTTCGAGAAGAGCGGGCGGGGATAGGAAAGGGCCTCCGGCCGCCGGAGGCCCTTCGCTTTCAGCCCTGCGGCTGGGCCACGACCCGCAGATAGGGCTTCAAGGTCTTCCAGCCGTTCGGGAACTTCGCCTTCGCGGCCTCATCGGACACCGCCGGCGGGATGATCACGTCCTGGCCGGGGCGCCAGTTCACCGGGGTGGCCACCGTGTGCCTGGCGGTCAGCTGGATGGAATCGAGCAGGCGCAGCACCTCGTCGAAATTGCGGCCGGTGGTCATCGGGTAGGTGAGCATCGCCTTCACCTTCTTGTCCGGCCCGATGATGAAGACCGAGCGGACGGTGGCGTTGTCGGCCGCGGTGCGGCCTTCCGAGGTGGTGCCCGCGCCCTCCGGCAGCATGTCGTAGGCGGTGGCGACCTTCAGCTCGGTGTCGCCGATCATCGGGTAGTTGACGGCGTGGCCCTGGGTCTCCTCGATGTCGGCGGCCCATTTGGCGTGGTTGGCCACCGGATCGACCGAGAGGCCGATGATCTTGGTGTTGCGCTTGTCGAACTCGGGCTTGAGGCCGGCCATGTAGCCGAGCTCGGTGGTGCAGACGGGCGTGAAGTCCTTCGGGTGGGAGAACAGGATGGCGTAGCCGTCGCCGATCCACTGGTGGAAGTCGATGGTGCCCTGGGTGGTCTCGGCCGTGAAGTTCGGCGCGGTGGCGTTGATCCGCAGCGACATGGTCGGCTCCCTTGTGATGGTTGGGTGGTCTGGCGGCGGAAATGATAGCGCAGGTCCGGCTGCGCAACCAGTGGGGGTCATGCCGGCCGCGCCGACCCAAACCTTGGGCCGACGCGGGCCGGCATGAGTCCTGGTTTGGCGCGCGTCAGATCGAGAAGGAGATCGGCTCCGCGGCCGGGCGGCGCAGGCCGGCGGCGGCGGCGCGGCGCAGCAGGTCTTCCATGGTGAGCATGGCGAGGCTGGCCTGGGCGGCGTCTTCCAGCTCCTGCCAGATGCGGTCGGTGACGCCGGATTGCAGCCGGCCGGCGGGGCCGTCGGTGGGCTCGGTGTCTTCGGCGACGGCCAGCGCGGTGATCTCGGCCAGGCGGATGTCGCGCGGCGGGCGGGCGAGGCGGTAGCCGCCCTTGGGGCCGCGCACGCTGTCGAGCACGCCGCCGCGGGAGAGGGATTGCAGCAGGGGCTCCATGCCGCGCCGCGCCAGGCCGAGCCGCCCGGCGATGTCGGCGGCGCTGACGGTGGCGCTGCGGCCGCCATGGAAGGCGACGTCGAGCACCACCGTGACGGCCACCATGGCGCGGTCCCTGCGGATCAGCATGTCATGCGCTTTCCTTGCGTGTATCGGAGGGGAGTAAACCACGGCACGGGGCCGTGATACACTGCGGGGATGAAAAAGACGGCAGACCGAGTCGCCCCGCGCGCCCATGGGCGCATCTTCGGCAGCATCCTGGAGACGATCGGGGGCACCCCGCTGGTGCGCATCCCGCGCATCGCGGCCGAGGACGGGCTGCGGGCGGACGTCGCGCTGAAGCTGGAGTTCTTCAATCCGCTGGGCTCGGTGAAGGACCGGATCGGGCTGGCCATGGTGGCGGCGGCCGAGGCCGACGGGCTGATTGCGCCCGACCGCTCGGTGCTGATCGAGCCGACCAGCGGCAATACCGGCATCGCGCTGGCCTTCGCGGCGGCCGCGAAGGGGTACCGGCTGATCGTGTGCATGCCGGAAGGCGCCTCGGTGGAGCGGCGCAAGATGATGCGGCTGATGGGGGCGGAGGTGCAGACGACGCCGGCGCGGCAGGGGATGGCCGGCGCCATCGCGCGGGCGGAGGCGCTGGTGAAGTCCACGCCCGGGGGGTGGATGCCGCGACAGTTCGACAACCCGGCCAATCCGGCGGCGCATGCGGCCGGGACGGCGGAGGAGATCTGGGCCGACACCGCGGGGGCGGTCGACATCGTGGTGGGCGGCGCGGGGACGGGCGGGACGATGACCGGCGTGGCCCGGGTGCTGAAGGCGCGGCGGCCGGGGGTGCGGGCGTTCGTGGTGGAGCCGGCGGAGAGCGCGGTACTGTCGGGCGACGAGGCGGGGCCGCACGGGGTGCAGGGGATCGGGCCGGGGTTCCAGCCTTCGGTGCTGGACATGTCGCTGATGGACGGGGTGATCCGGGTGAGCGAGCGCGAGGGGGTGGCGGCGGCGCGGCGGGCGGCGCGGCTGGAGGGGCTGCCGATCGGCATCTCGTCGGGGGCGGCGCTGCACGCGGCGCGGGGGCTGGCGCGGGAGGCGGGGAATGCGGGGAAGCTGATCGTGGCGATCGCGCCGTCGTTCGCGGAGCGGTATCTGTCGACGGCGTTGTTTGCGGGGTTGTGAGGCAAGAAAGGCAGTTGAACAAAGAGGCGGCGAGGCAGTGAGACGTGAAGGCAGGCTCCTTTGCTTCGCGCTGCCTCGCCGACTCTTGGTTCAGCTTTCCTTGCCGATGATCAGATTTCCGATGCTGTCTACCGTGGCGCGCCAGCCGGGGGGGATGACGGTGGTGGTGTCTTCCTGCTCGATGATGACGGGGCCTTGCAGGTGCTGGCCGGTGGTGAGGGAGTCGCGCCGCCAGACGGGGGCATGGTGGCTGCCGTCGTCGAAATGGAGGGTGCGGTGGCCCGTGGGGGTGCCCTGCGCGGTGGCGGGGGCGAGGTCGGGCAGGGTCACCGGGGGGATGGTGCCGGTGACGCGCAGGCGCTGGGTGGTGATCTCGACCGGGCTGTCGGGGTCGCGGAAGCTGTAGAGTTTCTCGTGGACTTCGTGGAACAGGCCGGTGATCGCCGCGGCGTCGGGGGCCCGGCGTAGCGCCTCGGGCAGGCGGACCGACAGTTCGAAGGCCTGGCCTTCGTAGCGGGAGTCGGCGGTGGCCTCGAATGTGGTGCCGCCGAGGATGGCGCCTTCCCGGGCGATCCAGGCGCGGGCGGTGGCTTCCAGGCGATCGTATTCGGCGGCCAGCGCCGGGAGGGCCGAGGCTTCGGCCAGGGACAGGTAGCGGGAGGCGACGAAGTCGCGCTTGACGTCGGCGAGGATGGCGCCGAGGGCGCAGAAGGTGCTGGGGGTGGGGGGAACGATGACCGTGTTGATGCCGATCTCGTCGGCGACCAGCAGCGCGTGGGTGGGGCCGGCGCCGCCGAAGGGCATCAGGGCGTAGTCGCGGGCATCCTCGCCCTTCTGCGCCAGGTCGCGGGCCATGTCGCTGCCCATCATGGCCGCGGTGATGCGCAAGGCGGCGCGGGCGACCTCGATGGCGCGGTCGTCGCCGGCGAGGCCGAGGCGGTCGGCCACGCCGTTCAGGGCGGCGCGGGCGGCCCGGGCGTCGAGCTTGAGGCGGCCGCCGAGGAAGTTGTCGGGGTCGATGTAGCCGGCGACCAGGTAGCAGTCGGTGATCGCGGCCTCGGTGCCGCCCTGGCCGTAGCAGGCGGGGCCGGGGGCGGCGCCGGCGCTGCGCGGGCCGACCTTGAGCAGGCCCTGGGCGTCAACCCAGACGACGGAACCGCCGCCGGCGCCGATGGCGGAGACGGCGACGACGGGGACGATGATGGGCAGGTTGCCGACGGTGGTGCGGGTGGTCTGGGCCGGTTCCAGCGACTGCACGATCGACATGTCGGCGCTGGTGCCGCCCATGTCCACGGTGATGACGTTGCGGTGCGGCGTGCGGGCGGCGACGGCGGCCGCGGCCACCACGCCCGAGGCAGGGCCGGAGAGGATGGTGTCGATCGGGCGGGCGCGGGCGGTCTCCAGCGAGAGGGTGCCGCCGTTGTTGCTGGTGATGTAGAGGGGCGCGGCGACGCCGAGGTCGCGGATTCGGGCGCTGAGGCGGGCGAAATACTCGGTCATCATCGGCTCGACATAGGCGTTCATCAGCGCGACCAGGCAGCGCTCGTATTCGCGGCGCTCGGGCCAGATGGCGGCGGAGGCGGTGACGGCGACGCCGGGGAGGCGGGTGCGGACGGCGTCGGCGAGCGATTGCTCGAAACCCGGATTGGCGTAGGCGTGGAGGAGCAAGACCGTGACGGCGGTAACGCCCTGGGCGGCGAAGTCGGCGGCGATGGCGTCGAGTTCGGCGGCGGTGGCCTCGCCGACGACGCTGCCGCGCGGGTCGAGCCGGGCGGAGACCTCGCGGACCAAGGCGCGGGGAACCAGCGGGGGCTCCTTCTCCAGCAGGTAGCTGAAGGCGCTGGGGAGCTGGGCGCGGCCGATTTCCAGGATGCCGCGATTGCCGCGGGAGACGACGAGGCCCAGCTTCGCGCCGCGGCGCTGGATGATGGCGTTGAGCGCGAGCGTGGTGCCGTGGACGACGAGCTCCACCTGGCCAGGCGTGACGCCGGCGCGGGCCAGCAAGGGGGGGATGCCGCGTTCGACCGAGAGCGAGGGGTCGGACGGGACCGATGGCTCCTTGTAGCGGACCAGGCGGCCGGTGGCGCGGTCGGCGAGGACGAAATCGGTGAAGGTGCCGCCGACATCGATCCCGATCCGGCAGGTGGGCGCGCTCATGCGGCGAGCCCGTCCAGCGCTTCGCGGAGACGCGCGGCGGCGGCGGCGGGATCGGGGATCAGCTCGGGGATCGGGGTGCCGCGGGAGGCGGTGATGCCGGGGACGGCAGCCTCGAAGATTCGGGCGCGGACGTCCTGGCGGATCGCCTTGGGCAGGGCGTAGAGGCGGCGGTTGAGCTCGTCCATCGCGTCGTCGGTGAAGACCGATTCCCAGAGCTCGCGGTCGATGCCGAAGGCGAACTGGCTGATTTGCGTCTTGCCGGCGCCACGGCGGGCTGCGGTGGCATCGGCGTCGATGGCGTTGTTCGCGATCACCACGCCATAGTCGCTTGCGGCGGATTCCAGCGAGACGAAGCCGCCGAGCACGTCGCGCAGGACATGCGCGGGGTCGCGCTGCAAGGGGTCGCCCCAGCCGCCGCCGCCGGGCAGGTCCAGCGTGATGGTCTCGCCCTTCTTCATGTGCAGCTCGTGGATCTTGCCCAGGCGGCGCTCGTCGGGGCGGCCTTTGTTGAGGATCGCCTGCATCCTGGCGCCGGGCTGGCCGCCCATCACGCCCCAGGCGGGGAAGCGCATGCGGTCGAGCCCGCGGGCCAGGACGATGCCGCCGTCGCACAGGATCTCGGCGGTGACCGTCTGCGCCACGCCGCCGCGCCACTTTCCGGGGCCGCCGGAATCGGGGCGGATGTCGTAGTTCAGGATGCGGATCGAGCTGGTGGTCTCGACCAGCTCGACCGGGTGGTTGCGCATGTTGTTGAGGCTGTTGTCGCGGCCGTCCACGCCGTCGCGCCCGTCCACCGCGCCCATGCCGCAGCGGAGCGGCTCGATCGCCTCGACCACGCGGGTGAAGCCGTCGGGGCCGATCTCGGACAGCGAGAAGGTGATCAGCGTGCCCCCGGTCGGCGCCGGCATCATCGCCGGGTTGGCCTTCATGATCGCGCCGCTGATGCAGTCGAACAGGCGGTAGGGGACGGAATTGCGGACCACCACGGCGTCGGGATACTCGGCCCGCAGCACCGAGCCGCGCGGCACCTGGACGGTGATGTGGCGGTAGAGGCCGGCATTGTGCGGCATCAGGCTGTCGAAGGTGGTCAGCACCGTGGTCAGGCGGAAGGTGAGCCAGTAGGTGCGGCGGCCCATGGTGGGCACGTTGTAGGCGGAGCGGACCTGCGGGTCGGTGCCTGACATGTCGAGGTCGATGGCGCCGTCCGTCACCGTCATGCGCAGGCGGACGCGGATGGGGATGCCGGTGACCATGTCGTCGTCGAGGAAGTCGCAGAACTCGTAGACACCGTCCGGAATCTTGCGCAGCACGTCGCGGGCCTTGCGGGCGGTGTAGTCCTGGATGCCCTGGGTGGCGGCGACGAAGGTGTCCGCACCCTGGCGCGCGATCAGCTCCCCGACGCGGCGGTTGCCGGTTTCCAGCGCGCCGAGCATGGCGCGCAGGTCGCCGAGGTTGAGCTCGCCCATGCGGCTGTTGATCCTGAGCAGGGCGAACAGGTCGTCGTTGGGCACGCCGCGCTTCATCAGCTTCAGCGGCGGGATGCGGAAGCCTTCCATGAAGATGTTGGTCATCGCCGGCGAGACGCTGCCGGGCACCGCGCCGCCGATATCGGCGCAATGCACGAAGGCCCAGCCCCAGGCGACGATCCTGCCCTCGTGGAAATAGGGCTGGAGCACGTGCAGGTCGGGCAGGTGGGTGGAGACGCCGCCCGAGGCGTAGGGGTCGTTGGTGAGGATGACGTCGCCGGGCGCGGGGTCGGCGATCTGGGCGATGGTGGCCTGGAAGTCGGTGTCGATCAGGAAGCTGAACGTGGCGGAGGGCGGGTAGGCGAAGACGTTGCCCTCCGGGTCGAGCAGGGCGGTGGCGAAGTCGGCCGCCTCCTTCACGTAGCTGGAGCGGGCGGCGCGCTGGACGGCGAAATACATCTCGTCGGTGATGGCCGCGAACTTGCGGCTGACCACTTCGAGGGTGACGGGGTCGAGGGTCACGTTCTGCCTTTCTCGCGGAGCGCGTCTTCGAAGGAAAGTAAGGAAATTGAACAAAGAGACAGCGAGTCAGCGAGAAGAAAGTGAGAAGGCCTATTGCTTCTCGCTGTCTCGCTGCCTCGTTGTTCAACTTTCCTTTCCTTTGATCCTCAGCTTCCCATGATCTCCTGCCAGCGCAGCGTCCAGGCGCGCTGCTCGCGGGAGATCAGCTGCTCGTCGGGGAAGACCATGCGGTTCATCTTTTCCGCCGTGGTGATCTGGCTGGCGGCGAACTCGGCCGGCCAGTCGCCGATGTCCATGCGGCCGGGGCTGGCGAAATAGGCCAGGCAGAAGGCGCGCTGGATCTCGGGCTCCAGGCGGAAGTTCAGGAACTCGAAGGCGAGCTTCTTGTTGGCGGCGCCGACCGGGATGGCACTGCAATTGCCGAGCGCGATCGTGCCCTCCTTCGGGATGGTCATGCCGTAAGGCAGGCCACGGTTGACGTAGATGGAGGCGCGGCCGGACCAGAACGGCATGATCCAGACCTGCTCGTTCTCCATGTACGGCACCGCCTGGGCGGAAGAGGCGGCGACCAGGCCGACATAGGGCTTCTGTGCCTCCAGCAGCTTCCAGGCGGTGTCCATCGCCCGCTCATCGCCGCCGGTGGCACGGGCTCCCATGATCAGGCCGTAGGCGGCGAGGGTGAAATTGGCCGGGCTGTGCGCAACCACGTGGCCCTTGATCTTCTCGCCATAGGTTTTCTGCGCCTGCCAGTAGTCGAGCCAGCTGGTCGGCGCCTCGATCTGCTTCTTGTTCCAGACCATCGACAGATACTGGTAGTTCTGCACGATCCCATGGGGCGGGATCAGCTTGGCGTTGGCGCTGGAGAGGTATTTGAGGTTCGGCACCTCCTTCTCCGTGATCGGCTCCAGGTTCTTCTCGCGGGTGCCGAGGATGATGGTGGCCGGCACCATCTCGGCGGCGACGTCGAAGCCCGGGGCGCCGCGGCTGGCGCGGATGCGGGGATAGGGATCAACCCCTCCGGAATCGTCGTAGGTGACCTTGACCGAGAATTTCTTCTCGAACGGCGCAATGACCGTGCGCATGGCGATGTCGCGGTATTCGCCGCCATAGGCGGCGATGGTCAGCGTGTCGGCGGCGCGGCTGACGATGGGCGGGGCGGCCAGCACGGCGCTGGCGGCGGCGGTCTGCACGGCGCGGCGGCGGGTGATGCGCATGAGGCCCTCCTTGGTTCCGCATGATCCTGCCTGAAAGATTCCGCGGGGCAAGGGTGCTCGCCCCGGGGCAGGGGCACTTGCCACTGCGCGCGGCTTGCCGCCACACTTGGCCGAATTCACGTCGCGGAGCCGCCATGACCGGGCCGATCCTGTATTCCGCCGAGCTCGACCTGGCCGAGGCGGACATTCCCGCCTTCAGCGCGTGGTATGCCGGGCGGCACGCGGCCGACCTGTATCAGGCGGGGCTCACCGTCTGCACCTGCTATCGCGCGGTGCGCGGAGGGATGGACCTGATCGATTTCTACGAGGCGCCGAGCTGGGACGTGTTCGAGACCGAGGCGTACCGCAGGATCGGCCCACGCGACGTCTACGGTCCGCCGCTGATGAAGAAGCGCACCGACAAGGCGCACACCGTCTACGACTACAGGGCCACCGCGCCGGGCAGCGCATCCGGCGCGTTCTCGGCCGACTGGATCACTTTCGCCCGTTTCGCGGCGACGCCGGAGGATGCGAAGAAGCTGGCCGAGGCGCTGGCCGGGCCCGACGGCGCGGCGCTGGTGGCCGCCGGCGCGAGCCGCGTGCGCCTGGCCGAGCGCGGCCGCGACCATCCGCGCAACCCGACGCACCGCCCGCCCTTCATCCTGATCGCCGAATGGAACCGCGAGCCGCCGGGCGACGACACCGGCGATTTCGTGGCGTCGCATATCGCCACCAGCGGGCTCGATCGGTTCATGGGCTACCGGCTGTATCCCTGGCCCGACACGCCCCGCTCCTAAGGATGGGCGCGTGAGAGCGGCTTCGCCTCTGCGGCCCTGGCTGCTGGTGGGCCTGCCCGCCGCCTTCCTGTTCGTCTTCTTCGTGCTGCCCAACGCCTTCCTGCTGGCGGCGAGCTTCCTGAAATCGGAAGCGCAGATGCTGACCGACGAGCGGACGCTGGAGAATTACGGCTTCCTGTTCGGCCGGCCGCTGTATCGCGCGGCGATGCTGCGCACCTTCATCGTCGGCGGGCTGGTCGGCGCGCTGGTGGTGATCGTGTCCTACCCGCTCGCCTTCTTCCTGGCGCGCACCACCAGCCGCTGGAAGGGCGTGCTGATCGCGCTGGCCTTGACCCCGCTGCTGGCCAGCGTGGTGGTGCGCACCTATGGCTGGTGGGTGCTGCTGAACCGCGAGGGGGCGCTGAACGACCTGCTGCGCCTGCTCGGCTTCGCGCCGCAGGTGATGCTGCCTTCGGTCGGCGCGATCGTGGTCGGGCTCACCCATTCGCTGCTGCCCTTCGGCGTGCTGACCATCCTCTCCGCCCTGAACGGCATCAACCCCAACCTGGAACGCGCGGCGCTGAGCCTGGGGGCGAGTCGCACCCGCACCTTCCTGACCGTGACCCTGCCGCTGTCGGCCGGCGGCGTGGTGGGCGGCTTCCTGCTCGCCTTCGCGCTCGCCATCAGCGCCTACGCCACGCCGACCATATTGGGCGGGCCGGCGACCGAGACGATGGCGACGCTGATCTACAAGTTCATGGTCTCGCTGATGGACTGGTCGATCGGCTCGGCGCTGGGCACCATGCTGATCGTGAGCTCCATGCTGCTGGTGGGCGTGGGCACGGCGCTGGGTGCCAGGCGGAACACGGTGTGATGAACTCTTCAGTCGCAGAAATCTGTCCCGCTGCCGGCATGAAGGCAGGATTCCACAAAGAGGCGGCGAGGCAGCGAGAAGAAAGTGGAGATATTGCGTTGATCTTTCTTCTCGCCGCCTCACCGCCTCTTTGTGAACCTGCCTTGCTTCAACGCAGCAGCACGGATTTCTCCTGCGAAGAGGTCTACCAGCCCTTGGAAATACCGACCCATCGAAGTCGGATAGGCCGGCGGCGTTG
>JBGAIK010000351.1:0-3573 GCA_044225615.1 Acetobacteraceae bacterium | reverse complement strand
TCGCGCTCGGCTTCTTGCGGAAGAAATGGAAGATGCTCACGCGACCCTCCGGCCGAACAGGCGATCGACGAAGCCGCGCTTCTCCTGCGGCACGGTGACGGCCACCTTCTCGCCGCGCAGCCGCCGCACCGCGTCGGCATAGGCGCGGGCGGGGGCGGTTTCGGGCGCGTTCATCGTCACCGGCACGCCCATGTTGGAGGCCTTCAGCACCTCCTGGCTTTCGGGGATGATGCCGAGCAGCGGGATGGAGAGGATTTCGAGCACGTCCTCCACCTTCAGCATGTCGCCGCGGGCGGCGCGGATCGGGTCGTAGCGGGTGAGCAGCAGGTGCTTCTCCACCCGCTCGCCCTTCGCGGCGCGCTCGGTCTTGCTGTCGAGCAGGCCGATGATGCGGTCGCTGTCGCGGACGGAGGAGACCTCGGGGTTGGTCACCACGATGGCGGCGTCGGCATGGTGCATCGCCAGGGCTGCGCCGCGCTCGATGCCGGCGGGGCTGTCGCACAGCACCCAGTCGAACTTCTCGCGCAGTTCGGCGATCACCTTGGCCACGCCGTCGCTGGTCAGCGCGTCCTTGTCGCGGGTCTGCGAGGCCGGGAGGATGGAGAGGTTCTCCAGCCGCTTGTCGCGGATCAGCGCCTGGTGGAGCTTGGCGTCGCCCTGGATGACGTTGATCAGGTCGAACACCACGCGGCGTTCGGCGCCCATCACCAGGTCGAGGTTGCGCAGGCCGACGTCGAAATCGACCACCACCACCTTGTCGCCGGCCTGGGCGAGCGCCGCCCCGATCGCGGCGGTGGAGGTGGTCTTGCCCACCCCTCCCTTGCCGGATGTGACCACCACGACCTTTGCCATTCAGAGCCTCCCTGCGGGCTGATCCTGCGCCGCCATCATGATGCGTCCGGCCTCGAGCCAGATCTGGACCGGCTTGCCGCGCAGGCCGGGGTCCATGTCCTCGGCCGTCTTGTAGAAGCCGTCGATGGAGACCAGTTCGGCCTCCAGCCTGCGGCAGAAGATGCGGGCGCGGGCGAAGCCGAGGGCGCCGGCCAGCGCCCGGCCGCGGAGCGCGCCGTAGACATGGATGGAGCCGCCGGCGAGGACCTCGGCGCCCGATGAGACGGCGCCGAGCACGGTGACGTCGGCCTGCGGGGCGCGGACGGCCTGGCCGGAGCGGACGTTGTCTTCGACCAGCATGTAGGGGATGGGCGGCGGGGGTGGCGGCGGCGGCGGGGCGGCGGCCTTGATCTCGATCGCGCCGCCTTCGCGGCCGCCGGCGAGGCGGCGCTTCCACGGGTCGGCGCCGGGGATGTCGCGGACGTTCTCGACGTCGATGACGGAGATGCCGCAGGCCTCGATGTCGGCGATCAGGGTGGCGATGCCGGGCGTGCCGGAATTGAGCGCGGCGAGGTCGACGATGACGGGCCGGGCGTCGAAGAAGCCGGGGGAGCGGGCAATCTGAGCCTTGAGCGCGTCGAGCCAGCCCGCCAGCGGCGCCTCGGGCGCGATCACGAAGGCCATGAACGAGCGGCCTCGGACTCGGATCTGCATGCGGGGGCTGGTATCTTGTGGCACAGGCCGAAGGTGCCGGGGGGCCAGGGCAGCGTCAACGGGTAAGAGTCGCACCCTCGCAACATCTTGTGGATATCTGCGATTTCTCACCCCAACTGGTAGGGACTCGCCGCCGGTCCTGGCGCGACTCGGGGCAGGGGGAAACCCCTGCCCCGCGCGCGGCGCATCAGCGGATGGTGAAGCCGAAGGTCACGCCCGGGCTGTAGACCACCGGCGGCGGATAGTAGCGCGGCGCGTAGTAGCGCGGGGCCACGTAGTAGCGGTTGCGATAGGGCGAGCCGTAGACCACCGGCGGACGGTGGCGGTAGCCGCCGAACCAGCCGTTGTAGGGCCGGTTGCGCCAGTGGTCGCGATGCTCCTGCGCCTGGGCCGGCGCCGCGCCGCCCAGCGCGCCGAGCAGGGCAGCGCCGAGCGCGAGGCTGGCCAGGATGGGTTTGCGGGTCATTTGCTCCTCCTGCAGGCCTATTGGCTGGCCGTGCGGAACACCTGGTCGGCGGTCCGCTTCTGCTCGGCCGGCATGCTGCTGTACAGCGCCCGGAAGTCGTCGTTCAGGTTCTTGAGCCCGTCGACATGGGCGCGGGCGAATTTCTGGTAGGTGGCGAGGCTCTGCACCGCCGTCATCTTCTGCGGGTCCATGCCCTGCGCCTCGGCGTTGAGCTTGTCCATGGCGGCGGCGTTCTCGCGCATCGCCTTGGCAACGGCCTGCCATTTCGGCTCCTGCGCCGGGGTGATCTTCAGCGCGTCGTGCAGCGAGGCGATGCGCTGCTCGACAGTCTCGGTGTTGCCCTGGGTGGCGTCGGCCGCCTGGGGCTGCGCAGGGGCTGCAGCCTGGGCTGCCGGGGGGGCGGTCTGTGCGCGGGCGATGCCGGGGGCTGCGAACGCGGCGGCAGCCAGCGACAGGATCGCGACCTGCCGGCCGAACCGGGTTTCGATGAATGCCATGTGCAGTCTTCCTCGCTGTGAGTCGGGTGCGCCGCCGACCGCGGCCGGTGCGCCCGGGTAAAGCGTGCCGGTGGCCGGCGGGTTCCGCGTGCCCGTTCACGTTCACGGGGGCAGCAGCCGGCACGAGGGCAGCAGCCGGCCCTGCCCGGCGCCCCGCGCCGGCGGGGCCTGCGGCCGCATGTCGAGCGCGCCGTCATAGGCGAGCAGGCTGGCCTTGAGCGCCTCCGGCGCGGCCGGAGCCTCGCCGAGCCACGCCGCCCAGCTTTCGGGCGGCAGGATGGCGGGCATCCGGTCGGTCAGCGTGTCGAGCGGCGCGAGCGGCGGGCGGGTGACCATGACGAAGGCGGTGACCATGCCGCCGTCCCGGGTCGGCACGTCGTCGAAGATGGCGGCGATGCCACGGGGCCCGCCGGCCCGCGGGGTGACGACGTGCTGGACCACGCGGGTGCCGACCTCCTGGCCGATATTGAAGCTGCGCACGGGGATGATGCCGCGCCGGCCGGCATGGAAGGCGGGGGCGAAGCTGCGCAGGCGGTCCACCGTCTCGCCCTTGGCGTGCATGTGCTTCGGGCGATCGAGCGCCGGCGCCGCGCCCCAGCGTTCCGGCCAGCCCCAGCGCATGCGGGCGACGGCGCGCGTGCCGGCATCGGTGCGGCAGACGACGCTGGCCGTGCGCATCGGGGTGCAGGTTTCCGCGTGGTCGTTGGTGCCGGGTTCGGGCGCGGGCGCGGGCTCGGCTTCGAGCGCGCGCAGCAGCGCGTGGAGCTCGGCCCAGGACAGCATCTGGACGAATTTGCCGCACATCGGCGCACCTGCCAGGGCATCGTTGCCGGATGCTACCGCCGGTCCCGCGGACCTGGTAGCGGTGGACGGATTTGAACCGCCGACCAAGGGATTATGATTCCCCTGCTCTACCGCTGAGCTACACCGCCATCCGGTAAGCCGGGAACGTCCTGCGCCCCGGGAGGCGGGGTGATAGCGCCGCGGTCGGCCGCCCGTCAATGCCGGGCTGGACGGCGCATTCCTGCCATTCCAAGCTCCGCCGGAACGCCCCAGGAAACGACC
>JBGAIK010000024.1:0-31699 GCA_044225615.1 Acetobacteraceae bacterium | reverse complement strand
CATCAGCACCGCGTCGCGCCAGCCGCCGAAGAAGCCGGCCACCAGCCCGATCGGCACGCCGACCAGGGCGGCGATGGTCACCGCGCCGGCCGCGGTGAGCAGCGAGGTGCGCCCGCCATAGATGACGCGGGCCAGGATGTCGCGCCCGAGCTCGTCGGTGCCGAACCAGTGCAGGGCGGACGGGCCCTCCAGCATGCTGGCCAGGTCCTGCTCCAGCGGATCGACCGGCGAGACCCAGCGCGCGAAGACCGCCAGCAGCACCATGCCGAGGATGAAGCCGAGGCTGAGCACCGCCCCCGGGCTGCGGAACACCCGGCGCGCCAGCGCCGCCGCGTCGCGCGCCCGGCTCATGCCGCGAGCGGTCCGGCATGATGGCAGGCGACGGTGCTCGCCAGGCCGGGATAGGCCAGGAAGGCCGGGGCATCGGCGGCGCAGCGGCCGGTGGCGCGGAAGCAGCGCGGATGGAAGGTGCAGCCCGCCGGCGGCCGGGCCGGGTTCGGGATGTCGCCTTCCAGCACGATCCGCCGGCGGGTGCCGCGCAACGCCGGATCGGGCAGGGGGACAGCCGAGAGCAGGCTTTGCGTGTAGGGATGGACGGGCGAGGCGTAGAGCTGCTCGGTCGCGCCCTCTTCCACGATGCGGCCGAGATACATCACCGCCACGCGGTCGGAGATGTGCTTCACCACGCTGAGGTCGTGGGCGATGAAGAGGTAGGCGAGCCCCAGCTCGCGCTGGAGGTCCTTGAGCAGGTTGACGATCTGCGCCTGGATCGACACGTCGAGCGCGGCCACCGGCTCGTCGAGGATGAGCAGCCGGGGCTTGAGCGCCAGCGCCCGGGCGATGCCGATGCGCTGCCGCTGCCCGCCGGAGAACTCGGAGGGGAAGCGGGTGGCCATCGCAGGCGAGAGGCCGACCAGCTCGAACAGCGCGGCAATGCGCGCGTCCCCGCCCTCCTGTTCGAACAGGCCGTGGATGCGCAGCGGCTCGGCCACGATCTCGCCGGCGGTGCGGATCGGGTTGAGCGACGAGTACGGGTCCTGGAAGACGTACTGCACATGCCGGCGCATCCGCCGCTTGCCCTCGGGCGCCAGCGTGGTCACCTCCTCGCCGGCGAAGCGCACCGAACCGGCGGTTGCCGGCACGAGGCCCAT
The DNA here is from genome assembly GCA_044225615.1 of Acetobacteraceae bacterium. Classification (GTDB taxonomy): domain Bacteria; phylum Pseudomonadota; class Alphaproteobacteria; order Acetobacterales; family Acetobacteraceae; genus CAIYPH01. The sequence goes on along the minus strand of JBGAIK010000024.1, from coordinate 30,548 downwards.
GATCGCCCGCCCGGTGGTGGTCTTGCCGCAGCCGCTTTCGCCCACCAGGCCCAGCGTCTCGCCCTCCCGCACCGTGAGGCTGACGCCGTTGACCGCCTTGACGGTGCCGATCTGCCGGCGCAGGAGCCCGGCGCGGATCGGGAAATGCACCTGCAGCCCCTCGACGGCGAGCAGGGTTTCGCCGCGGGCGTCCACGACCGCCGGCGCGGCCAGCGCCTCCGGCGCCACTCCCGCCTGGCCCGCGAAATGGCATGCAGCCGCCTGCGCCGGGCCGGCCGGCGCCAAGGCTGGATCGGCCTCGGCACAGACCGCCTGCGCGATCCGGCACCGCACCCGGAAGGCGCAGCCCGGGCAGCGCGGCCGGCAGGGGCGGCTGCGGGTATCGGCACCAGCCGCGTGCCGCCGCCGTCCAGCCGCGGCGGGCTTTCCAGCAGGGCGACCGTGTAGGGGTGCTGCGGCCGGCTGAAGATGGCTGCGACCGGTCGGTCTCGACGATGCGGCCGGCATACATCACCGCCACCCGGTGCGCCGTTTCCGCCACCACGCCCAGATCATGGGTGATGAGGATCACCGCCGCCCCGGTCTCGGCCTGGCGGCGGGCGAGCAGGCCGAGCACCTGGGCCTGCACGGTGACGTCGAGCGCCGTGGTCGGCTCATCGGCGATGATCAGCCTGGGCCGGCCGGCCATCGCCATGGCGATCACCGCCCGCTGGCGCATGCCGCCCGAGAACTGGTGCGGATACTGGCGCACCCGTCCCTCGGGATCGGGGATGTCGACCTCGCGCAGCAGCGCCACCGCGCGGGCCGCAGCCTCGGACGGCTTGACCCGGCCGAGCTTCACCTGGCCCTCGATCACCTGCCGGCCGATCGGCAGCACCGGGTTGAGCGTGGTGGTCGGGTCCTGGAAGACCATGCCGACATCGTTGCCGCGCATCAGCCGCAGCTGCTCGCGGCTGGCCGTGGTCACCTCGACGTCGCCCAGCCGCACGCTGCCCGAAACGGCGGCTGTCGGGGGCAGCAGGCCGGTGGCGGCAAGCGCGGTCACGCTCTTGCCGGAGCCGCTCTCGCCCACGATGCACAGGACCTCGCCCGGAAAGACGTCGAAATCGACGCCACGGACGGCGGGGACCCGGCCGCCGAAGACGACGGACAGGTTGCGGACGGACAGGACGGGGTCAGGCAAGAGGAAGGCCTTCTTTTTCTGAAGAAAAAGAAGCAAAAAGACTTCTATCCGTTCGTTCTTCGTGAGGAAGCTGCGCGGCTACGCGACGAACGGATAGAAGTTTTCTGGTTCTTTTTTTCAAAAAAGAACCGCTATACGAAACCAAGCGTCCGCGCCACCAGCATGTTGTCGATGTCCGGCGTGAACCCGCCCACCTTCTTGCTGGCCACGATCAGCGCCACGTCGAAGGTGTTGGTCGCGATGCCGAAGGCGCTGTCCACGATCGCCTTGTTGAGCTGGTCGTAGGCCGGCTTCACGTCCGCCCCGAAGGCGCCGTTCACCTTCTCGATCGCATCGACATAGGCCTTGTGCGGGTTCGGGTTGCCGAGCACCGGGTTGTTGACGGTGCGGAAGATCGAGTTGGTGGTGATGCGCGAGGGGAATTTCTGCACGTTGCCGACGCCGCCGAACACCGCGTCGAACTTGCCGCCGAGCAGCGCGTCGACGAACTCGCCGCCCTGCTTGATCTCGAGCTGGATGGTGATCCCGGCGCGCTGCAGCGTGGACTGCACGACCTGGCTGATCTTGCTGGCATCCTCGTCGCTGCCGTTCACCAGCAGCTTCCAGTCGTTCATCTCGGCCTGAGACAGCCCTGAGGCCTTGAGCAGCTCCTTGCCCTTGTCGATGCTGAACGCATAGGTCTTGTCGTAGGCGCGGTCGGCCGCGGGGCTCGCCGGCGCCCAGGGCAGCGCGGTGACCTCGCCCAGATTGGCATAGCCGACGCGCAGGATCGCCGCCCGGTCGATCAGGTAGTTGAAGGCCTGGCGGAACTTCTCGTTGCGGAACGGGCCGCGGGTGGTGTTGATGCGCAGCACCTGGACCAGCTGGCCCTTGCCCTGCCAGAGCTGGTTGCCGGCATCGCGCAGCCGCACCGCGGCGCGCGCGCCGCCGCCGAAGATCAGGTCGGCCGCGCCGGATTCGAGCGCCGCCGAGGCGGAATCGTTGTCGGCGAAGACGGTGAACACGATCTCGTCCAGCACCGGCTCGCCCGCGCGCCAGTAGTTCTTGTTCTTCACCAGCCGGAAGCGCTGGCCCAGCACCCGGTCGGCGATGGTGAAGGGGCCGGTGCCGTTCACCTTGGTCTCCACGTCCTCGACGATGGCCGGGTCGATCACCGCCATGAACTGGAGGATGTCGAAAATCTGCCGGTCCGGCACCTTGTCCTTGAAATTCAGCGTGATGACCTTGTCGTCCTGGACCGTCCAGTCCTTGACCACCGACATCGTGGGATAGGCGTTCTTGCCCTTCTTGGGGTCGGACGCCTTGGTGAAGCTGGCCACCACGGCGGCGGTGGTGAGCGGCGCGCCGCTGTGGAACTTCACGCCGTCGCGCATGGTAAGCTGGATGGACTTGTTGTCGGGCGCGATCTTGTAGGCGGAGGCGAGCCACGGCACCACGCTGCCGTCCGGCGCGTATTCGAGCAGCGCGTCGTAGAGGTTCTTGATCAGCGGCATGTTGTTGGAGCTGAACTGCAGCGGATCGTAGTTCACGATGTCGGTCACCAGGGCGACCTTGAGCGTGCCGCCCTTCAGCGCCGCCCGCGCCGGCCATCCGGCCGACATTGCCCCGCCCGCCGCCAGGCCGCCCAGCATTGCGCCGCGGCGCGTCATGCGCATGTCCATTGTCCGAAGCCCCCTAGCTCGTGCCTGCGTAATTCGCATCACGGCGGTGAGAGTGGCAGTGCCCTGACAACCCTGTCAAACGGGTTCGGCACTCGTTGCGGGACCCGGCTGCAACCCGCCACCCCCGGGCGACTTGCCTTCGCATGGCCCGCAACACCTCCCTGGCCACCTACCAGGCGAAGCGCGACTTCACCCGCACCGCCGAACCCGCGCCGGGGGCGGCGGCGAACCGTGCGAACGCGCCGATCTTCGTCGTCCAGAAGCACGCCGCCCGTCGCGCCGGGCTGCACTGGGATTTCCGGCTGGAACATGGCGGCGTGCTGTGGTCCTGGGCCGTGCCCAGGGGCCCGTCGCTCGATCCCGCGCACAAGCGCATGGCCATCCATGTGGAGGACCATCCGCTCGACTACGCCGCCTTCGAGGGCACGATTCCCGCGGGCTCGTACGGGGCAGGCGCCGTCACCCTGTGGGACCGCGGCACCTGGCAGCCGCTGGGCGATCCCGAGCAGGGCATGAAGGATGGCGAGCTGCGCTTCACGCTGGACGGCGCGCGGCTGCATGGCCGGTTCACGCTGGTTCGCCTGCGCCGCCGCGATCCGCGCAAGGCAGAGGCGTGGTTTCTCATCAAGGCCACGACGAGGAACAGCGCGCGGGGGTCGATGCGCGGCGCTGGAGACGTCGGCGCCGCCGGCCGCCGACGCGGCGCGTGCCGGGCCGCCCGCCCCCGGCGCGGTGCGCGGCACCCCGCCGCCCGACCAGTCACCCCAGCTGTGCCGCGCCGCCGAGGACCCGCCCGAGGGCGGCGGATGAATCAACGAGCTCAAGTTCGACGGCTATCGCCTGCTGGCCTGGAAGACTCCGGATGGCGTGCGCCTCGTGACGCGCAACGGCCATGACTGGGCCGACCGGCTGCCGGTGCTGGCGCGCGCCGTGGCGGCCCTGCCGGCCACCATTTGCCTGCTCGACGGCGAGCTGGTCGCCATGCGCCCCGATGGCACCTCGTCCTTCCCCGATCTCCAGGCCGCACTTTCCGCCGGGCAGGACCGCAGGCTCCACTTCCATGCCTTCGACCTGCTGGCCCTGGATGGGTGGGATCTGCGCCCTGCCCGCCTCGCCGACCGCAAGGCCGCCCTGAAGCCGCTCGTCCCCGCGCGCGGCATGATCCGCTACAGCGACCACGTTGCCGGCGACATCGCCGCCATCCGCCGCCGGGCCTGCGGCATGAAGCTGGAAGGCATCGTCGCCAAGCGCGCCGACGCGCCCTATGCCGCCGGGCGCGGGCCGGCCTGGGTCAAGCTGAAATGCCTCGGGCGCGAGGAGTTCGTGGTCCTCGGCTGGACCCCGCCCGCCGGCAGCCGGACCGGGATCGGTGCGCTTCATCTCGGCTACCATGATCGCAAGGGCAAGCTGCACTATGCCGGCGGCGCCGGCAGCGGCTTTTCCGCAGCCGAGCTGAAGTCGCTGCGCCGCCGCCTCGGCCAGCTTGATGCGCCGCGGCCCGCGGGCCTGCTCGTCGCCGGCGACCCGATCGATCCTGCCGTGACCTGGGTTCGCCCGGAGCTGGTGGCCGAGATACAGTTCACCGCCTGGTCCGGCTCCGGCCGTGTCCGCCATGCCGTGTTCCTCGGCCTGCGCGCGGACAAGGATGCCGCCGAGGTGGTGCGCGACCCGGCCGTCCCCGACGCCGCACGCGCGCCTGTTCGCGAAGGATCCACCCGAATGGCCGCCAAGCCCCGCTCGCGCGCCGCCGTCCCGCCGCATCCGGCGCCGGAGACCGGACCGCCCGCTGCCCGCATCGTCTCCGCCCGCGCGCCCCGGGCCGCGGAGGCGGAGGTCGCCGGCGTGCGCATCACCCATCCTGACCGCGCGCTCTGGCCCGGCATCAGCAAGCGCCATCTGGCCGAATACTGGCAGACGGTCGCGGACCACGCCTTGCCCGGCATTGCCCGTCGCCCGCTCGCCCTCCTGCGCTGCCCCGAGGGCGTGGCGGGCGAGCGGTTCTTCCAGAAGCACGGCCACGGCCACCTGCCGCCCGGCATCCGCGAAGCGAGCGCGGCCGGCGCCCCCTACCTCGCCATCGACGACGCGGCCGGCCTTGCCGCCCTGGCGCAGATTTCCGCCGTCGAGCTGCATGCGTGGGGGGCCAGCGAGGCCGATCCCGCCCACCCCGACCAGCTCGTCTTCGACCTCGACCCGGGCGAGGGGGTCGCCTTTTCCGACGTGGTCGCCGCGGCGGCGGAGGTCCGCAAGCGGCTGGATGCCCTGCGCCTCGCGGCCTTCTGCCGCAGCTCGGGGGGCAAGGGGCTGCATGTCGTCGCACCGCTCACCCCGTCCGCCGACTGGGATGCCGCCCGCCGCTTCAGCCGCGCCTTCGCCGAAGCCATGGCGGCGGAGCTGCCGGACCGCTTCCTGGCGCACGTGAAGATCGCCGACCGCAAGGGCCGCATCCTGGTGGACTGGCTGCGCAACGGCCTGGGCGCCACCGCGATCGCCACGTTCAGCCCGCGCGCCCGCGACGGCGCCCCGGTCGCGACCCCGCTCGCCTGGCGCGAGGTGACGGCACGCCTCGATCCCAGGGCGTTCACCATCGGGACCACCCCTGCCCGTCTCGCCCGCCTCCGCAAGGACCCGTGGGAAGGGTTCGACGCCGCCCGCCAGCCCTTGCCGAGGCTGCCCGAATCGGTGGAGCAGGCTGCCGCAGCGCCCCGCCATGGCGCCATCGTCACCGCGGCAAGGCCGAAGCGCCGGCGCTGACGCAACCCGGAGCAGCCCGGGCGCGTTCGCCCGCCATGGCAAACCGTCCCATCTGGCGCGGCCATCTCCGCCTCGCCCTCGTCACCTGCCCGGTCGCCCTGTACGCGGCGAATCACGACCGCGGGTCGCTGCATTTCAACCTGATCAATCCCAAGACCGGCAACCGCATCCGCATGGTCACGCTCGATGCGGAGACCGACAAGGAAGTGGCGCGCCAGGACCTGGTGAAGGGCTACGAGTTCAAGAAGGACACCTACCTGCTGCTGGACGACGCGGACTTCGAATCCGCCCGCGTCGAGAGCTCCAGCATCATCGCGATCGCCAAGTTCGTCGACGTCGCCTCGATCGACCCGATCTGGTTCGACGCCAGCTACTATTGCGCGCCCGACGGCGAGGCCGGCCGCGACGTGTATGTCGTGCTGCGCGACGCGATCGCGGCGGACGGCAAGGCGCGCTCGCCCCAGGTCGTGATCGCGCGGCGCGAACGCGCGTCGCGATCATGCCCATGGGCAAGGGCCTGGTTACCACACGCTGCACGAGCGGCGCGACCTCAACGACGCGGACGAGCTGTTCACCGGCCTTCCGCCCGGCCGCCCCGATCCGGAGATGGTCAAGTTGGCGCGGCAGCTGATCGACCGCCAGTCGGGCCGCTACGTGCCGGATGACAGCGAGGACCGCTACGAGGCCCGGTTGCGCGAGGTGATCGCGGCCAAGCTGAAGGGGGAGGGCGTCGAGCCTGCCGACGCGGAGGAGCCGGAGCACGGCAATGTCGTCGACCTGATGGCCGCCCTGCGCAAAAGCCTCGGCGAGGGTGACACGTCACCCCGGCGCAAGCCGAAGCCAGGGTCGCCGGGCCGCCGCCGGGCCTGACTACGCCGCCAGCACCGCCCGCACCGCTGCCAGCGCCGCATCGGCGGCGGCGGCATCCGGCCCGCCGGCCTGCGCCATGTCCGGCCGGCCGCCGCCGCCCTTGCCGCCGGCCGCCATGCTCGCGGCGCGTACCAGGTCAACCGCCGAGAAGCGGGCGGTGAGATCGGGGGAGACGGCGACGACGATGCTGGCCTTGCCCTCGGCGGTGCTGACCACGGCGGCCACGCCGCTGCCGAGCTGCTTGACGATCGTCTCCGCGATGCCCTTGAGGTCGCGCGGCGCCACCTCGCCCAGGTTGCGGGCGGCGAGCTGGGTGCCGGCAACGGTTTCGACCTCGGCGGCGGTGCCGCCGGTGGCGAGCTTCTTCTGCAGCTCGGCCACCTGGCGCTCCAGCTTGCGGCGATCCTCGACCAGGGCGGCGACGCGTTCCGGCACCTCGGCCGCGCTGACCTTGAGCGCGGCGGCGGTCTCGGACAGGCGGCGGTCGTTCTCGGCGACCAGGGCCAGCGCGGCCGCGCCGGTGACGGCCTCGACACGGCGGACGCCGGCACTGACCGCGCCTTCGCCCACGATGCGGAACAGGCCGATATCGCCGGTGCGACGGACATGGGTGCCGCCGCAGAGCTCGATCGAGTAGGCGGTGCGGGCGTCGTCGCCGGTGCCCATCGCCACGACGCGGACCTCCTCGCCGTATTTCTCGCCGAACAGCGCCATCGCGCCCTCGGCCACCGCCTGGTCGGGGGTCATCAGGCGGGTGGTGACAGCGCTGTTCTCGCGGATACGGGCGTTCACCTCGCCTTCGACCCAGGCGAGGTCGTCGCGGGTGATCGGGGTGGGCTGGCTGACGTCGAAGCGCAGGCGGTCGGGGGCGTTGAGGCTGCCTTTCTGCGCCACATGCGTGCCCATCCGGCGGCGCAGCGCCTCGTGCAGCAGGTGGGTGGCCGAGTGGTGCGACCGGATGGCGCTGCGGCGCGCATGGTCCACGACGGCGCGGACCGGCTTGCCGAGCTCCGCCTTGCCCTCCGTCACCCGGCCGAGATGGACAAAGACCTCGCCGAGCTTCTTCTGCGTGTCGGTGACGCGGATGGCGAAGCCTGGCCCCTCGATCAGGCCGGTATCGCCGACCTGGCCGCCGCTTTCGGCGTAGAACGGCGTCTGGTTCAGCACCACGGCGACCTCGGCCCCGGCCTCCGCCGCCGGCACCGGATGGCCGCCGACGACCAGGGCCGCGATCTCGGCCTCGGCGCTCTCGGTGGAATAGCCGAGGAATTCGCTGGCGCCGATCTTCTCCTTGATCTCGAACCAGACACGCTCGGTCGCCGCCTCGCCGGAGCCGGCCCAGGCGGCACGGGCGCGCTTGCGCTGCTCGGCCATCGCCGCGTCGAAGCCCTCGGTATCAACCGCCCTGCCCTGCTCGCGCAGCGCGTCCTGCGTCAGGTCCAGCGGGAAGCCGTAGGTGTCATACAGGCGGAAGGCCACGCCGCCGGCCAGCGCCTGGCCGTCGCCGAGCTTGGCGGTTTCCTCGGCCAGGATGTGCAGGCCGCGGCCGAGCAGGGCCTTGAAGCGCGTCTCCTCCAGCCGCAGGGTCTCGGCGATCAGCGCCTCGGCGCGGACCAGTTCGGAATAGGCCGCGCCCATCTGGCGCACCAGGGCGGGGACGAGCCGGAACATGACCGGGTCCTGCGCACCCATCAGGTGGATGTGGCGCATGGCGCGGCGCATGATCCGGCGCAGCACGTAGCCACGGCCCTCGTTGCTGGGCAGCACGCCGTCGGCGATCAGGAAGCTGGTGGCGCGCAGATGATCGGCGACCACGCGGTGGCTGGTCTTGAACGGGCCGTCCGGATCCTGGCCGGTGGCCTCGGCGCTGGCCAGGATCAGCGCGCGCATGGTGTCGGTGTCGTAGTTGTCGTGCTTGCCCTGCATCAGGGCGGCGAAGCGCTCGAGGCCCATGCCGGTGTCGATCGAGGGGCGGGGCAGATTCACCCGCGTGCCGGGCGGCCCCTCCTCGTACTGCATGAACACCAGGTTCCAGATCTCGATGAACCGGTCACCGTCCTGATCGGCGCTGCCGGGCGGGCCGCCCCAGATCGACGGGCCGTGGTCGTAGAAGATTTCCGAGCACGGGCCGCAGGGGCCGGTGTCGCCCATGCGCCAGAAATTGTCGCTGGTGGGGATGCGGATGATCCGCTCGTCCGGCAGGCCGGCGATCTTGCGCCACAAGGCGGCGGCGTCCTCGTCCTCCGAGTAGACGGTGACGGTCAGCCTGTCCTTCGGCAGCGCGAAATCCCTGGTCAGCAGGGTCCAGGCATGGTGGATCGCCTGGTCCTTGAAATAGTCGCCGAAGGAGAAATTGCCGAGCATCTCGAAGAAGGTGTGGTGGCGCGCGGTGTAGCCCACGTTGTCGAGGTCGTTGTGCTTGCCGCCGGCGCGGACGCATTTCTGGGCGGTGGTGGCGCGGCTGTAGGGCCGCTTCTCCTGGCCGGTGAACACGTTCTTGAACTGCACCATGCCCGAGTTGGCGAACATCAGCGTCGGGTCGTTGCGCGGCACCAGCGGGCTGCTTTCCACCACGGCGTGGCCGTTGCGGGCGAAATAGTTCAGAAAGGTCGCGCGGATATCGTTGCTGCTGGCCATGGCGAGGCGGTCTTCCTTGGGGGAACGCAAGATGGGTGGCTGAGTTAGCGCACCGCCCTGCGGCTGTCACGCCGCCGCTTGCTTCGCACCTGCGGCAGGTTCAGGCATACAGACCCCGCGCCACCGCATGAGGCCCCGCGTGCATTCCAGCAAGCCGTTCCTGCCCGCCCTGCTCTGCCTTCTGCTTGCCGGCTGCGGCGGGCTGCGCAACGAGGCCGAGGCCCTGGGCCTGGTCGGTCCCGCCGCACCGCCCGAAGCCGCGCACGCTCGCGCCGGAGGCGGCACGCGCCGAGGCCCGCGCGCCGCGGCGCGCGGCGACTCCGGCGCGGCGGCCGAGCGACACTACATCGCCGCCGCGAACCAGGGGGACGTGGCGGCGCGGATCGCGCTGGGCGGGCTTTATGTCGACGGGCGCTTCGTGCAGCGCAACTACGCCGAGGCGCTGCACTGGCTGGAGCCGGCGGCACAGTCCGGCACTGCCGAGGCGCAGCTGCGCGTGGGGCTGATCTACGAGCTTGGCGGCTCGGGGGTGACGGCCGATGCCGACAAGGCGCTCGACTGGTACCTGCGCGCCGCCGGCCAGGGGCTGGCGCAGGCGCAGCTCGGCGCCGGCCGGATGCACATGCAGGGCATCCTCGGCCGGGAGAATCCCCGGGCCGCGATGGCCCAGTTCCGTGCCGCCGCGGCGCAGAACCTGCCGCAGGCGCAGACCCAGCTCGGCGAGCTCTATCTCCAGGGCCGCGGCGTGCCGCAGAACGTCCGCGAGGCGATGATCTGGCTGAAGCGCGGCGCCGAGGGCGGCGATCCCGACGCGATGCTGGAGCTCGGCCGGCTCTACTGGGAAGGCCAGTATGTCGGCCGCAACGTGCCGGAGGGCACGCGCTGGCTGCAGCGCGCGGCGGCGGCGGGGTCGGAAGAGGCGAAGCACGAGCTGGCGCTGCCGCCGGTGCGGTAGCCATCAGCGGGTGAAGCGCCACGCCCCGGCCACCGCGACGGCCAGCACCGGCAGGAAGGCCGCGAACACCCAGAACCCCGCGGCCTGCGCGGCAACGACGGTGACGCCCTCACCCAGCCCCGCCGCGTTGGCGGCAATGCCGGTGGCGGCCGCCCCGACGGCGTAGCCGATGCGCTGCACCGTGCCGACCGCCGCGGCGGCCAGCCCGCCCTCCGCGGCGCGGGCCGTCTGCACCGCACGCTGCACGATCGCCGGCCAGCACAGGCCGAACCCGGCCCCCTGCGCCAGCGAGCACAGCACGATGCCGGCGAGCGACCCGGCCGGCACGGTCAGCGTGAAGCCCGCCGCGCCGGCCGCCACCACCAGGGCTCCCCAGCGGATCATCCGCGGATAGGCCGCGACCGGTGCACCGGCCACGGCCATGGTGGCGAGACTCCACGACACCGAGCCGCCGGCCATGATGTAGCCAGAGGTCAACGGCGGCACGTTGAACACGGTCGCCAGGATCAGCGGCCCATAGGCCCAGAAGCCCGTGGTGCCGACCGAAAGGCAGAACACCATCAGCAGCCCGGCACCAAGCGGCCGGCGCGGGTCCAGCGTGCCGGCGGGGAGCATCGGCGCGGGGCCGCGCGCATCGAGCCGCGCGGCCAGCAGAAGCAGCAGGATGCCGGCGAGCCCGAGCCCCGCCGGCAGCCAGGCGCCGCCGGCGATGCCGGCCCCGGCGATCAGGAAGGTGCCCGCGGTCAGCACCGCGACGCTGCGCAGCGGCCAGCCCGTGCGGTCCGCGGGCCGCACCGGCCCGGCCGGCAGCCGGGCCAGCAGCGCCCACAGCAGCGCGCCCTGCGCGGCAAAGCACCAGAAGGCCAGCCGCCAGACCCCGGCCGCGGCGAAGAGCCCGCCGATCAGCGGGCCGATCAGGGCGCCGCCGCCCCAGATCGCCGCCTGGATGCCGAACAGCCGGCCCCAGAGATGCTCGGGGAAGCCCTGCTGGATGGCGACGGTGCCAAGCCCGATCAGCAGCCCGCCCCCCACGCCCTGCGCCACCCGCGCCGCCAGCAGCGCCGCCATGCCGGGCGCGAGCCCCGCCGCCGCGCAGCCGAGCGCGAACAGTCCGGCCCCCAGCGCCATCGCCCGCGTGACGCCGATGCGCCCGGCGAGAAGCCCGGTCGCGGCGCCGGCGACGATGGTGCCCACCTGGTACAGCGCAATGGTCCAGCCGACATAGGCGACGCCGCCGATCTCGGCCACGATCGCGGGCACCGCGGTCGCGGTGACCATCGAATCGGCCGCATGAAGCCAGACACCGAGGCAGAGCAGGGTGAACCGGCCCAGCCCGCCGCCGGTCCGCAATTCCTGCCACGCCGATTGCCGCACCTGCACGTCCATGCCGGGCTTCCCCATCTGCCGGCGCTCTGGCTACAACCTCAACCAAAGTTCAGGTAAAGGGAAAACTGCATGGCGCGCGTTCTTTCGGTGGGCGAGGTGGCGGCACGCAGCGGGCTCGCGGTCTCGGCGCTGCATTTCTACGAACGCAAGGGGCTGATCCGCAGCGTGCGGACCGGCGGCAACCAGCGCCGCTACGCGCCGGACGTGCTGCGGCGGCTGGGCGTGATCCAGGCGGCGCAGGAAATCGGCATCCCGCTGGCCGAGATCGGCACGGCGCTGGCCGCCCTGCCCGGCGGCAGGGCGCCGACACGGAGGACTGGGAGCGCATGTCGGGCGCGTGGGCGGCCGCGCTGGATCGCCGGATCGGGGCGTTGCTGCGTCTGCGCGAACTTCTGGCCGGCTGCATCGGCTGCGGCTGCCTGTCGATCGACCGCTGCGCGATGTTCAACCAGGACGACCGGCTGGCGGCCGACGGCCCTGGCCCGGTGCTGCTGCGGCAGTAGCGCCGCCGCCTAAACCGTCAGCTCGACGCAGACCGGCACATGGTCGCTCGCCTGCGGCCAGTCGCGGGCGTCCTTGAGGATGGTGTGGGAGACGAGGCCGTCCCTGAGGTCGGGGGTGACCCAGACATGGTCGAGCCGGCGGCCGCGGTTGGAGGCGCGCCAGTCGCGGTTGCGATACGACCACCACGTGTAGAGCTTTTCCCCGGGCGGCACGAAATGGCGCAGCGCGTCGTGGAAGCCGCCGGCGAGCCAGGCGTTCAGCCGCTCGGTCTCGGGCGGCGTGTGGCTGACGACGGTGAGCAGCTGCTTGTGGCTCCACACGTCGTGCTCGAGCGGGGCGATGTTCAGGTCGCCGACCAGGATGGTGCGGGACAGGCCCGGGCGGGCGGCGAAATAGGCACGGGCCTCATCGACGAAGTCGAGCTTGTGGCCATATTTCGGATTTGCCTCGCGATCCGGGATGTCGCCACCGGCGGGCACGTAGAAATCGTGCAGCTCCACCGGCCCCGAGGGGACACCCAGCACCACGCCGAGATGGCGGCAATCGCCCTTGCCGCACCAGTCCGGCGTCTCGGGCATCACGGTGAGCGGGATGCGGGAGAAGATGGCGACGCCGTTGTAGCCCTTCATGCCGCGATAGGCGGCATGCGGAAAGCCCAGCTCCGCCGGCGAGCCGGTGGGGAACAGCTCGTCGGGCACCTTGGTCTCCTGCAGGCAGACCACGTCGGGCGTCAGCTCACCGATCAGCCGCTGGAGCAGGGGCAGGCGCAGGCGGAGCGAGTTGATGTTCCAGGTCGCGACGCGCAGCCGCGTCATGCGATGCGGACCCGCACCGTGCCCACGCCCTCCACGGCGCCTTCCAGCACGTCGCCCTTCTGCACCGCGGCGACCCCTTCCGGCGTGCCGGAGAAGATGAGGTCGCCGGGGGCGAGCGCGACCAGCTTCGACAGGTAGGCGATGGTCTCGGCCACGCTCCAGATCAGGAACGACAGGTCGGAGGACTGGCGGACGGCGCCGTTCACCCTCAGCTCGATCTTGCCCCTGGTCGGGTCGGGCAGGGCGGAGGCGGGGACCATCATGCCGATCGGCGCGGACTGGTCAAAGCCCTTGCCCATGTCCCAGGGCTTGCCTTCCTTCTTGGCGGCGTTCTGCAGGTCGCGCCGCGTCATGTCGAGCCCGGCGGCATAGCCCCAGACATGGGACAGCGCGGACCCGGCCGGAATGTCCTTGCCCCCGGTGCCGATCGCCACCACGAGTTCCATCTCGTGATGCAGGTCCTTGGTCATCGTCGGGTAGGGCATGTCGGCGCCGCCGGTCACCAGCGCATCGGCCGGCTTGCAGAAGAAGAACGGCAGCTCCCGGTCGGGATCGGCGCCCATCTCGCGCGCATGGGCAGCGTAGTTGCGGCCGACGCAGAACACCCTGCGGACCGGAAAGGCGCCGCCGCCGGCAACCGGGACGGCGGTGACGGGGGGCGGCGCGATCACGTAGTCGGTCATCCGGGGGCATCCCTCGCTGCAAGGGCGCGGACCTTAGCGAAGCCGCGCAACCGGGGAAACCCGCGCCTTGCCCTGGCCGGCGCGCCCCGCTATACGGCGCCGCACGGTCGGAGTGTAGCTCAGCCTGGTAGAGCACTGTGTTCGGGACGCAGGGGCCGGAGGTTCGAATCCTCTCACTCCGACCAGGCAGACAGGTGGCTCCGATGCGTGCTGTCTTGGCTCTTGCTGTGGTGGTGCTGTCCGTGCCCGTCGCGCGGGCCGACATCATGACCGACCTGATCCGCAAGAAGCAGATCGAGCGCTACGCGACGCAGGAGCGCTTCTACGACCCGATCCCGCAGATCGTGCCGAACAATTTCCGCACCGACGCGCAGCGGTCCGACGTGATCCCGGGCTTCGAGACGATGGACTGCCATCGCCGCGCCTGGACCGACCGCCGGACCGAGTTCGCCGACCTCTACCTGCCGGACAACTACGATGCGCAGCTGCGGCGCGATGCGGAAGCCGCCTGCCTGGTGCGCAAGCGGCTCCGCATCCTGCATCGATAGAGTCGTCGCTACAGCACCATGTTGCCGGCCGTGAGGGCCAGCACCAGAAACACCAGGAAGACGACGATCGCGATGAAGAACAGGATCCGCGCGATGTCGGCGGTGGCGGCGGCGATGCCGGTGAAGCCGAACACCGCGGCGATGATCGAGACGACGAAGAAGAACAGGGCCCAGCGAAGCATGGTTGCCACTCCGTAAAACTGCCTATGGCCGGATCAACGCGGCGGGGCGCCCGCGGTTGCGTGGCCGGGCGACGGGAATCTTCGCCGCAGTGCCACGCAGGGCTTGCAACCCTGCCATCCGCTTGCGCACTCTTCGCACATGCAGCAACTGGTCGCCCAACCCGATGATGTCGCTCCGGTCGTCCGCGACCTGCTGGCGCTGACCGCGCAGCAGCGCGAGCGCCTGGCGCAGGACCCGTTCGGCAATCCGGTCCTCTCGGTGGCGCTGGCGATCTCGCGCCGGATCGACCGCGGCGAGCTGGGGCCGGCGCAGCTGGAGACGCTGGTGCGCACCTTGCGCGACGCCGCCTTCGCCGACCGCGCCGCACGGATCGCGGCCTATGTCGGAGGAACCGGTGCTGCGGGGAACGTGGCGGCGTTGCAGGCCGTGGCCGCGCGGCTGGTGCGCCCCGATCCGGCCGACAGCGCGGTGCCGGTGGCGGCATTCCGCGCCGCGGTGGAGCGGCCGCGCTTCGCGGCCGTGTTCACGGCGCACCCGACCTTCTCCCTTCCGGCGCCGGTCGCCGCCGATCTCGCCGCTGCGGCCAGCGGCGTGGCCGCCGAGACGTGCCACGTCTCGCACCGCCCCGGCCCGATCACGCTCGCCGAGGAGTTCGAGGCGGCGGTCGCCGCCATCGCCCGCGGGCGCGACGCGGTGGACCGCCTGTCCGCGGCGCTTCTGGAAGCGGCGCGGGACGCCTGGCCGGGCCGCTGGACGGAGCTGGTGCCGCGGCCGGTGATACTCGCCAGCTGGGTCGGCTACGACACCGACGGGCGCACCGACATCCACTGGTTCGACACCCTGCGGCTGCGCCTGGCCTCGAAGCGGCTGCAGCTTGACCGCCTGGCGATGCAGGTGCCCGACCGGCCGGAGACGCAGGCGCTGCGCGACCTGCTGGACAGGGCGCGCGAGGCGGTGGCGGCCCAGATCGCGGCCTGCCCGGCAAGCCCGGACCCGGATGCGGCGGCCCGCTTCGCCCACGCGCTGGTGGACCGGCGCGAAGCGGCCTGCGTCGCGCCGGCGCCGCTGGACGCGGCCTTCGCCGCGGCCATCGCGGCCGCGCCGGCCGAAGCACGCCTGGACCTCGCGGTCGCGCGGGCGGGCCTCGCCTCGCACGGGCTCGGGCTGTCGCACACCCATGTCCGGCTCAACGCCGCCCAGCTCCACAACGTGGTGCGCCAGCGGCTGGGCTTCGCCGATCCGCCGGAGGACCCGTCGCGGCGGCGCGTGCTGCTCTCGGCGATCAATGCGGCACTCGACGAGGTGGCCGCGGTGCCGGTCGATTTCGGTGCGCTGCTGGCCGAGCAGGCCTCGGCCGCGCGGCTGATGATGACGGTGGCGCAGATCGTCAAGCACGTGGACGGCGCGACCCCGGTGCGCTTCCTGATCGCCGAGACCGAGACCGGCTACACCCTGCTGTCCGCGCTGTGGCTGGCGCGGCTCTTCGGTGTCGAGCGGCACGTCGAGATCAGCCCGCTGTTCGAGACCGCCGAGGCGCTGGAGCACGGCAGCCGCGTGCTGGAGGAGGCGCTGCGCAGCCCGCACTGGCGCGACTATCTGCGTCGCACCGGCCGCCTCGCCCTCCAGTTCGGCTATTCGGATTCCGGCCGCTATGTCGGGCAGATTTCGGCCAGCTACCTGATCGAGCGGCTGCGGCTGAAGATCGCCGAGGCGCTGGGGCGCCACGGCCTGCCCGAGGTCGAGGTGGTGTTCTTCGACACCCATGGCGAGAGCGTGGGCCGCGGCGCCCATCCCCGCTCGCTCGCCGCCCGCTTGGCCTATCTTTCCCCGCCCTGGAGCCGGCGCAGCCTGGCCGAGGCGGGGGTCGCGGTGCGCGAGGAGAGCGCGTTCCAGGGCGGCGACGGCTACCTGCTGTTCGGCACGCCCGATCTCGCGCTGGCGACGGTGGCGCGGATCGCCGAGCACGCCTTCCCGCCGGCAGCCCCCCCGGCGGCCGACCCGGTCTACCAGGACGCCGATTTCGCCGCCGACTTCTTCGGCGCCAGCCGCGCCGCGATGGCGGAGCTGGTCGAGGATCGCGGCTATGCGGCGCTGCTCGGCGCCTTCGGACCGGCCCTGCTCGACCCGACCGGCTCGCGCCCCGCGGCGCGGCAGACCGACGGCATGGGCGGGCCGGCGGCGATCCGCCATCCGCGGGAGCTGCGGGCGATCCCGAACAACGCCATCCTGCACCAGCTCGGCTGGCTCGCGAACACGCTGCAGGGGCTGGGAACGGCGGCCGCACGCCATCCCGAGACCTTCGCCGAGATGAAGGAGGCCAGCCCCCGCTTCGCCGCCGCACTCGACCTGGCGGCGCATGCGCTGGCGCATTCGGACCTGGACGTGCTGCGCGCGGTGGTGGCGACGCTCGATCCCGGCACATGGCTCGATCGCGCGGCCCATGCGGCGATCCCGGGACGGCGGGAGGCACTGGTGGCGGTGGCCCGGGCGCTGGAGCGGCTCGACCTGTGGGCGCCGGCCCAGGCGATGTTCCGGCGCATCCAGGCCGACCACGTGGCCTTGCGCGCCGCCTGGCCGGACGCGCCGGCGATGGCGGACCGCGAGATGCTGCTGCACGCGCTGCGGCTGGCGGTGATCCACCGCATCTGGCTGCTGGCGACGTCGATCCCGGACTTCTCGCCGCGCCACGGGGTGACGCGGGCGGCGCTGGACCAGCGCATGCTGCGCCTCGACGTGCCGGCGACGCTGGATTTCCTGGCCGAGGTGTTCCCCACGGCCCCCGATCCCGCCGCCGATCGCGACTATGCGGAGCCGCGGGCACCGCGCGCGACGACGGCCTATGCCAAGGAGAACGAGGCGCTGTTCCGGCCCATCGGCCGCCTGTTCGCGCTGGTGCGCGAGATCGGCGTGGCGGTGACGCACGAGGTGGGCGCGTTCGGATAGGCGACGGCCGCCGGCGGCGGCACCGCGCTATGCCGCGAGCAACTGGTCGGGCCTGGCGAACAGCGCGGCAAGGTCCTCGACCTCGACGCCCTCCAGCTCGGCCTCGGCGTCGAGCGCGATGTTCGCAAGCTCCGCCTTGCGCAGCTGCAGCTCGACGATGCGGTCCTCGACGGTGTCGGCGGCAATCAGCTTGTAGACGAAGACCGACTTCGTCTGGCCGATGCGGTGCGCGCGGTCGGAGGCCTGGTCCTCGGCCGCCGGGTTCCACCACGGGTCGTAGTGGATCACGGTGTCGGCGCTGGTCAGGTTCAGGCCGCGCCCGCCGGCCTTGAGGCTGATCAGGAACAACGGCACCTCGCCGGCCTCGAAGCGGCGGACCGGCGTCGCGCGGTCCACCGTGTCGCCGCGCAGCTCGACGAAGCCGATCCCGGCCGCGGCCAGGCGCGGCTTGATCAGGTCGAGCATCGAGGTGAACTGCGAGAACAGCAGGACGCGCCGCCCCTCGGGGATCATCTCGCCCAGCATCTCCATCAGGTCGTCGAGCTTGCTGGAGGCCTGGACGCTGCGCGCCGATTGCAGCTTCACCAGCCGGGGGTCGCAGCAGACCTGGCGCAGCTTCAGCAGCGCGTCGAGCACCACGATGCGGCCCTGCGCGACGGTGAGCCCGGCGATGCGCTCGCGCACCTCGTCCTGCAGCGTGGCGCGGATGGTCTCGTACAGCTCGCGCTGCTCGGGGGCGAGGTCGATGCGGCGCAGGATGGTGTGGCGCGGCGGCAGGTCCTGGGCCACCTCGGCCTTGGTCCGGCGCAGCAGGAACGGCCGGATGCGGCGCACCAGCTGGGCGCGGCGGACGATGTCGTTGTTCTTCTCGATCGGCGTGCGGAAGCGCTTGGCGAACAGCCGGCGGTCGCCGAGCAGGCCTGGCATGAGGAAGGCGAACTCGCTCCACAGCTCCTGCAGGTTGTTCTCGATCGGCGTGCCCGAGAGGCAGATGCGCTGGCGGGCGTCGAGCAGGCGGACCGCCTGGCTGGACTTGGAATCCGGGCTCT
The DNA here is from genome assembly GCA_044225615.1 of Acetobacteraceae bacterium. Classification (GTDB taxonomy): domain Bacteria; phylum Pseudomonadota; class Alphaproteobacteria; order Acetobacterales; family Acetobacteraceae; genus CAIYPH01. Next base: position 12,377 of record JBGAIK010000024.1, on the reverse strand, counting down.
TGATGACCTGCGCCTCGTCGAGCACGACAATGTGCCAGGGCAGCCCGCGCATCTCCTCGGCGTCGCGGGCGAGCACGGTGTAGGTGGTGATCGCGACATGCACGCCGTCGAGGTCGTTGCGCCGGGCATGGCGGTCGATGCCGTGCAGGATGGCAACCTTGAGATGCGGCGCGAACTTGGCCAGCTCGGCCTGCCAGTTGGCGACCAGGCTGGTGGGCACCACGATCAGCGCGGGACGGTCGAGCCGGCCCTCCGCGTGCTCGATGGCGAGATGGGCGATGGTCTGCGCGGTCTTGCCGAGGCCCATGTCGTCGGCGAGGAAGCCGCCGAGATCATGGGCGCGGAGGTGCTGGAGCCAGGCGACGCCATGCAGCTGGTAGGGGCGCAGCTCGGCCCGGAACGCGGCGGGGATGGCGACGGGGGCGATCTCGGGGGCGTCGCGGAAGCGGGCGGCGTAGGCCGCGATGGCGGCGGCACTCTCCCAGCTGGTGGCCAGCAGGTCCTCGAGTTCGAGCGCGGCCGGCGCCTCGGCTTCCGGCAGCAGCAGCGTGCCGTCGCCGTTGCGGCGGGCGGCGTCCAGCAGGTCCTCCACCACCGCCAGCAGGCGGCGGGTGCGCTCGGCGGGCAGACGCAGGATGCGGCCGTCGTCGAGGCTGGTGACGATCTCGTCGCCCTCGGCCGGGGCGCGCAGGCCGCGGTCGAGCAGCCGGGTCAGGATCGGCAGCAGCGGGACGCGCACGCCGTCGATCTCGATGCCGAAATCGAGCGCGAAACTGCCGGCCTCGGCGTCGGATACGCGCAGGTCGGTGCGGCCGACCGACTGCACGTGGCGCGGCCCGAAATCCTTGTCGATCCGGTTGCGCCAGCCGAGCGCGGTGAGCACCGGCACGCGATCGGCGACGAATTCCTGCCATTTCTCGGGCGCATCGCGGCCGCGATGGACGTAGACCAGCCGGCCGCGGGCGGTGGGCCCCTCGGCGAGGCGCATCTGGCTGAAACCGTCCTGGCGGATGGCATCGAGTGCGGCGGCCTCGGCGGCACGGTCGCGCCGGACGAAGCCGGTGGCGGTCTTGACGAACTGGCGCTCGTCGTCGGCCGGGGTGGGGGTGCCGTCATAGTCGAAGTCGATGGCCAGCGCGTCGATCAGCTGCATCTTGCCGTAGTCGTCGGGGCATTCGACGCGGCGCAGGCGCAGCACCGGGGTGGGCGGGGATTCCAGGATCACCGGCTCCGGGGTGGCCTGGATGCGCGGGCCGCCGCGGTCGAGCGCGGGGTCGCGCCGGGCAGTGCCGCGCTGCGGCGCGCGTGGTGCCGGCCGCGCCGGCGCGGCGGGCCGGGGCGGCGGGGCGGCCGGGCGGGCCGGCGCGGGGTGCCGGCGGGGCCTGGCGGACGCGCACCCGCCCGACCGCGCCGGTGGCGCCATCCACGTACCACGGGCCGGAATCGCCGAGGATGACGCCCGATTTCGGCGGCAGGTTGGGAGGCTGGTTGGCCTGGAAGGCGCGCTCCTCGCCCAGCTTCAGCGGCTTGCCGGTCGCATGCCAGCGCGCACGGCCCATGCGGGCGAGCAGCCCGAGCACGGAGGTGACCTTGTCGGGCGCGACCGTGGCGGTGGTCTCGCTGCCGGCGCCGAGCATGCGCGCCATCATGCGCACGGTTTCGCTGCTGGCGCGATCGGCGACGATGGCGGCCGGCGTGGTCGGCGTCAGGCGCCCGGAGCGCTCGCCGACCAGCAGCGTCGAGACCTTGCAGGCGGCGGGCGGCGGCGCGGGGGCGAGCTCGAAGACGAGCGACGTCCGCTCGCCGCCGTCGGCGGCCGTCAGCGTGTCGAGAAAGCTGCGCTGGGTGGCGCGGCGGAGCTGCGGGAAGCGGTCGAGCGCGGCCAGCGCGCCGGCGGCGAGATGGGCGCAGTTGGCCTGGCCGCAGGCGCAGGCGTTGCGGAAGATCACCCGCGGCCCCAGCGTGGACGGCGTCATGGTGGCGCGATGCTGGCCCAGGTGGTCGACGGTGATGGCGATCGTGTCGCCGTCGAGCGCGACATCGACGGTGCCGAGCATCAGCAGCGAGCGGCCGCGGGTAAGGGTGCGCGCGTCGAAGATGCGGCCGAGATCCTCGGTCGAGAAAGGCGTCGGCATCGGGGCGGGGAGGTCCTCGGCGAAATTCGGGGCGGGGAGGATAGCAGGGGCGAGGGGGGCTTGTCTTGCCTGGTGCAGATGCTGCGGCCGAAGGAAGAAAGGATTCACAAAGAGGCAGTGAGACAGCGAGAAGGCAAGACGTGATTGAAATCCTTCTCGCTGCCTCGCCGTCGCTCTGTGATTCTTCCTTCGCTAGTCGCGGACCAGGTCTCCCAGCAAGGCGGCGGCGACGACGAGGCGGGAGAGGGTCAGGCCGCTCAGCGTGAGGTCGGACAGGGCGGTGGCGGTGCGGGTGGTTTCGACCTCGGGGAGGGGATGGGCGAGAGAAGCGGCGGTAAGGCGGCGGTGGGCGGCATCGATGGCGTCGAGCGCGCGGTCCAGGGCGAGCCGTTCGTAGTAGTCGGCGGTGGTGACCTCCGCGGCGGCGCGGAGCAGAGGCCCGAGGCCGATGGCTTCGGCGATGGCGAAATGGGCGGCCGCGACTTCAGGAACCGGGCGGGCGGTGCGCTCGGCGACGAGAATGATGTCGGGCGCGGCTGACAGCTCCTCCAGCCCGGCGATGCGGTCGGCGAGGTCGGTGGGGACGCCCTTGGCGGCCAGCGCGTCGGCGCGGCCCTGCCAGGCGGCGGCGGCCGAGGGGGGAAGGATGGTGCCGAGGGAGTCTTCAAGCGCGGCGATGCCGGGGCGGAATCGGGCGACGGTGGCCGCCAGCGGGGTGGCGGACAGGCCCGCATTGCGGATGAACCAGACCATGCGGCCGAACAGGAGGTCCTGCGAGGCGGCGTAGAGGGCGAGCTGGGTCTGGCCGGGGATTTGCCCGTCCAGCGCGTCGATGGCGCCGTTGAGCGCGATCAGGTTGAAGCTGTCGCGGACGGCGGCGTAGGCGGCCGCGCAGGTGGCGGCGTCGGCGCCGGTTTCGTCGGCCAGGCGGGAGACCACGGAGGGGCCGGCGCGGTTGACGATGGCGTTGGCGACGGTGGTGGCGATGATCTCGCGCTTGAGCTTGTGGTTGTGGATGGCGTCGGGGAAGCGGTCGCGCAGGGTGGCGGGGAAGTAGCGTTCGAGCTCCTGCGCCAGGTACGGGTCGTCGGGAATCGGGCTCGCGAGCAGGTCGTCGTAGAGGGTGAGCTTGGCGTAGGCGATCAGCACCGCGTTCTCGGGGCGGGCGAGGCCGCTGCCCTGGCGGGCGCGGTCGGCCAGGGTGGCGTCGTCGGGGAGGAATTCGACGGCGCGGTCGAGGCGGGACTGGGATTCGAGCACCTGCATGGTGCGGCGGGCGAAGCCGAGATCGGCGGGGGCGCGGCGCTCGGCGAGCGAGAGGGCCAGCGTTTGCAGGTAGTTGTTGCGCAGGACCAGGCCAGCGACCTCATCGGTCATTTCGGCGAGCAGGGCGTTGCGCGCGGGCTGGGGCAGGCGGCCGTCGGACTCGGGGATCGAGAGGGCGATCTTGATGTTGACCTCGACGTCGGAGGTGTTGACGCCGGCGGCGTTGTCGATGGCGTCGGTGTTGAGGCGGGTGCCGGCGCGGGCGGCCTCGATGCGGCCGCGCTGGGTGACGCCCAGGTTGGCGCCCTCGCCCACCACGCGGGCGCGGATTTCCGGGCCGGTGATGCGGATGGCGTCGTTGGCGCGGTCGCCGGCATCGGCGTCGGTTTCGGTGGTGGCGCGGACATAGGTGCCGATGCCGCCGAACCACAGCAGGTCCACCGGGGCCTTGAGGATGGCGTTCATCAGCTCGGCGGGGGTGGCCTCGGCGCGGGCGAAGCCGAGGGCGGATTGCGCTTGTGGCGAAAGGGGGATGGATTTGGCGGCGCGGGAAAACACGCCGCCGCCCGGGGAGATCAGGCTGCGGTCGTAGTCCTGCCAGCTTGAGCGGGGCAGCGCGAAGAGGCGGTTGCGTTCCTGCCAGCTGGTAGCGGGGTCGGGGGTGGGGTCGAGGAAGATGTCGCGGTGGTCGAAGGCGGCGACCAGGCGCATATGCGGGGAGAGCAGGGCGCCGTTGCCGAAGACGTCGCCGGACATGTCGCCGACGCCGGCGGCGGTGAAATCCTGCGACTGGATGTCGGTGTCCAGCTCGCGGAAATGGCGCTTCACCGCCTCCCACGCGCCGCGGGCGGTGATGCCCATCTTCTTGTGGTCGTAGCCCTGGCTGCCGCCGGAGGCGAAGGCGTCGCCGAGCCAGAAGCCGTGGTCGAGGCTCAGCGCGTTGGCGGTGTCGGAGAAGGTGGCGGTGCCCTTGTCGGCGGCGACGACGAGATAGGGATCGTCGGCATCGTGGCGGATGGTGTCGGGCGGGGGCACGATCTGGCCGTTCACCAGGTTGTCGGTGAGCTCCAGCAAGGCGCGGACGAAGATGCGGTAGCTCTCGGTGCCTTCGGCGAGCCAGGCGGCGCGGTCGGTGGCCGGTGGGAGGCGCTGGGGGACGAAGCCGCCCTTGGCGCCCACCGGGACGATGACGGCGTTCTTGACCTGCTGGGCCTTGACCAGGCCGAGCACCTCGGTGCGGTAGTCCTGCGGGCGATCCGACCAGCGCAGGCCGCCGCGGGCGACGCGGCCGAAGCGGAGATGCAGGCCCTCGACGCGCGGGCAGTAGACGAAGATCTCGAACAGCGGGCGGGGCAGCGGCATGTCGTCCACCTGCGCGCAGGCGAACTTGATGGCGATTGTGTCGCGGCCGGGCTGGAAGAAGTTGGTGCGGATGGCGGCGTGGATGAGGTTGGCGAAGCGGCGGAGGATGCGGTCGTCGTCGAGGCTGGCGACGTCGGCGAGCGCGGCTTCGATGGCTTCGGCGTGGGGTGCGGCGTCGTGCGCCAGCGCGCTTCGCGCGACGTGGCCAGCCGGATCGAACCGGACGTGGAACAGGGCGGCGAGGTGGCGGGCGATGGCGGGGTGGCGGGCAAGGGGGGCGGCCAGAGAGTCGAGCGGGTAGGGCGCGCGGAGCTGGCGGAGGTAGCGGGCCAGGGTGCGCAGCAGGGCCACGTCGCGCCAGGGGAGCCCGGCTTCGAGGACGAGGCGGTTGAAGGCGTCGGACTCGGCGTGGTCGGCGAAGAGGGCGAGCAGCGTGGCCTCGATCGGGCGCTCGATGGCGGCGAGGTCGATCCGGGCGGCGGCGGGGCGTTCCAGCGTCATGTCGTGGAGCCAGACCGGCGGGGCGTCGGCGGGGGTGATGCGGTAGGTTCGCTCGTTGACGACGGTGAAGCCGAGGTTTTCCAGCAGCGGCACGCGCTCCGACAGCATCATCGGGGCGCCGCGGGCGAAGAGGCGGAGATTGGCGCGGGTGTCGGGGTCGCGGTCGCGGCGGTAGAGGTCCACGGCGCGGGGGTGCGCGTCGGTGAGGCGTTCGAGCAGGGCGATGTCGGCGGTGGCGGCTTCCGGCGGGAAGGCTTCGCGGTAGGCGGCGGAGAAGGAGTCGGCATAGCGGGCGAACAGGGCGCGGCCGGGGGCGCCGAGCGCGTCGCGCAGGCCGTCGGGCCAGGTGCGGACAATGGCGGCGATGCCGGCTTCGAGCGTGTCGCGGCTGGGGGTGGGGGTGGCGCCGCCGTCGCGGCCGATGATGTAGTGGGTGCGGGCGAGCGGGCCTTCCGGGTAGGTCGGGTAGGCGGCGGAGACGTGGCCCTGGAAGGCATCGGCCAGGAAGGCGCCGACGCGGCGGCGGATGGTGGTGTCGTAGCGGTCCTTGGGGATGAAGACGAGGATGGAGACGAAGCGGTCGAACTCGTCGGGGCGGGCGAGGACGCGCAGGCGGGGGCGTTCGGAGAGGTTCAGGATGTCGATGGCGAAGCGGTAGAGCGTGTCGGCATCCAGCTGGAACAGCTCGTCGCGGGGGTAGTTCTCCAGCACGGCGGTCAGCGCCCGGCCGGCATAGCTGGCCGGGTCGAACCCGGCGCGGGCGGCGACGGTTTCCACCTTCTGGCGCAGATAGGGGATCTGGCGGGTGAGGCTGGTGTAGAGGCTGGCGGCGAAGAGGCCGACCAGGCGGAGCTCGCCGGTTATTTCGCCGGCAGGGCCGAACAGCTTGATGCCGATATAGTCGAGATGGGTGCGGCGGTGGACGCGCGACTTGACGTTGGCCTTGGTGATGATCAGCGCCTGGGGGCGGGCGAGGAAGGCGCGGATCTCGGGCGTCATGGTGACAAGCTCGCGGCCGCGGCGCAGGACGCGCATGGCGGGATCGCGGAGCAGGCCGAGGCCGGTGCCCTCGACCGGGTCGGCGGCGGTGTCGCCATCGGGGAAGCGGTATTCGCGCAGGCCGAGGAAGGTGAAGTTGTCGGCGCCGATCCAGTCGAGGAAGGCGATGGCCTCGGCGATCTCGGCGGGCGGCAGGGGTGGGGGGGCGATGCGGTAGGCCTGGACGGTTTCGTAGACGCGGGTGCGCATGGCGACCCAGTCGGTGACGGCCAGCGCGACGTCGGCGTAGACGCGGGTGAGGGCGTCGATGAGGGCGGCGCGGGCGGTTTCGTCTTCTATACGGGGGAGGTGGATGTGGAGCAGGCTCTCGCGGCGGGGGCCTTGCGGCTTGTCGCAGGCCAGGGCGCGGCCTTCGGCGTCGCGGGTGACGGCGAGTATGGGGTGGGCGACGAGGGCGGGCTCCAGGCCCTGCTCGGCGAGTTCGGCGAGGGTGGAATCGAGGAGGAAGGGGCGGTTGTCGTTGATCGCCTCCAGGACGGTGATGTCGCGGCCGGCGATGGTGTGGTCGGTGAGGTGGAGGGCGGGCTGGCCGGGGGGGCGGGGGGCGGCGAGGTGGTGCCAGGCGGATTGGGCCAGGGCGGCGCGGGAAGCCGGGGGGACGGCGGCGAGGTCCTGCGGGTCGACGTTGTTGAACAGCAGGGAGTCAAAGCCCTGCGGCATGTTGGTTGTGGCGCTGTCGGCCATTGGATGCGCTCCTGCCCTGGAGGGGCAGTGTAGCAGAGGGTGGGGTGGATGGGGTAACGGCGGCTCGCCCCTCACCCCGCCCCTCTCCCGCACGCAGGAGAGGGAGCAGAAGAAGGTGAACAACGAGGCGGCGAGGCAGCGAGAAGAATAGCCAGGATATGGCTCGAACGCCCTTCTCTCTGCCTCGCCGCCTCGTTGTTCACCTATTTGCGGCGTGTCGGCCGTACAGGCTTCTCGAGCGGAGAAGATGATCAGAAGGCAAAGATCGCGTCGCTGGAGGCGGCGGGGCGTAGATGGGGCTGTCTTTCCCTGTGTAACGTCTGGCGAGAGTCGCAATGAGCTCCGATCTGGTCATCGCTCTTTCCTCGCAATGAATTCGGTTATCCGTTCGCGGGCTATCGATCGTGACGGTGGAAGAGGTGGGTGCCAGCCAAGGCACCCACAGATTCGCCGTTGTCGAATCTGTTGCCAACTTCGCCGCAACTGGCGCCGCCTTCATGATCGCGAAGCATGGTCGGCCTCCTGCTGCATCGCCTCGTCGACGACCTCCTCCGGGGTGAGTTCCCGGAAGTCCTGGAATATGAGATCGATGATCTTGGAGTTAGGAAGTTCCTGCAGAAGGCGGTTTGCTAGCTCGATGTTCGCTTCTTCCTCGCCGTCGCCGGCATAGAGCTTGATGACTGCCCGCAGAATCTCGTCTCGTGTCATTACTGCCTCCGTTGCCGGTGGAACATATCGTGTTGGTGCGGCATCATGATAGTGATATTGGACAGATCGTAGACGGCGCCGCCCTTGCCGATTTCGGGGTCGTGGTGCAATTCCCAAACACCGGCGCGTCCTCCTGCAACTGGTTGAGGTGCAAATGGGGCATGACCATTTCTCATGGCAGCGAGGTTTCGCGAATTGAACTGGCGCGCAAGTCCTGGAATAGCCGCAACAGTTTTCCAGAATTCTTCTCGGAATGCCCGGAAGTTCTCAAAATACCTCCCAATGAGCCTGTCTGCAACCTGCCTTGGTATCGGCGCTCCTTTCTCGCTGGAGTGATTGGACGACAGCCACTGCCCTTCTATATGAGCCAAGGGAATGCTCATGATGACCGTTCCCGGCGAGTTCCGGCGTTCCTCTGCTGTTCTCGGCGTAGTATTCGCCCGGCGCTGGTCCAGCGCGGCTTGTATCTCGGACCCGCTTCGCCCCTGCGCTTGCATTTGTGAGACAAGGTCCCGCTCCTCGTCGCTTTGTGTTTCGATGGCAAAGCCCAGCTCAACCGACTGAACCGCCTCGCGTATCGCCGCCAGCGCCTTTGCATCGCCCGAGATCGCCCGGTCCAGCAAGGTCGGGTCGGCCTGGGCCGATCGCATCACGCGTGCGGCCACGGCGTCCTGCGCCGATTCGGGCAGCGACGTGCCGAGAAGGAGCGCGCGGTTAACCCTGGCCCAGACATAGGCAAGCGCGGCGGCGGCATCTGCCGGTTTGGATGGGTCGAGTTGGAAGCGCTCCAGCGCCGCCCTGATCTGCGCTTCCCGGTTTGCCCGGATCAGCGCATCGAGTGCGATCCCAAGCGCAAGCAGACCGGCACCCCACAGGGCTCTCCCGATCAGGGGAGCCAACTGCCCGGGTGGCGGCAACCTCGGGCCGCGCGGCCCAGGAATCGCGGGCACCTTCAGACTTGGCGCCGGCCGCATGTCGCGGACCAGCGCGACCATGCCGCCGCTGCGTGCGAGATGGTCGTCTGCGGTGCGCAGGAACGGCTTGAAGCGGCCGATGCCCATCTGCTCGGCGCTGCGCGCGACAAGGTCCGTCGCCTCGCGCAGGTCGACCTGGGTGGAGGCGGACTTCAGAAGGCTGCCAGCCGCGATGAATTCCCCGATGCCGGGCGCGTCCGGGCTCGTTCCCAGCACGCGCAGCGGGATCAGCCGGAGTCCGAGCGGCAGTGCCTGGACGACGCCGGCCAGCACGCGGTCCAGGCGGCCATGATCGTCCGCGCTCAGCTGCGCGGCAGGCTCCGACCGCTTGGAGGCCGGCAAGGCGGCGATGAAGGCGTGCCCGACATCGTGGATGCGGTCGTCCAGCGTGCCCTTCGGCTTCGTGCCGTGGCCGAACCACATGTGGTACTGCCGGCCCTGATAGATCCACCCGTCACGCACGGAGCCCTCCGCGTTGTGTTAGTTTGTTATGCTAACACCACGCGGCGAAAGTTTCAATTCCTATTGCCAGTCTGGCGGCGGCACGACCCTCACCCTTCCCATCGCAGCGCGACGGGCCCCTTCGTTGGTCTGCTTCGCAGCCCAACCCCGCACGCGGGCGAGGATGGTTTCTCAGGCGATCAGGGCGGTGGCGATCGCTTCCGCCTCGGCCGCGGCGTGGGTGCTGGGGTGGCGTTGGAGCAGCGGTGACTGGTGCCGTATGGCGTCGCGGACCTTGTCGTCGCGGCGAATGATGCCAAGGAGGCTCGGGGTGATGCCGAGATAGCGGGTGCAGGCCTGGATCAAGGTGAGGAAGACGCGGCGGCCGGAGGATTGGCTGGCGGCCTGGTTGATGACGATGCGGGCGGGGATCGGGGGCTGGCGGTCGCGGGCGTGGAGCTTGAGGACGGCGTAGGCGTCGGTGAGGCTGGTGGGCTCTTCGGTCGCGACCACCACAAGGCCGTCGGCGGCGGCGGCGAGGCGGCGGACGGCGTGGTCGAGGCCGGAGCCGAGATCGAGCAGGACGAGATCGTAGCCGGCCGACAGAGTGCGGATGGCGGCGAGGAGGGAGTCGACGGCGCCCGGTGCCATGGCGGCGAGGCTGGCGGCGCCGGAGCGGCCGGGGAGGACGTCGAACCCGGCTTCGTGGGGCAGCACGGCGTCGGCGGCAGTGGCCTCGCCGGCCAGCACAGTGGCGAGATCGACCCGGGGCATCAGGCCGAGCTGGATGTCCACGTTGGCGAGGCCGAAATCGGCATCGACCAGCAGCACGCGGCGGCCGGCGCGGGCCAGGGCATGGGCCATGGTGACCGAGAGCCAGGTCTTGCCGACGCCGCCCTTGCCGGAGGCGACGGCGAAGATGCGGCCGGCGCGGACGGACGGGGTGGCGGCCTGGGTGGCAAGCGGGGCGGTGGTGGTGGCGCTCATCTTGCGGGGCTCCTGGGGCGGCGCTGGAGGCAGGCGGCGAGCAGTTCCGGCGTCATGGGCTGGAGTCCTTCGGCGGCGGAGGGGCTGATGCCGGCCTCGGCCAGGGGGAGGTGCTGCGCGGCGGCGAGGATGCCGCCGAGCCGGCGGGCGACGTCGAGGCGGGTGGCGATCAGGTGGCTGGCGCCGCAGGCGGCGAAGCCCTGGGCGAGGTCGGCGGCCTCGCCGGGGTCGAGGCCGGCGGGGAGGACAAGGGCCATGCGGGCCCCGGTGGCGGCGGCGAGGGCTTGCAGTTCGGTGCGGTCGGCCGGGTCGAACGGGTCGAGGCCCGCAGTGTCGATGAAGGCTGCGGTCGGACCCGCGCCGAAGCGGTGCAGGTCCAGCCCGAGCAGGTCGGTGTAGGCGGCGAGCTGCTCGAAGGCGGCGGTGCGGCTCGTGTCGGCGGTGGCGATGACCGGGCGGGCGCCCTGGAGGACGCGGCGGGTGGCGAGGCGGGCGATGGTGAGGGTCTTGCCGGCGCCGGGGGGGCCGACGACGAGCAGCGGCTTCGCGAGGTCGAGGGGGTGGAAGCGGAGGACGATGGAGAGCGCGAAGGGGAGCGGGCCGGCGGCGAGCCTGGCGGCGAGCGGGGCCGGGGTGTTGTGGGCGAGGAGGAGCGCGGGGTCGTGGCGTGGTGCGGCCCGACCCGCGATCTCAGTCTGCATTGCAGCCTGAGCCCGCGAACGCGGGAGGGGGGGATGCGCGGCTGCGTGCGTTGTGGGGCGAGGTTGTTGGGGTGGCTCACCCCTCCCCCCGCCCCCCTCCCACAAGGGGAGGGGGAGAGTTTGGCGGTCCGCGGCGTTGTGCGCCGGCGCGACCCTTCCCCCGGCCCCTTCCTCGAAGGCGGGGAGGGGGGGACGGGAGGGTTCCGGGGTTTCCAGGCTGGCGGTGACCTCGACGCCACCCTGGATGCGGCGGGTGGACAGGATGATGGCGTCGTCGCCGAGTTCGGTGCGGATGCGGGCCAGGGCCTCGGGCATGCCGGGGGCGGTGTAGAGCTTGACACGCATGGATCAGATCTGGCCCACGGTGCGGATGCGGGCGCGGGGGTGGATTTCCGCTTGCGCCAGGACCGGTGTGGCGGGGCGGACGCGTTCGACGACGGCGCGCAGATGCGGGCGGATGGCGCCGCCGGTGAGCAGGACCGGGGATTCGCCCGACTGCGAAGCGGCGTCGAAAGCCTGGCGCAGACGCTGCATGAACTCCATCAGCCTGGACGGGGCGATGGCGAGCTGGCGATCCTCCGGGGGGCCGGCGAGGGACTCGGCGAAGATGTTCTCCCAGTCCGGCGAGAGGGTGATCAGCGGGATGTAGCCGCCGGGGCCGGTATGGCTGTCGCAGATCTGGCGGGCGAGGCGGGCGCGGACATGGCTGACCAGGACCGGGATGGCGCGGGCCTGGCCGGCGCAGGCCTCCTGGATGCCTTCGAGGATGGTGGGCAGGTCGCGGATCGAGACCAGCTCCGACAGCAGGGATTGCAGCACGCGCTGGACGGTGCCGGTGGAGATGACCGAGGGGATCAGCTCGGTGACCAGCTTCTGGTGCTCGCGCGGGAGGTCCTCGATGAGCTTCTGGGTCTCGGCGAAGGAGAGCAGCTCGGGGAGGTTCTGCTTGATGGTCTCGGTGAGGTGGGTGGCGAGGACCGAGGAGGCATCGACCACGGTGAGGCCGCGGAACTGGGCCTCGTCGCGGTGCTCGGCCTCGATCCAGGTGGCGGCGAGGCCGAAGGCGGGTTCCAGCGTGGGCTCGCCGCCGAGGTCGGCGGCGTCGCCCATGGCGAGGTATTTGCCGGGGCGGAGCTGGCCCTGGCCGGCGGTGATTTCCTTGATGCGGATGGCGTAGGCCTCGGGGGCGAGGTCCATGTTGTCCTGGATGCGCACGGCGGGCATGACGAAGCCCAGTTCCGCGGCGATGGTGCGGCGCAGGCCCTTGATCTGCTCGGTCAGGCGCGGAGCGTCGCCACCGGCGAGTCCGAGCAGGCCGTAGCCGAGCTCGATGCGGATCAGGTCGATGCGCAGCGTGTCGGCGATGGGCGGCTCGGCGCCGGGGGCGGGCGGGGGCTCGGCCGGCTCCTCGGCTTGCGGGGGCATCTTCCAGCGGACCCAGGCGGCGGTGCCGGAGATGCCGGCGAGCGCAAGGAACGGCAGCGCGGGCAGGCCGGGCATGAGGGCGAGCACGCCGGCGGCGCCGCCGGCCAAGGCGAGGGGCTGCACGCCGCCCAACT
>JBGAIK010000350.1:0-3658 GCA_044225615.1 Acetobacteraceae bacterium | reverse complement strand
AGCGCGGCGTTCGCATCCGGCGTGCCCACGGGGTCGGCGTAGGCGGCAATCGTCACCGGCTGGGCGGGCCGCCGGGCCGCCCAGGCGACGGCGCCGGCCGCGACGTCCTGCGCCGCGTCGTCGAGCGCGGCCGATTCGGGCTTGAAGAAGATCACGAAGCGCCGGTCATCCGGTGTGGCCTGACACCCGCCGAGGACCAGCAGGGCGGGGACGATCAGCAGGCTGACGGTGAGCAGACGGCGCATCGACGGTCCTCCAACGCGGGCCAACGGTCGGGTGGCCGCCAGGTTCCACGGCGGGCGCGAGAGTGCGGACAAGCCTGCCCGCGCGCAATCCGTCAGGCCGGCCGCACCCGGATGCGGCAGATCACGGCGTCCGCCGAGGCATGTGCGACGGCCCCGCCGTCGATGCGGATCGCGTCGAGCGGCCCGGCCACCTCGCCCTCGATGCGCATCTCGCCATGCAGCGGCACCAGCAGGTCGGCCACCGCGTCCGCATGGCCGGGCGGCTGCGCGTCGCCGGCGGCGTAGACGGCGACGTCGTGGCGGAAGCGGGCGCGCTCGGTCATGCAGTTCAGCACCAGGCACGGGCCGTCGATGCGGCAGCGCACGCGCCAGCCGCCGTCGAAGCGGGCGGGCATGGCGGGGACGGCAACGCGCAGATCGTCGCGGCCGGGGCCGGACAGGGTGAAGCCCGGCCCCTCGACCAGGGTGATGGTGCGGTCGAAGCCGGCGTAGTCGGAGAAGGGCGCGTCGGCATCGAGGAAGGCGAAGGCGATCAGCCAGCCCGGCCCGGCGATGATGTCGGCCTTGCGGCCGGCGCCGTTGGGCCAGGGCGTGATGGCGAGGCTCGCGCGGCGGATCAGGCTCACGCCGGCACCACGCCGGTGCCGGACAGGAAATTGGCGATCATCCGCTCGCAGAACGGAATCGGCCGGTAGTTGGCGGCCTTGGACGGGTCGAGCCGGGCCCAGACCGCGCCGAACAGGTCGGCCGTCGCCTCGGGGTGGAACTGCACGGACAGCCAGTTGCCGCCATGGTCGAGGGCGGCGGCGGGCAGGCCGGGGCGGGTGGCCAGCACGGTGCTGCCGGGGGGTACCGCCTCCACCCGGTCGTAGTTGCCGAAATGGAACAGCGCATCGGGCGCGAAGCCGTCGAACAGGAAGTGGCTGCGGCCGGCCGCGGTGCGGTCGAGCGGGTAGGAGCCGGCGGTGACGCCCGCCGGGTTGGTGCCGACCGTGCCGCCCAGCTCCACGCTGGCCAGCTGGTGGCCGCCGCAGATGCCGAAGAACGGCTTGCCGCTGTCGCGCCAGCCGCGCAGGTAGCCGCGCATGCGCCCCTGCCATTCGTGCCCGTCATGCACCGAGGCGATGCTGCCGCCCAGGATCAGCGCATCCGCGCCCGCGGCGTCGGGCAGCGCCTCGCCGCGATGGATGCGGGCGCAACGGTAGTCGATGCGGTCGAGCAGGTTCAGGCTGTCGAGGCAGGCGCGCATCCACACCGTCTCGTCGTCGCCGCCGGGCAGGCGGCAGAAATCGTGCGGGTCGTAGCTGCCCTCGCCGCCCAGCTGCGAGACGAACAGCACCACCGGCCTGCTCATGCCAGCTGCTCCCGCACCGCGGCCAGCGCCGCTTCCGTGGCGCCGGTGGGCCTGAATTCCAGCCCGACCGGCCCGGCATAGCCTTCGCGCCTCAGCGCCGCGGCCGCCGCGTGCCAGTCGATCACCCCGCTGCCGGGCTCGTTGCGCCCGGGCCGGTCGGCGGCATGGACGTAGCCGACCAGCGTGCCCTTGCCGGCAAGCTCGGCCGCCGGGTCCTCGCCCATCATGGCGGAATGGTAGATGTCGTAGAGCAGCCTGACCGCGGGGCTGGCCACTTCCTCGACCACGGCGAAGCCTTCGGCGGTGCGGTCGAGGAAATAGCCGACATGGTCGAGCGCGGTGTTGAGCGGTTCCAGCGCCAGGGTGATGCCGGCATCCTCCGCGATCGGGGCGGCGGCGCGCAGGCCGGCGACCAGGGCGGCGTGCTGGGCGGCGCGGTCCACGCCGGGGAGCTCGTCGCCCGACAGCGCGATCAGCCGCGTGGTGCCGAGCCGGCGGGCGACCGGGATGGTCTCGCGCAGGCCGCGCAGGAAGGTCTCGTGGGTGGCCGGATCGACCAGGCGGGCGCGGGGCTCGACGCTGAACACCTCGACCGGCAACCCGGTGGCGGCCGAGGCGGCGGCGATGCCGTCGATGTCCTTGTCGCGCCAGTTCCAGAACTCCACCGCGTCGAGCCCGGCGGCCTTGCAGGCGCGGATGCGGTCGGGGAAGGCCGCGTGCTCCCTCGCGAAGAGCATCTCGATGCAGCCGGACAGCCTCATTCCCGCCTCCTGCGCGCGTGCGCGTCCCTGGTCCTTGCGCCGCCGCAGATTGGCCCGCAGCGCCGTCGCCTGGCGTGCCGCCCGTTCGGCGGCGGCAAGGCGGGCGGTTTCGGTCAGGGTGGGACGCGCCATGGCGCATTCATCTGGCGACCCTCGGGCGGCGTCAACTCTGCTATGGTGCGCAGGGCATGGGGGCGGTCCTGCATGGGCGCGAGAACGGGCTTGGGTGCGGCGCTGGTGCTGGCCTTGGCGCTGGCCGGGCCGGCCGGCGCGGAGCCGCCGCCCGGCGTGTCGCCCGAGGGGCCGGCCGGCCCGTGGTTCCGCAGCCTGCGCAGCCGCGAGGGCTGGTCCTGCTGCAACATTGCCGATTGCCGGCCGACCGCGGTGCAGCCGAACGACGACGGCCGCGTGCTGGCCTATATCGGCAAGGACACCTACGGCCCGGATGCGCCGAACGCCTGGCTGGAAATCCCGCTGCACGAGCTGCGCAGCCGCGGCGAGCGGCCCGGGTCGGTGCGCGGCGCGATCGTGTGCTTTGCCGACGGGCGCGTGCTGTGCGCCGATCTGGAAGGGGCGGGCTGACCCGGAACAGGGTTGCACGCAGGCAAGCAAATCGCTAGGAGGACGCGCCCGCCTGCGCTGCTGCCGTAGCTCAGTGGTAGAGCACCCCCTTGGTAAGGGGGAGGTCGAGAGTTCAATCCCCTCCGGCAGCACCATCCTGTCAGTCGCCTGCCGCGGCGATACGCGGTTGCGCGCAGCCAGGCCGCCGGGCGGCATGCGCCTTTTCTTGCACTGCCGTCGCCAATCGATGATCGTCCGCTCCCGATGAGCGCTCTGTTGACCCGGCTCGAACGGCGACCAGGCGAACCGCTTCAGGCCGGGCTGCGGCGCGCGCTGGTGGCGGCAGTGGCGGATGGCCAGCTTCGCCCCGGCGACGGGCTGCCGCCATCGCGTGCGCTGGCCCACCGGCTCGGCATCGCGCGCAACACGGTCGCGGCGGTCTACGAGGACCTCATCGGGCGCGGCGTGCTGTCGAGCATCCCGCGCCGCGGCGTGTTCGTCTCCGAGCGCGCGGCGCTCGACAGCGGCGGTGCTTCCGACACCGTTGCGCGGCTCGACTGGAAGAGCCGTTTCAAGGTGACCCCCACCGCGCAGCGCAACATCTACCGGGCCACCGACTGGCAGACCTATCCCTATCCCTTCGTCTACGGCCAGGTGGACCCGACGCTTTTCCCCCTGGCCTCTTGGCGCAGCTGCTCGCGCGAGGCGCTGGCGCGCTCGGCGGTCAACTGGTGGTC
>JBGAIK010000023.1:0-32793 GCA_044225615.1 Acetobacteraceae bacterium | reverse complement strand
GGGTTGTTCCATTCGACCCGCCAGGTGCCGGTTCCGGCGCCGACATTCCAGGTCAGGTGACCCTTGCAGCCATGCTCCTTGGCACCCTTGGTGCGGGTGGAGATGAAGCTGGTGGCGGCGCCCGGGGCGAGCCGCGCCGCCGGGAAGCTCATGAAGTCGCCGACATCGTGGCCCTGGTCGGTGAGCTCGAGCTCGACCTGCGTGTTGTTGGTGACCGTGATCTGGCAGTTCGCCTCCACGTCCTGGCCCGGGTTCGGGCCGGGCCCGGGATCGTCGAGGCCGACGAAGGTGAAGGTGAACTCGTCGCCGTTGAAGTTGCCGGAGACCGAATACTTGTCGGCGTTGGCCGGGCGGACCTCCTGGATGGTGCCGCGGTCGGGCACGCGGCCGCGCTCCCACTTCATGAAGATCGTGGTTTCGGGGTCGTCGGCGACGGCATAGGTGACCTCGCCGCCGACGCCGGTCAGGAACGGGAAGTTGTTGCTGAGCGAGAATTTGGCGGTCTTGTTCTTGGCGACCACGCCGGGCGGGTTGCCGTCGAACTCGCTGCCTTTCGGGTTCACCAGCTTGGAGCCGACGAATTTCAGGTTGTGGCCGGACTGGTTGTCGATGGTGACCGTGACCTTGATGCGCGGGTCGGGGATGTCGCCGAGGCCCGGGATCTCGGGCGTGCCGGGAATGCCGAAGATGGCTTCCTTGCTGCCTTCCTGGAGGCCGCCCTTGCCGGCCTCGCTGGGGGGCGGCGGGGCGAGCGGGGGCGGCTGGTCGCCGAAGGTGGCGACGACGTTCACCAGTTCCTCGTTCTCGCGCTGCTGCTCCTCGGGGCTGTCCGGATCGACATGCGGCTCCTGCGGGCCGTCGCGCATCGGCGGCGGGGTGTTGCCGTTCTGCTCGCCGAACTGGGCGACGATGTTGAGCAGCTCCTCGTCCTCGCGGGCCTCCTCCTCGGCGTGGGCCAGCTCCTCCGGGGTCGGCCCCGGTGGCGGTGCAGGGGGCTGGTTGCCGAAGGTGGCGACGACGTTCAGCAGCTCCTCGTTCTCGCGCTGCTGCTCCTCGGGGCTGTCCGGATCGGCATGGGGTTCCTGCCGGCCGTCGCGCATGGGGGGCGGGATGCCGGCGTCGCGCTCGGCGAACTCGGCGACGACATTGAGTTCCTCGTCCTCGCGGGCCTCCTCCTCGGCGTGGGCCAGTTCCTCGGGGGTGGGGGGCGGCGGGGCGGGCGGGGTTTCGGGCTCCTCGCGCATGGCGGGCGGCGGTGCCACGGGCGGCGGTGCCACGGGCGGCGGCGCGACCGGTCGGCGAGGTGCGACCAGCGTGGGCGGTGGCGGCGGGATCATCGCCTCACGGCTGGGGCCGCCGATGTTCAGCTCCTCTCCGCCATCGGCGCCGATGCCGATGGAGACGTTGGTGCGGATGCCGGCGCGCAGGCTGATGCCGAAGCCGCCGGGACCGGCCGCCTCGGCTTCCGCCATGGCGGGCGGCGGCGAAACGAAGGGCGGCGCCTCGGCCGGGAGGGAGGTAACGCCGAGCTGCCGGGCCAGGCTCGCTTATCGGTGGACATCGCCCAGGTATCCTCTGGTCATTGCGCGAGGTGGCGGCCGCGCCTGGAGGTTTCAAGCGGAAACGCGCGGGCGGCATGCTGATGCCGCGCGGGATTCATGTCGGTAGCGGATGGGTCGGCGTCGTGCGGCGGCGCAGGCCCTCCTCCCGATCCCCTCCCGGAGGGCCGGGAGGGGGAGAAGGGGAGCTAGTGTCCCGATTCCGAAGTTCGTTGCCACGTGCAGCGGTCGGAATCGGGACACTAGCTCTTTGTTTTCAGTGTCCTGTTCACCCCTACGTCCGCCATGAAGGATGGCGAACTTCGGGGACAGGACACTAGGCGGGGCCGGCGGTGAGGCGGCGGAGGTCGACGAGAAGCTTGCCTTCGAACAGCTCGCGGGTGGTGGCCCAGACTTCCTCGTCGCCGGCGACGTCGTCATAGACCTCGCGCGGGATGTCGAGCTCGACGAGGTGCTGCTCGTTGCCGGTGTCGATCCAGGCGAAGTTCAGTGTGGTGTCGTTGCCGCCGAACAGGCGCAGCTCGGTCTGATCGGCCAGCGGCGGCTCCGGCACTTCGCGCATCACCGCCATCTTGAGCAGTTCGAGGGTGATGTCGTCGAGGCCGAGATCGTCGGCGATCAGCTTCTCGCGCAGCGCCGGCCAGCCGAAGACCAGGCGGGGCCTGAGGTTCTCGCCGAGCGCGCGGGCGGCGGGCGTCGCGTCCTCGCCGAAGGCGGTGTCGTAGGCGTTCTGCGTCTCGGCCTCGGCCTCCGGCCACTGGTCGAGCAGCGAGACCGGCTCGGCCGCGATCCACTGGTTGTGGCCGAGGTCGAGATAGGTGAGGTGCGGCGGCAGGCGCATCTCGGTGCCGCATTTCGTGCATTTCACCGACTGGAACGTGCCGTTGAGCACGGCGGCGCGCAAATCGGGGCGGCGGTCGGCATTGACCGATGCGGTGCGCTGCACCTGGTTCAGCGTGCCGCAATTGGCGCATTTGGCGCCGGCGGTGTGAAAGATCGACATCTACTTGCCCTTCCACATATAGGCGGCGACGGCGGAGTCCACGCCCGAGGGCGGCTTCTTCTTGGCCAGCCAGGAGATGGCGTAGACCTCGGCGAACCATTCCCAGGGCGAGCGCCACTGGTAGTCGTTGACCTTCGTGGTGCCCTTGGCGGCGGGGTCGTAGGACCACCACTCGCCGCCATAGGCCTCCTGGTAGACGCGCCCGTTGATGACGATGGGCGCGTTGTCCCAGGGCGAGTTGTCGGAGCGGATGGGCTCGCAGTTCGCCTCCAGCCAGGGCTTGATCGTGTCCCAGGCGTCCTTCTTCATCTTCTTGGGCTGGGTGAGCTTGCCGCCGAGCGCGTTCATCACGACGCCGCTGAGCTGCTCGTCGGAGATCTCGGTGGGGAGCGACAGGTCGCTGCGCAGCACGGGGACGTAGGCGTCGGTGATGGTGGCCGGGGTTTCCGACTGCCAGCCGCCGCACCCGGCCTTGCCCATGTGCGTCTTCATGATGCTGTCCTTGTCGTCGATCGCGTGGCCGATCTCGTGCAAGGCGGTGACGTTGAAGGAGTTGGCCGGGATGACCTTGCCGTCGATCTCGTAGTCCTCCTCGCCCTTGGCCTTGCCGAAATCGCCCATGACGATCTCCGACCCGCCATAGGCGCCGCCGTATTTGGGGTCGGTGTTGTAGGTGAGCTTCTTGAGCTTGTCCTGGGCGACGTGGGATTTCGGCACCGAGCCGAACATGTCGAACATCTTGTCCAGATGCGCGGTGGTCATGCCCTTCGGCACCTTGACCTTGACGCCGTAGAGATCCTCCAGCGCCTTCTTGTAGATCGCTTCCTTCTGCTTGTCGTTGGGCGCGTCGGTGGACTTGCCCATGACGTCCTTGGCCGACTTGGCCAGCGCCTTGGCGTGCTCCTCGGCCTCGCGCGCCTCGCGCACGATGGATTCGAGAGCCTTGTACTTGTCGTCGTTGTTCTTGATCTTGTCGGCCTTCTGCTGGCGCTTGGTCAGCGCCGCATGGGTGTCCTCCATCTGCGTCGTGTCGAAGCCGGTGCCCTTCAGCGCGGCGGCGGTGTCGGCCAGCGCCTGCAGCGCCTCGGTCGCCTTGCTTTCGCGCGCGTTGACGAGGTCGGCCGAGACCTTGGCGTTGAAGGCCTTCTTGAAGTCGGCAACCGATACGGGCATCGCCGCTGTCCTCCTGTGATGGCGCCGGTCAGCCGAGGCCGAGGCGGAGCGCCGCCTCGAGCTCGCTGAGGGCTGGGCCGAGCGTGCCCTTGATGGTGACCAGGCAGTTGAACGGGTTGTCGTCCATGACCGCGACCTGGCGGTCCTTCTCGATGGTGGTGCGCAGGTCGGCGACGGCGCCGAGCAGCTTGGGGCCGTCCTTGTGCACGGCCGCCTCGTCGCTGCCGTCGCCGAGCGCCTTCACGTAGCCGTCGAGCAGGGCCTTGTAGCCGCCGACGATGCCGGGCAGCGCGTGCTTGCCGATGTCGCGGATCTCCTCGTCGGGCGACTTGGCCAGTTCCTTGGCGAGGTCGTCGACCTGGCCGCCGACATCGGCGATGGCGGTGCCCCAGCCGCCGGCGGCATTCGCGAACTTCTCCTTGAACTCGGGCGGGATGGGCTTGGCGGTGGTGTCCTTGGTCTTCTTGCCGCCGCGGCCGCCCTTGGCGCGCATGAGGGTCTCGCCGTCGTGCCCGTCGGCTTCCGGCTCCTCATGCTCGGCCCCGGCCGGGATCTCGACGCCCAGCATGGACCTGATCCAACTGCGCTTGTCTTCGCTGATGCCTGCCATCGCGATGCCCCCATCCCGTTCACGGCACAGTGTGCGTCCGTATTGGAGCGAGGCAATAGCACAGTGCCGGCCCCGCGGTAACGGTCATCGTTGCGGGCAGGGTACACATTGAATTTGGGCCGATTCCGGCCCGATTGTGACGACCGCCACTGCGCCGCCGCCGGCGCGATTGCGCGGTGCCGCCTTGTCGGCCACGCTGGCGCGGTGCCCGTTCCGATATCCCAGCAGGATGCGCCATGGCGACTGCTCCCCCCGGCTTCTTCGGCAAGGTGCCGGCGCGCGGCGACTTCCTGTCGCGCCGGCTGCCGCACGGCTTCGACGCGCACTGGGAGGAATGGCTTGCCGGGCTGGTGGTGGCGGCGCGCGAGGCGCTGGGCGAGGCCTGGCCCGACGACTGGCTGACCGCGCCGCTGTGGCATTTCGCGCTCGGCGCGGGGCTCGGCGGGCCGGACGGCGCGGCGGGCATCCTGGTCGCCAGCGCCGACCGGGTGGGGCGGCTGTTCCCGTTCACCATCATCGGCGCGGCGGCGCGGCAGGAGGGCGGCAGCGACGCCTCGGCGCGCACCGGCCTGCGCGACTGGACGGCGGCGGCCGAGGCCCTGGCGCTGGATGCGCTGGAGGACGGGTTCACCCCGGAGGCGCTGGACGCGGCGCTGGCCGCGCTCGGCCCGCCGCCGGCGGTGGCGGGGCCGGCGCTGCGCTCGGGGCAGTGGCGCCTGGTGGAGGAGCAGGACCCGCTCGATCCCGCGGCGCCGCAGCCGCCGGGCGCGGGCCAGTCGGCCTGGTGGTGCCGCGGATCGGACCGGGTGGAGCCGATGCACCTGCGCTGCGCCGGGTTGCCGGGACCGGAGACCTCGGCGCGCATGATCGCCGGCGGGTTCGAGCTGGAGCCGCCGGACGCGGCCTGACGGCCCTGGCCGCCCGGAACGGAGCCGCCGGTCAGTGCGCCGCCGCGGCGGCGTCGTGGAACAGGCCGAACACCGAGGCGCCCATCTCCGGATTGACCACGCCGAGGAGGGCGAACACGCCGCCGATGATGCCGATGCCGAGCGCCATCCAGATCAGCAGCTTCGACTTGATGATCGCCGAGGCCGTGGACAGCACGATGCCGAGCTCCATCGCCGCCGCACCGTTGTGGAAGGCGTGGGTCTTCTCCAGCGACAGGTCGCGCGCATGCTCGAAGGCCTTGGCGCGCTTGAAGATGGCGCCCTTGCCGTCCTTGGGATCGGACTCGTAGCCCTTCTGGTCGTCCAGCAGCCGCTGCTGCAGCGCCTTGCGGCGATCGGCGAGCGCCGCATCGGCGGTGGCGTCCATGGTGCCGACGATGTCGGACAGGTTCTTCACGAAGGTGCCGCGGGTGGACTTGGCCTGGTACTGGGCCCAGGCATCGGTGGCGAAGATCGCGTTCTCCTGCACGTCGATCTCGGCGCGGCGCGCGCCCTGCTCGGTCATGGCGAGGCCGGCCGCCAGCACGGCCACCAGCAGCGCCGCCATCTGGTTGCGCCTGGCGTCGGGGTCGGGGGCGTGGCCGCCGCCATGGCCGTGCCCGTGGGCCATGTGCTCGGCGTGCTCGTGATGTTCGAGATTCTTCAGCATGGTTGCCTCGCTGGCTGCCTTGCCGACGGGTACAAAGCCGCACAGGAATAAGCAACAGAGCAAAACGTGACAGAAGGGCACAACGTGACAGTCCGGCGCCGCGGCCGGCGATCGGGCGGCGCGGCGCTCAGGGCTTGGGGGGCGCGGCGGTCTCGGCGGTCTTCTCGGCGGCGGCGGCCTTTTCCTTCTCGGCCGCCGCGGCCTTCTCCTTCTCGGCGAGCTGGATCTTCTCCTGGTAGATGGCCAGCTCTTCCGGGCCCATGTCGTGCTGGTAGAGGCCGTAGCTGCGCATGACCCATTTCAGGGTCATGCCGTATTCGGGGTCGGTGGCGTAGACGCCGGTCAGCGCGTCGGCGAAGGCCTCGGGATCGTCGGCGAGCTTCATCGCGTTGACGTAGGGCCGGCCCTCGCCGAGCAGCTTGCCGTGCAGCTCGAAGGCCTGTTCCAGCGAATCGAACTTGCGGAACTTGGCGACGATCTGGATTGACTTGCCGTTCTCGACCTCGCGCGTGGGGCTGTCGACGGCGGGCTGGTCGCCGACCGCCTTGATGCCGAACGGGTTGTTGCTGTCGGGCGGCATGGAGGCGCCCCAGGCGCTCTCGACCGCCCATTGGGCGATGGTGACGGCCGCCGGGACGCGGTATCGCACCTTGGACTTGACCGCGGCGTCGACCACGTCCGGCGGCACGCGGCCGAAGCGGCCGACATTGGGGGGCGGCGCGTCCTCGACCAGCGGGCGGGCGGCGAGCGAATAGTAGAGCGGGCTGCCGGGATCGACGCGGCCCATGGGCGGGGCGACCTTCAGCACCACCGCCTCGTAGGTCTCGATGGCCAGCACGGTGCCGATGTCCATCTTGCCGGTGACCGGGATGGGGGCGTGCGGCTTGGGCAGGCGGTCGTTCAGCAGGGACTGGATGACGAAGACGTCGCCCGGGCGGTTGATCGCCTCGCGCCCGACCGAGGTGAAGATCGGGGGGGCGATGCGGCCCATCTCGTCGGTGCTGAGGATGACCTGGGACGGCACCAGGGCCACGCGTGCGCCTCTCGGGTTCTGTTGGCACCAAGCTGTGATGGCCGCTTTGCGATGGCCGGTCGCCACGCCGCCAATGTTGCGAGTACAAGGCCGTGGTGGCAATACACATGTTGCTCGACCGGAGGCGCGCCCGCGGGAGAAGAAGATGAGCGAGACCCCGTCCGATCCCGAGAGCGACCGCACCATCATCCGCCCCAAGCCCGGCGGCAATCGTGGCGCGCCCAAGCCGCCGCCGTCCAATCCGTTCGAGGAGGGCGAGCGCACCATCATCCGCCCGCAGCCGGCCGCGCATCGCGCGGTGCCGGCCAAGGCGCCGGCGCCGGCCGAGGATGCCGAGCGCACCATCATCCGCCCGAAGCCCGGCGGGACCGCGCGTGCCGCAACCCCGCCCCCGCCGACTTCGGCCCCGGTGGCGCGGGAGGCCGCGCCGCCGGCGCCGCCGGCCGAGCCGCCGCCGATCTACGTGGTCGGCGGCAACCGGCTCGCCGCCGTGGCCGAGCCGCTGGTGCTGCTGCTGGCGCGGCTGTGGAATGCGCCGACGAAGCCGTTCCAGGGCAACCTGCGCGAGAGCACGATCGAGGCGTTCCGGGTGTTCGAGAAGCGGGCGCGGGAGATCGGCGTGCCGATGGAGCAGCTGCGGCCGGCGCATTACGCGCTGTGCGCGGCGATCGACGACGTGGTGATGAACACGCCCTGGGCCGGTTCGGCCGGGTGGGATGCCGGCACGCTGACGCAGAACTTCCACCAGGAGGCGCGGCCCGGCGAGCGGTTCTTCGAGCAGCTCGGCCAGCTGGCGAAGAAGCCCGGCAAGCTGCTGCCGGTGCTGGAGCTGATGTATGTCTGCCTGTCGCTCGGCTTCATGGGGCCGTCTCGGCCGCGGCCGGCCGGGGTGGCGGCGGTGGAGGAGATCCGCCGCAAGGCGCGCGACGCCATCGCCGGCCAGCGCGAGGCGGCGCCGGCCGGGCTGTCGGAGCGATGGGAGGGGGTGGCCGCGCCCTACCTGCCGGGCAAGGCGCGCTTTCCCTCCTGGGTGATCGTGAGCGCCGCGGTGGCGCTGGCGGCGGGCCTGTTCGCGGCCTGCATGGTCACGCTCGACGGCGCCTCCGACGAGCTCTACGGGCGGATGCTGCAGGCCCCGCCGGCCAGCATGCCGCAGATCACCCGGGCGGCGATCGTCATCCCGCCGCCGCCGCCGCCGCCGGCGCCGGAGCCGACCGCGCTCGACCGGCTGCATGACGCGCTGCGGCCCGAGATCGAGAAGCAGGTGCTGGGGCTGGCGGGCACGCCGACGGCGGTGGTGCTGCGGATCAACGCGGGAACGCTGTTCGGCAAGGACAACGCGACCTTCGCCAAGGCGGCGCCGCCGCTGCTGGAGCGGGTGGCGGCGGTGCTGAGGGATGAGCTGGGACAGGGCGGCGGCGCGGTGCAGGTGAACGCCTATACCGACAACCAGCCGATCCGCACGGTGAAGTTCCCGTCGAACTTCAAGCTGTCGGCGGCGCGCGCGGACGCGGTGAGGGATGTGCTGCAGAAAGCGATCGGGGCGGTGGCGGGCAAGCAGGTGACGGTGGCGGCGGACGGGCGGGCGGATGCCGATCCGATCGCGCCCAACACGACGCCCGACGGGCGCGAGCAGAACCGGCGGATCGAGATCGTGCTGAGGCGGCAGCCGTAAGATGGAGTCACTGCGCCGGATCGTGCTGTCGCGCTGGTCGTACAGCCTGCTGGGGGTCGCGCTGCTCGGCGGCGTGGCCTGGTATCTGGGGCCGCTGGTCCCGGGCTTCGAGGAGCCGCTGCCGCGGGCAGGGGTGGTGGCGGGGCTGCTGCTGGTATGGGCGGGAGCCAATGCCGCGATCACGCTGGCGCACCGGTCGCGCGAGAACGCGCTGGCCAAGGGCGTCGCCGGCGGCACTGCCGAGGAGACGGGGGAGCGGGCCGCGATCGAGGCCAAGATCACCACCGCGCTGGCGCTGCTGCAGAAGGCGCGGGGGACGCGCGGCTACCTGTACGAGCAGCCGTGGTACGCGATCATCGGGCCGCCGGGAGCGGGCAAGACGACGGCGCTGCTGAACGCGGGGCTGGAGTTTCCGCTGGCCAAGGAAATGGGCCGCGGCGCGGTTGCCGGCGTGGGCGGCACGCGGCTGTGCGAGTGGTGGTTCACCGACAAGGCGGTGATGATCGACACCGCCGGGCGCTACACGACGCAGGATTCGGACGCCGCGGTGGATCGCGCCGGGTGGGACACGTTCCTCGACCTGCTGAAGAAGACCCGGCCCGCGCAGCCGCTCAACGGCGTGATCGTGGCGATCGCGCTCAGCGACATCGCCAGCGCCACGGCTTCCGAGCGCAGCCAGCACGCGCGGGCGATCCGTGCGCGCATCGCCGAGCTGGAAGTGAAGTTCGGCATGCGCCTGCCGGTCTATGCGGTGTTCACCAAGGCCGACCTGCTGAACGGGTTCATGGAGTTCTTCGAGGACCTGGACCGCGACGGCCGGGCCCAGGTGTGGGGCACCACCTTCGCCAGCGGCGCGCCGGTGGCCGAGACGGTGGGCGGGTTCAGGGCGGCGTTCGCGGCCCTGGTGGAGCGGGTGGGGGCGCGGCTGCTGGACCGGCTGCAGGCCGAGTCGGTGCCGGAGCGGCGGGCGCTGATCGTGGGCTTCCCGACCCAGCTGGCAAGCCTGGAAGGCCCGCTCGACACCTTCGTCACCGAGGCGTTCGGCGAGGAGGGGCAGGGGCCGGCGCCGCTGCTGCGGGGCGTCTATCTGACCTCGGCGACGCAGGAAGGCACGCCGATCGACCGGCTGACCGGCTCGATCGCGCGCGCCTTCGGCCTCAGCCCGCAGCAGGCGGCGCGGCTGAAGCCGCAGGAGGGCCGCACCTTCTTCCTGACCCGGCTGCTGCGCGACGTGGTGTTCAACGAGGCGATGCTGGTCAGCGGCGGCAATCGCCGCAAGGGTGGCAGCCTGGTCGCGCCGATCATTGCCGGGGTGGTGGCGCTGCTGCTGCTGGGCGGGGTGGGCGGCTGGCTGTGGACGCAATGGGCGCGCGGGCAGGCGGCGATCGGCGGTGCGTCGGCGGCCTCGCATCCTACGAGCAGGCGGCGTCGGGCCTGCCGCTCGACCCGGTCAACGATGCCGATCTGGGCCAGCTGGTGCCGCTGCTCGACCAGGCGCGCGCGGCCCTGCCGGCACGCACCAGCGACGAGCCGCCGCCGTGGTGGGACGTGCTGGGCCAGGAGGCGAAGCTCGCGGCGGGGCGGCGGGCGGTCTACCGGCACGCGGTGGAGCGGGCGCTGTTCCCGCGGCTGATCTGGCGGCTGGAGGCGCAGCTGCGCGGCAACCTGAACAATCCCGATTTCCTCTACGAGGCGACCCGCATCTACCTGATGCTGGGCTCGGAAGGGCCGCTGGACCGCGACCTGGTGAAGGAGTGGACCGGGGCCGACTGGCAGGCGGCCTATCCGGGGCAGGCGGGCGAGCGGCTGCGGGCGTCGCTGGGGCGGCACCTGGATGCGCTGCTCGGCGCGCCGCTGCCGTCGATCGCGCTGGATGGCGCGCTGATCGCCCAGGCGCGGGCGACCTTCGGCAAGGTGACGCTGGCGCAGCGGGTGTATTCGCGGATCAAGCCCTCGGGCGCCGCACAGCGCCAGCCGCCGTGGCGGCCGTCGGAGCCGCTGGGCGCGGCGGGCTCGGTGATCTTCATGCGCGCCTCGGGCAAGCCGCTGGATGAGGGCGTGCCTGGGTTCTTCACCATCAACGGCTTCCACAACGTGCTGCTGCCGGCGCTGCCGGCGGCGGTGCGCGAGGCGGCGGCCGAGGGCTGGGTGATGGGCCAGCGGATCAACCTGGATGCGAACAGCGAGCAGATCCGGGCGCTGGAGCGCGACGTGGTGGAGCTGTACGTCGCCGACTACGCCAGGGCCTGGGACGAGATGATCGCCGACCTCAACCTGGCGCCGCTGCGCAGCCTGACCCAGGCGGCGCAGGATCTGTATATCGTGGCCTCCGAGCACTCGCCGATGCGGGCGCTGCTGGCCTCGATGGTGCGGCAGCTGACCCTGTCCGAGCCGCCGGCGGCGCCCGCGGCGCAGGCGCAGGCGGCGTCGGCCGGGCGCTTCGGCACGCTGCTGGGGGCGCGGCCGCAGGCGACGGCGAGCCGGCCGGGGGAGGAGATCGACGCGCGCTACCGCGCGCTGCGCGAGGCGGTGGGCAGCGGGGGCGGGGCCTCGGCGATCGATCGCAGCCTGCGCACCATCGGCGACCTGCAGCAGCAGCTGGCCAAGCTGGCGGCGGCGGGCAGCCGGGCGGGGGCCGGGACGCCGGCGGGCGAGGACCCGACGGTGGTGCTCGCCGCCGAGGCGCAGCGGCTGCCGCAGCCGGTGGCGCGGTGGCTGGCGACGGCGGCGGCGGGCGGGCAGGCGTTGCGCAGCGGCGACCCCAAGCAGCAGGTGGCGGCCTACAATGCCGCCGGCGGGCCGGCTGCGGCCTGCACGGCGGCGGTGGCGGGGCGCTATCCGTTCGTGGCCAATGCCGGCAGCGAGATCGCGATCGGCGACTTCGCGCGGCTGTTCGCGCCGGGCGGCGTGCTGGACGGGTTCTTCAACACGCTGGCGCGCCTATGTGGACACCAGGAGCTCGCCGTGGAAGCCGGTGGAGGGCGGGCCGATCGCGCGGCCGAGGCGGCGCAGTTCCAGCGGGCCGCGCAGATCAAGGAGCTGTTCTTCGCCGACGGGCGCACGGTGCCGATCCTGCGCTTCGACATCCAGCCGGTGAGCCTGGGGCCGCGGACGACGCGGGTGACGATGGAGCTGGACGGGACGGTGGTGAGCCTGGGGCGGGAGAAGGCGCAGGCGACCGAGGTGACCTGGCCGGTGGTGAGCACGACCGGGGCGAGCCTGGCGTTCGAGCCGGCGGGCGGGGCCGGGTTCCAGGAGAACGGCACCTGGGCGATGTTCCGGCTGTTCGGGCGCGGACGATCACGGCGGGGGCCAATGCCGAGCGCAGCACGCTGGCCTTCCAGCAGGGCGACCGGGCGGCGACGTTCGACTTGCGCACCGGACCGCGCAACCCGTTCGCCGCCGGGATCCTGTCGTCGTTCCTCTGCCCGGTGGTGCAGTAGAGCGCGATCGCCTGAGGCCGAAGGGTCGGAAGGCGTGAATCGCGCGACGCGGCGTGATCGCGCTGGACAGTGCGCGGCGCGCGCTGGCACAGTGCGGCGCGTCCGGGAACGGGGGCAGGGGGCATTGTTGGTCGAGCGTCGCGTGACTGGTGCTGGGCGGATGACGCGCGCGGGATTGCCGCGGCGCGCGGGGCGTGGCTGAGATGGCGCTGGACATTTCCGGCCTGCCCGACATTTCCGACGACGCGCCCGCGGGCGAGGATGTCGAGTTCGATCCTGATTTCGTCGCCCTGGAAGGGGCTGCCAAGGGCAAGCCCGAGGTGCAGTACGGCGACACGATCGAGCCGGCGGTGCCGCCCGACTGGAAGGAGGTGCGTTCGCTGGCGACCTCGCTGCTGGGGCGCACGCGCGACCTGCGGGTGATGACCCACTACCGCGGTGGCGCGGCTGCATCTGGATGGCTTGCCGGGCTTCGCCGAGGTGCTGTTCCAGATCCGCGACCAGCTGGAGAACCGCTGGGAGCAGGTGCACCCGAAGCTCGACCCGGAGGACGACAACGACCACACGCTGCGGGCCAACGCGCTGTTCCGGCTGCAGGACCCGGAACGCGATCCGTGCGCGCGCGACCTGCCGCTGGCCAACTCGCCGATGACCGGGCCGGTGACGTGCGCGACATCGCGCGACCTTCGGCGGCTTCCTCGAGCCCGAGGAAGGGCGCGAGAAGATGACCGAGGTGTTCATCCGCGGCGCGTTCACGCGCAGCAACCCGGAGCGGCTGGCGCTGCTGACCGAGGCGGCGGACGTGGCGGCGCGCGAGGTGAAGGCCATTCCGGCGGCCTTCGACGACCATGCCGGGAGCGGCTCCGGCCCCGATTTCTCGACGCTGGGCAAGCTGCTGGGCGAGATCCAGCGCGACCTGAAGCGGTTCGAGCCGACGGCGGACGCACCCGAGGAGGAGCTGCCGGCCGAGGCGGAGGAGGCCGGCGCCGGCGACGAGGCGGCGGTGTCGGGCGGTCCAGGCGGCGACCAGCGGCGGCGGACGAGCGGCCGCGCGCGGGTTCGCCAATATCCGCGCGATCGCGGCGGTGACGAACCGCGAGGACGCCCTGCACCTGCTGGAGGGTCGCGTCCGGCAGCTTCCAGGCCAGCGAGCCGTCCGGGCCGGTGCCGATGCTGGTGGACCGGGCGCGGCGGCTGGCGGGGATGGACTTCATGTCGCTGCTGCAGGAACTGGCCTCGGACGGCGTGAACCAGGCGCAGGTCGTGATCGGGCCGCAGCAGGACCAGCAGAACGACCAGTACTAGCGACGGAACGGTGCCGGCCATCGGCACCGGGGCAGGAGTACGGAGAATGAGACATCTGGACGCACGGCGCGAATGGCCGGATAACGCGCACTGTGCCAAATAGGCTGCCGGTTACAAGATAATGTGACCCAGCTCATACCCGAAGCGGGTCGCGCATGCGTTATGGTCTGCAACACGAGGAAGGATGCTAGGTCGTGGCAAAGGCGAGCAGTCAGAAGTTCATCGCACGGAACCGGGCGCCCCGGGTCCAGATCGAATATGATGTCGAGACCTACGGGTCGGAGAAGAAGATCCAGCTGCCTTTCGTGGTTGGCGTGATGTCCGACCTGTCGGGCAAGCCATCCGAGCCGTTGCCGCCGGTGGCGGACCGCAAGATGCTGGAGATCGACGTCGACAATTTCGACAGCCGGCTGAAGGCGATCAAGCCGCGCGTGGCCTTCATGGTTCCGAACACCATGACCGGCGAGGGCAATGTCGCGGTCGACATCACCTTCGAGAGCATGGACGACTTCTCGCCCGGCGCGGTGGCCAAGAAGGTGGACAGCCTGGCCAAGCTGCTGGAGGCGCGGACGCAGCTGTCGAACCTGCTGACCTACATGGACGGCAAGACCGGCGCCGAGCAGCTGATCACCAAGGTGCTCCAGGACCCGGCCCTGCTGCAGTCGCTGGCCGCCGCGCCGGCCCCCGAAGCGGCGAAGGAGGAGTAGGCCGATGTCCGCGACCCAGCTCAACCAGGAAGCCGGCACGACGACGACGACGGTCAGCGATTTCGAATCGCTGATGACCAGGGAGTTCAAGCCCAAGAGCGACGCGGCGAAGGATTCGGTGGCGCTTGCGGTCCGCACGCTGGCCGAGCAGGCGCTGTCGCAGACCACGCTGGTCTCCGACGATGCGCTGACCTCGATCGCGGCGATGATCAAGGCGATCGACGCCACGCTTACGGCGCAGGTCAACGAGATCATCCACCACGAGGATTTCCAGCAGCTCGAGAGCGCCTGGCGCGGGCTGCACTATCTGGTCAACAACACCGAGACCGACGAGACGCTGAAGATCAAGGTCTTCAACGTGTCGAAGAAGGAGCTCGGCCGGACGCTGAAGAAGTTCCGCGGCACCGCCTGGGACCAGAGCCCGATCTTCAAGCGCATCTACGAGGAGGAGTACGGCCAGTTCGGCGGCGAGCCGTTCGGCCTGCTGGTGGGCGACTACTATTTCGACCACAGCCCGCAGGACGTGCAGCTGCTCGGCGACATGGCGCAGATCGCGTCCGCCGCGCATGCCCCGTTCATCTCGGGCACGGCGCCGACGGTGATGCAGATGGAGAGCTGGGGCGAGCTCGCCAATCCGCGCGACCTGACCAAGATCTTCCAGACGCCGGAATACGCGGCCTGGCGCTCGCTGCGCGAGAGCGAGGATGCGCGCTATATCGGCCTGGCCATGCCCCGCTTCCTGGCGCGCCTGCCCTATGGCGCCAAGACCGAGCCGGTGGACGAGTTCAACTTCGAGGAAGTCACCAACAACGGCGAGCACGGGCTGTACAGCTGGGCCAACTCGGCCTATGCGATGGCGACCAACATCACCCGCGCGTTCAAGCTGTATGGCTGGTGCTCGAACATCCGCGGCATCGAGAGCGGTGGTGCGGTGGAGGGCCTGCCGGCCCACACCTTCCCCGACGACGACGGCGGCGTGGCGATGAAGTGCCCGACCGAGATCGCGATCAGCGACCGGCGCGAGGCGGAACTGGCGAAGAACGGCTTCATGCCGCTGATCTTCAAGAAGAACTCCGACTTCGCGGCGTTCATCGGCGCGCAGTCGCTGCAGAAGCCGCAGGAATACCAGGACGCCGCGGCGACCGCGAATGCCAACCTGGCTGCCCGGCTGCCGTACCTGTTCGCCTCCTGCCGGTTCGCGCACTACCTGAAGTGCATGGTGCGCGACAAGCTGGGCGCCTCGATGTCGAAGGCGCAGCTGGCGGCGTGGCTGCAGTCCTGGCTGTTCCAGTACGTGGACGCCTCGCCCGACACCAGCTCGGAGGAGTGGAAGGCGCTGCATCCGCTCGCCGAAGGCCGCGTGGACGTGGAGGAGAACGAGGAGAACCCGGGCTACTACAGCGCGAAGTTCTACCTCAAGCCGCACTACCAGCTCGAGGGCCTGTCCGTCTCGCTGCGGCTGGTCTCGCGCATGCCGAAGTAAGGATCCGACTGGCGCCGGCCGGGGAGGTCCCGGCCGGTGTCAAGGGAAACGGCTAATCAGGGCAACGAAGCAGAGGAACCCCGACGATGGCAATCGACTCATATATGTGCTTCATCGACTACAACGACAAATACCTGCAGTCGGAGTCGCAGGTCGACCTGAAGCAGTCGGCCCAGGACTCGGCCGAGCTGGCCAAGCCGTTCACCGACGCCTTCGGCCAGAAGGGCCTGTTCGAGGTCGAGGACTACAGCTTCGACATCGAGCAGACGCTCGGCATCGGCTCGCAGTCGACCGGCGCGGGCGCGGGCAAGGTGACGTTCAACCCGTTCTCGATCACCCGCAAGGTCGACAAGTCCTCGCCGATCTTCTTCCAGAACGCGTGCTCGGGCAAGGCGTTCAAGAGCGTGTTCCTCGGCATGCGCAAGAGCGCCGGCAACGACGCGACCGGCGTGTTCTTCCTGGTGTTCCAGTTCAAGCTGGTGGCCGTGAAGACGGTGGGCTGGGCGCATGACGACGAGGCGCCGAAGGAGACGGTGACGTTCGAATACGGCGGCCTGCTGGTGAAGTACGGCCAGCAGAACGCGAACGGCCAGATCGCCGGCGTGATCCCCGGTGGCTGGAACCGCGTGAAGAACAAGGCCGACACCGACGCCAACGCGCTGATCACCTGACGCCTGGCGGGCCGCAGGCGGAATGCCGCCCACGGCCGTTTCGCGCCTGCCGGAGCCTGGCCGCCTCGGACCCGAGGCAGCCGGGCTTTCGCGGGTTCGTGGACTTTTTCGTTGCCGAGTGCGTGTTTCAGATCGCGTGGTTCACCCGCCGGCCCGGTTCGTCGCGCCGCACTGGGCCGGCGGGCGCGCGGCGCGCCGACAGGGCGGCAGGTGACATCGATGACCGACGCGCGTGAGGCGTTGCGGCTGGGCGACGTGCAGGGCGCGTTGGCGGCCCTGAAGGCCGACGTGCGCAAGGCACCGCGCGATGCCAGGCTGCGCACCTTCCTGTTCCAGATGTTCTGTATATCCGGCGAGTGGGACCGGGCGCTGACCCAGCTGACGGCGGCCGGCGAGCTCGATGGGCTCGCGCTGCCGATGGTGCAGGCCTACAAGACCTG
Organism: Acetobacteraceae bacterium; assembly: GCA_044225615.1. Lineage (GTDB taxonomy): Bacteria > Pseudomonadota > Alphaproteobacteria > Acetobacterales > Acetobacteraceae > CAIYPH01. The sequence goes on along the minus strand of JBGAIK010000023.1, from coordinate 16,095 downwards.
CATTCGCTGCGAGATGCTGCGCGAGAGCGTCTTCCGCGGCGAGCGCTCGCCGATGGTGCTGGGCGATCCGGGCGACTGGGTGCCGCTGCTGATCGAGGCGACCAAGCTGCTGGGCACGGGCAAGCCCGCCGAGGCGGCCGCGCTGCGCGACCAGGCGTTCGAGCGGGCGCCGGAGAGCGCGGGGCTGCTGAACGAGACGCCGGTGGAGTGGGTGGCCGATGCCGACCCGCCGCTGGGGCCGGTGCTGGAGGTGTTCGTCAACGGCAACTACATGTGGGTGCCGTTCGCGCGCATCAGCCGCCTGGAGCTTGATCCGCCGGCGGACCTGCGCGACCAGGTGTGGATGCCGGCGCGGTTCCGCTGGAGCAACAAGGGCGAGGCGGTGGGATTCGTGCCGACGCGCTATCCTGGCTCGGCCACCGCCGAGGCGGCGCTGCAGCTTGCCCGGCGCACCGACTGGATCGAGCTGTCCGAGGACTGGTCGCTGCCGATCGGCGCGCGCATGCTGGCGACCGATGCCGACGAGACGGCGCTGATGGACGTGCGCACGCTGGCGATGGCGGTGGAGGAGACTGGCGAGGGGAGCCGGCGAGGAGGGCGGGCGCGGAAGGCGAGGTGCGCGCGCCGGCCGGCGGGCGGTAGGCGATGTCGGGGCTGAGGGGGCGCGAGCGGCTGCAGCCGTCGCTCTTGGACCGGTTGACGGACAACGCGCCGAACCAGAAGCGGGAGAGCTTCGACCAGCAGGCGCTGTCGATGCAGCAGCTGCGCCAGGCGGTGCTGCGCGACCTGGCGGCGCTGCTGAACGCGACCAACCTCGCCTCGCTCGAGGATCTCTCCGCCACGCCGCTGGCGGCGAAATCCACCATCAACTACGGCATTCCGGGCTTCGCGGGGATGATCGAATCGTCCGGGCGGATCGTGCAGCTGGAGAAGGAGCTGGCCGACGCGATCAAGCTGTACGAGCCGCGCATCCGGCCGCAGTCGCTGCGCGTGCGGGCCCGCGGCTCGACCTCGGGCGACGCCAATCCGGAGCTGGTCTTCGAGATCGAGGGCGAGCTGTGGGCGCAGCCGGTGCCGGTGCAGCTGTTCCTTGAGACCGCGATCGAGGTGGAGACGAGGCTGGCCGTGGTGACCGAAGCGAAGGCCGCACGCTGATGGACCCGCGCCTGATGCGCCACTACGAGGGCGAGCTGGCCTATCTGCGCGACATGGGGGTGGAGTTCGCGGCCGAGTTCCCCAAGATCGCCGCACGGCTCGATATCGGCACGACCGAGGTGGCCGACCCGGCCATGGAGCGGCTGCTGGAGGGGTTCGCCTTCCTGACCGCGCGCATCCAGCTGAAGATGGGTCGGAGTTTCCGACCTTCACCCAGTCGCTGCTGCAGATGGTCTATCCGCACTACCTGGCGCCGACGCCGGCGATGACGATCGTGAAGTTCACGCCCGACGCGGCGCTGCGCGGCAACCCGCAGGGGGTGGAACTGCCGGCGGGCCTGGAGATGCGCAGCCTGCTGGGCACCGAGGACCAGACCAACTGCGAGTTCCGCACCGCGCATGCGCTCCTGCTGCCGGTCGATCTCGCGGAGGCCGACTACATCGCCTCGCCGGCGGCGGTGGCGGCACTCGGCGTGCCCGACATCGGCAGCGCCAAGGCGGCGATCCGGCTGAAGCTGCGCACGATGGGGGATCTGACGATCTCCAAGCTGGCGCTGGAGCGGCTGAGCTTCTTCCTGGGCGGGCCCGAGAGCGCCAGGATGAAGCTGTACGAGCAGCTTTCGGCGCATGTGACGGGCATCGTGCTGCGCCCCGGCACGCGGCCGGTGCCGTGGCAGGACCGGCTGGCGAAGACGGCGCTGAAGCCGGCCGGGCTCGCGCCGGCGGAGGCGCTGCTGCCGCGCGTGGCGGCCAGCTTCGACGGCTATCGGCTGCTGCAGGAATACTTCGCGATGCCGGAGCGGTTCCTGTTCTTCACCCTGTCGGGGCTGGACCGCGCGGCGATCCGCTGCGCGTCGCAGGAGCTGGAGATCCTGATCCTGCTGGACCGCAGCGAGCCGACGCTGATGGCGTTCGGGCCGGACCACATGCAGCTGAACTGCACGCCGGCGATCAACCTGTTTCCCAAGCGCAGCGACCGCGTGAACGTGGTGGAGCAGAACGCCGAGCATCACCTGATTCCCGACCGCATGCGGCCGCTGGACTACGAGGTGTTCTCGGTGGCCTCGATGGAGGGGTTCTCGGCCGACGGCGGGCCGGCGCAGCCGTTCTTTCCGTTCTATGCCGCCAACGATCTCAGCCGCAACCCGGGGCATCGCAGCTACTACGTGCTGCGCCGGCAGCCGCACCGGCTGTCGAGCCGGGCGCGGGAGCGGGGGCCGCGCTCCGGCTATCTCGGGCATGACGTGTTCATCTCGCTGGTGGATGGCGACAACGCGCCGCTCTCCGCGTCGCTCAGGCAGCTCGGGCTCGACCTGCTGTGCACCAATCGCGACCTGCCGATGTCGATGCCGGTGGGCAAGCGCAACACCGACTTCACCATCGTGGTCAATGCGCCGGTGGCCTCGATCCGCTGCATCGTGGGGCCGACCCAGCCGCGGCCGTGCCGCAGCGACGGCGACTACGCATGGCGGTTCATCTCGCACCTGGCGCTGAACTACCTGAGCCTGCTGGACGGGGCGGACCTGCAGGGGGCGGCGGCGCTGCGCGAGCTGCTGCGCCTGTATGTGCCGGCCAACGCGACGCAGGCCGCGCGCCAGGTGGACGGGCTGCTGTCGGTGGCGAGCACGCCGGTGGTGCGGCAGATCCCGGGGCGGGGCCGGTCTGCGCCGGTCGCGGGCTGCAGATCACGGTGACGCTGGACGAGACGCCGTTCGGCGCCGGCGGCGGCATCCTGCTGGGCGCGGTGCTGGACCGGTTCTTCGCCAAGTATGTCTCGATCAACGGCTTCACCGAGACGGTGCTGCGCTCCCAGGACCGCGGCGAGATCATGCGCTGGCCGATGCAGCTCGGGCAGAGGCCGACGCTGTGAGCGCGCGGGCATGAGCGGGCAGGGCGCGGGGATCGAGGCCGAGGCGCCGGTGGCGGCGGACGCGCCGGCCGACGCGGCGGTGATCGAGCAGGCGCCTGTCGAGAGGGCCGCCCCCGCGCCGCCGCCGCCGCCGGGCACCAGGCGGCGCTGCTAACACGGCTGGCGGAAGCCGCCGCACGGCTTCGGGTTCTACGCGGTGATGCGGCTGCTGGAGGCGGCCCATCCGGAGCAGCCGCGCTTCGGGCGCAGCGTGCGGCCGGAGCAGGATCTGCGCCCTCGGCCAGGAGCCGAGCGTGACGCACCAGTCGGCCGCGCTGGCCGGGCTGGAGAAGGGGGCGGAGGGGCGCCCCGACTGGCTGATGGTGCATCTGTTCGGCCTGTTCGGGCCCGACGGGCCGTTGCCGCTGCACCTGACCGAGTTCGCGCGGGACCGGCGGCGCAACCAGCGCGACCCGACCTTCCAGCGCTTCGCCGACATGTTCCATCACCGCGCGCTGTCGCTGTTCTATCGCGCCTGGGCCGACGTGCGCCCGACGGTGAGCTTCGACCGGCCGGAGCAGGACCGCTTCGGCGAATACGTCGCCGCGCTGATCGGGCTGGCGACGCCCGGGCTGCGCAACCGCGATGCGATGCCCGACCTGTCGAAGCTGCATTTCGCCGGGCTGCTGTCCAACCAGACGCGGCATGCCGAGGGGCTGGCACAGATGGTCGCCGCCTTCTTCGACATGCCGGTGCATGTGGAGAGCTTCAAGGGCGCCTGGCTGTCGCTGCCCGACAGCGACGTGACGCGGCTGGGCGAGGGCGAGGGCACGGCGCAGCTTGGCGGCTCGGCGCTGCTGGGCAATCGCGTGTGGAGCCGGCAGCACAAGTTCCGCATCGTGTTCGGCCCGCTGACGCTGGCGGAATACGAGCGGCTGCTGCCGGGCGGGCTTTCCTTCCACCGGCTGGTGCCGATCGTGCGCAACTACGCGGGCGACACGTTGGTGTGGGACGTGAGCCTGATCCTGAAGCGCGAGGAGGTGCCGCCGGTGCGGCTGGGGCGGCAGGGCCGGCTGGGCTGGACGAGCTGGCTGATGCCGCGCAACGCGCCCGAGGACGCCGCGGACCTGTTCCTGGATGCCAGTGCCGACAGCCACGCCGCCGCGGTCAACCGCGCAACCCACTGAACTGCTTGCCTAACGGTTTCGGGAGTAGTTTCATTCCCGCCCGACAGCCTGTACGTAACCCGCCTGGACAAGACGAGGAACGCCCCACCCCATGCCCGAGATCAATCGCGCGGCCCTGTTCGGCAAGCTCAACCCGGTTGCCTACCGCGCCATCGAAGGCGCGACGGTGTTCTGCAAGCTGCGCGGCAACCCCTATGTGGAGATGGTGCACTGGCTGCACCAGATCATGAACGAGCAGGACAGCGACCTGCACCGGATCGTGCGGCATTTCCAGATCGACCCGTCGCGGCTGTCGGCGGACATGACGGCCGCATTGGACAAGCTGCCGCGGGGGGCGACGGCGATCAGCGACTTCGCGCCGCAGATCGAGGAGGCGGTGGAGCGCAGCTGGGTGTTCGCGACGCTGGCGTTCGGGGCGATGCACATCCGTACCGGGCACCTGCTGTACGGCATGCTGAAGACGCCGAACCTGCGCAACTTTCTGCTGAACCTGTCGCGGCAGTGGGAGCGGGTGAAGCCCGACGCGCTGGGTGACGAGTTCGACGCCATCCTGGGCGGCTCGCCGGAGGCCGCGCTGGCGGCGACGGACGGCTCGGCGCAGCCGGGCGAGGCCAGCCAGGCAATGGCGCCGGCGCAGATGGGCAAGCAGGAAGCGCTGAAGAAATTCGCCGTCGACCTGACCCAGCGGGCGCGCGACGGGGCGTTCGACCAGGTGACCGGGCGCGACAACGAGATCCGCCAGATCGTCGACGTGCTGATGCGCCGCCGCCAGAACAACCCGATCCTGACCGGCGAGGCCGGCGTGGGCAAGACGGCGGTGGTGGAGGGCTTCGCGCTGCGCATCGCCGCCGGCGACGTGCCGCCGCAGCTGAAGGACGTGAGCCTGTGGATGCTCGACGTGGGCCTGCTGCAGGCTGGCGCCAGCATGAAGGGCGAGTTCGAGCAGCGGCTGCGCCAGGTGATCGACGAGGTGCAGTCCTCGCCCAAGCCGATCATCATGTTCATCGACGAGGCGCACACGCTGATCGGCGCCGGGGGCGCGGCGGGCACCGGCGATGCGGCCAACCTGCTGAAGCCGGCGCTGGCGCGCGGCACGCTGCGCACGATCGCGGCGACGACCTTCGCCGAATACAAGAAGTATTTCGAGAAGGACCCGGCGCTGACGCGGCGCTTCCAGGTGGTGCAGGTGGACGAGCCGGACGAGGCCAAGGCGATCGCGATGATGCGCGGCATCGCCTCGCCGCTGGAGAAGCATCACCGGGTGCAGATCCTGGACGAGGCGATCGAGGCGGCGGTGCGGCTGAGCCACCGCTACATCCCAGCCCGCCAGCTGCCGGACAAGTCGGTGAGCCTGCTGGACACGGCGGCCGCACGCGTGGCGGTGAGCCAGCACGCGGTGCCGCCGGCGCTGGAGGATTGCCGGCGGCGGATCGGGCTGCTGAAGACCGAGGGCGAGATCATCGCGCGCGAGATGGCGGTGGGGATCGACGCCGGCGAGCGGCAGGCCAAGGTCGCCGAGGCGCTGGGCAAGGAGGAGGGTCTGCTCAAGGAGCTGGAGGCACGCTGGGAGAGCGAGAAGAAGCTCGTGGACGACATCCTGGCGATGCGGGCGAAGCTGCGCGAATCGGCCACCGCCGAGGTGCCGCCGGAGAAGGCGGAGGAAGTGGCGGCCGAGAATGCCGCGACGCTCGCCTCGCTGAAGGAGAAGCAGGCAGAGCTTGCGGCGCACCAGGGCGAGAACCCGCTGATCCTGCCGAGCGTGGACGAGCAGGCGGTTGCCGCCGTGGTGGGCGACTGGACGGGGATTCCGGTGCGCCGGATGGTGCGCAACGAGGCGGCGGCGGTGCTGACCCTGGCCGACACCCTTTCCAAGCGGGTGGTGGGCCAGGATCACGGGCTGAACATGATCGCGCGCCGCGTGCAGACCTCGCGCGCGGGGCTCGACAACCCGGTCAAGCCGGTGGGCGTGTTCATGCTGTGCGGACCCTCGGGCGTGGGCAAGACGGAGACGGCGCTGACCATCGCCGAAGCCCTGTACGGCGGCGAGCAGAACCTGATCACGATCAACATGAGCGAGTTCCAGGAGGCGCATACGGTCTCGACCCTGAAGGGCGCGCCGCCCGGCTATGTCGGCTACGGCGAGGGCGGCGTGCTGACCGAGGCGGTGCGCCGCAAGCCCTATTCGGTGGTGCTGCTGGACGAGATCGAGAAGGCGCACTCCGACGTGCACGAGATCTTCTTCCAGGTGTTCGACAAGGGCGTGATGGAGGACGGCGAGGGGCGGTCGATCGATTTCCGCAACACGCTGATCCTGCTGACATCGAATGTCGGCACCGACCTGATCATGTCGATGTGCAAGGACCCCGAGCTGGTCCCGGAGATCGAGGAGATCCAGAAGGGGCTGCGCGAGCCGCTGCTGAAGGTGTTTCCGCCGGCGCTGCTGGGGCGGCTGATCGTGATACCGTATCTGCCGCTGTCGGACGAGGTGATGAAGAACATCATCCGGCTGCAGATGGGGCGGATCGCGAGCCGGGTGAGCGAGCGGCACGGGGTGCCGTTCACCTATGACGAGGCGGCGATCGAGCTGATCGCGAGCCGGTGCAACGAGCCGGAGAGCGGCGGGCGCATGGTGGATGCGATCCTGACCAACACGCTGCTGCCGGACATCTCGGGCGCGCTGCTGGCCAGGCTGCTGGCGGGCGAGGCGGTGGCGCGGGTGCATGTGGGCGTGGACGGCGCCGGCTTCACGTACTCTTTCGATTGAAGCGCGGGCGATGTGATATATGCCATACGGGCGTTGACGGAACGGGTCTAGGGTCCAGTCCAACAGGCCGCTTGCCATCGGGCGTCGCGGCAATGAATGAGAGGGGTCGACATGGGTAAGGCACCGGGCGGGAAGGTCGAGGTTCCGCAGCCTGACAAGGCGCAGATGAAGAAGATGTTCGCCAAGTCGATGAAGAAGCCGATGAATTGCGCGGTCGCCAAGGGGCCGAACAACTCGGTGCTGATGTACCTGCACAAGAGCAAGAAGCTGGGCGGGCTCAAGCCGCTGATCGAGAAGGAGTTCGGCAAGGAGCTGATCTCCGACATCCGCTGGGGCACGGTGTCGATCAACAAGGCCGAGGACGCCAAGCTCGCCGTGCTCGACATGAACAAGAACCTGGCCGGTGCCGCGCCGAAGCTGAAGAAGTGGCTGAAGGGCTGCGGCGTCAGCAAGATCCGCTACATGGTCGCGGGCAAGGTGACCGAGGAGATCCTGACCCTCGATCCGGACGAGATGAACGAGCCGGACCTGGTCGAGGACGACGAGGCGGACGAGGACGAGACCGAGGACGCGAACGACAACGAGACCACGGCCGAGGACGAGGGCACCGAGACCGAGTCGTCGAACGAGAACGACGACAACCAGTCGATCGAGCCGAACCAGTCGATCGAGCCGGAGTCGATGACGCGCGCCGACGAGAACGAGAGCGCCGAGACGCAGGAGACCCAGGCGGCCAACGAGGTGCCGGAGGCGCCGCCCCCGCCGCCGGTGGACATGAACGCGACGGCGCGGCGGCTGACCGACCTCGTCAAGCGCATGATCCCGGTGGTGCAGAACGAGCCGGCGCGCGGCAACGAGCTGAAGGCGCTGGCGGTTGCGGCCCAGGGCGCGCTCAAGGGCGGCGATCCGCAGGCGGCCGAGCAGGCGGTGGACGCGTTCGAGGCGGCGCTCGAGGCTTCGCCGAAGATCTGGAACGACACCATCTCGGTGGTGACGACCGGGGTGAGCGCGCTGAAGGACGCGATCCGCAAGGATTTCGCCAACGAGGCGCCGGAGGTGGTGGCCGACATCGAGAAGAACCTGTCGCGCATCGACCAGGTGACGGCGCGGTTCGACAAGCAGCTGGCCGACCTGCTGGACGGGGTGAACGCCGCGACCGACGAGGCGGCGCGCAAGGCCGGGCTCGCCAAGGCGCGCTCGGTGCTGGCCGAGCACATCAAGTACGCGGCTTCCGAGCCGCTGATCGGGATGATCGACCAGAACCCGTTCGGCGTCTCGCCCGAGATCAAGAAGACGCTGGTGGCCAACCTGACCCAGCTGGCCAACGCGATCCGCTGATCGCCGGACGCCTGCGCGGCGCCGCCCCGGACGAAGGTCCGGGGCGGCGTTTCGTTTTGGACACGTGTCGATGCCGGCAGTTCCTGCGGCGATCGCGATCCGGCCGATCAAGAACAAGTTCCATGTCGTCGCCCCCAATTCTGAATCTGGATGGCGTATTATTTCCCCGAGGCCGTACGTGTCCGGCACGAACACGTGATGGTCTTGGCAGCAGCAAGTTGTTGCGGTGGACGGGGAAGCCTGGATTCATCCGCCCGAGCCCGCGGCCGTGAAGGGGAAACGCCATGTCCGGTGGCAGGGATGAGAAGCTTGCCTGGCTGAGCAGGCTCGGCGTGACGGCGCTGCCGGCGGCACCGCAGGATGGCGGGGCGCCGGCCGGGGGCGATGCCACGGACGAGATCGTGATGCCGGAGATGACGATCACGCCCGACGGGCCGGTGGAGCCCGGGCCAGAGACGGTCGTGATGCCGGAGATGACGATCGATGTGCCGAATCCGGCCGAGCCGGACCCGGGGCTGATCGTGATGCCGGAAATGACGATCGACGTCCCGAACCCGCCGGAGCCGCCCCCCGCGCCGCCCGAGCCGCTGCCGCCATTGCCGGAGGAGCCGAGCGAGCCGGAGCCGATCCCGATCGAGCCGCCCCCGATCGAGCCCGTGCCGATCGACCCGCCGCCGATCGAGCCCCTGCCGGTCGATCCGCCGCCGCCCGAGCCGCTCGATCCCGACGCGCCGCCTGAACCAGAGCCCGATCCCGACGGCCCGCCGAAGGACGAGCCGCCGCCCGCGCCGTCGCCGGAAGACCCCATCCCGCCGGTGCCGATCGAGCCGGTGCCGATCGAGCCGGTGCCGATCGAGCCGGTGCCGATCGAGCCGATTCCGGTCGATCCGCCGCCGGTCGAGCCGCTGCCGGTCGATCCGGAGCAGCCGGTGCCGCTGGACACGCCGCCCGTGCCGCCGCCGGCCCCGACGGCCAGCGGGTCGACGCCCGCCGCGAGCGGCACCGACCTGTTCTTCGAGCGCGACTCCTCGGCGCTGACCGCGTCCGACCAGGCGCTGCTCACCGAGTATGCCGCGAACTACGCCACCCAGGCCACGCCGCCGCAGGTGGAGATCACCGGCTATTCGAGCGTGGACGGGCAGCTGGCCTACAACCAGAAGCTGTCGGAGGCGCGGGCCAAGTCGGCGGCCGACTTCCTGATCGGCAAGGGCGTGCCCGCGGCCAACGTGAAGTTCTCGGGCAAGGGCGAGACCGACCAGTTCTCCACGTCGGACGCGGTGCAGAACCGGCGGGCGACGATCGCGCCGCCGCTGTCGGCCGCCCCGACGCCGCCGGCGCCGCCCTCTCCGCCCGGGCCGACCCCGCCCGCACCGCCGACACCGCCCACCGCCGACGCCGCCGGCACCGCCCACCCCACCCACGCCGCCGCCGGCGCCGATCGTGCTGAAGCACGAATGCGAGGCGCCGGCGCCGAGCAACCGCAAGCGCACCAAGCTCGGCGTGGGCGAGCGCGTGACGCTGAAGGTGACGCCGGGGCCGGGCACCTGGACCGTGACCGGCGGCAGCAGGCTGAGCGCCACGACCGGGTCGACCGTGACCTTCACCGCCCGTTCCACCAAGGGGGCGTCGAAGGTGACGGTCACGGTCGGCAGCCAGACGGCGGAGGTGGAGTTCGACGTGATCACGCCCACCACCGTGCGGATGGAGGTGGCCGGGCGGCTGCACGTGGCCAACGGGCGGCCCAATGCGGGCATGCACACCAACGTCTTCATCGGGCCCGCCGACGTCTCCTTCGCCAATATCGAGTTGCTGGAGCTGGAGATCGGGGCGACGGCGTCCGGCTACTGGGCGCCACGCAACGGGGTGGGGCACGGGCCGAACCCGAATTTCGGGCCGATGACGACGACGGTGGTGGGCGGCAAGGGCACGCAGTGGTCGTTCATGGACAACTGCACCTCAGGCTATCTGGGGCCGGGCGTGCCGGTTTCGGCCGGGCAGTTCACATGGGCGATCCCATGGCAGTTCCGGGTGGGGACGAGCGGCGGGGGCACCACCTTCGCCACCGTCACCCAGTCCTGCGTGACGACGGCCGACGGCACCACGACGGTGAGCAAGGCCGGCGCCTCGGTGACCTTCGCGCTGACCGATGGCGCGGCGACCTATCCGGGAGCACCCTATTGACCCGCATGACGGCGCCGCTGCTGGCGATCCTGCTGCTGGCCGGGGCCTGCGCCCCGGCCATCCCTGCCAATGCGCAACGCAAGACGGAGACCAGGCCCATGTCCGATTCGCCCGCCCAGCTCGAGGCCGAGGTGCAGAAGGCGCTGGCCAAGTACGACCGCGCGCCCAGTGCCGCCGCCCTGCAGGCGACGGTGGATGCGCTGGTGCGCGACGACGGGGCGGCGCCGGCCGATCCGGCGGCCGGGCTCGCCATGGGGCGGGTCCGGCTGCGCCTGTGGGTGGAGGTGCTGGCGCGGTTCGGCCGCGACATCGAGCCGTGGTTCGACCCGGCGCATCCGCCGCCGGCGAGCGTGGCGCCGCCCGAGATCGACGGGGCGCAGATGATGCCGGGCACGAAGCCGTCCGACATCAAGGATCCCGCGATCCGGGCCGCCTATGAGGCGAAGATCGCCGAGAACGCGCGCCGGCTGCAGGCGTTCACGGCGATGTTCCGGCTGCACGCGATCCGCGCGGCGACGCTGGAACGGGCGGCGGAATCGCTGCGCGATGCGCGCGACACGCTGGGGCTGCCGGCGGCCGAGATCGCGGTGGGGCTGGCGGACCGGCGCATCGCGGCGGGGGACCGGACGGCGGTGACGGCCGGCCTGGGGGGATGAGGAAGGCAAGGCAAGGCAAGCGAGGCTCCGCCGGCCGTCGCGCGGATGCGCGCTGCGCACGACGGCCGGCGGAGCCTTGCCCTGGTCTTGCTTTCTGGCAGATGAGTTCACGGGTTTGTCAGTGCGTTCGGGGTGTTTTGGCAGGTGCGGTTGGCTTGGCCACGGGGCGTGGTGTAGGCTCGGAGCCGCGAGGGCTGCAATAAATAGACTCGCAGCGTATCGCCGGGATGTGACGGTGGGTGGCAAGGATGCTGCCCGCTTTCGTGTGCGCACCCGGCCTGGTTGACGGAATGCGGTGTCCGCCGAGGCTTTGGCGTCTGGCTGGCCGCGAGCAGTGGGGGACGCGCTTGGCACGGCTTTGGCCATATTCCGGCGGCATTGGATCGTGTGAACTGAAGTTCCCCGGCCGGCTCGGGCTTGCGCTCGCGCTGGGCTTGGCGGCCATCGGGAGCGCGCGGGCGCAAGGCAGCCTGCCGACGATCCCCCAGGACAGAGTGCCGCAGGGCAACCCCATCCCGCGCATCGCCCCGCCGGCCGCACTGCCGGTCTCCCCCGGGCTCGCCAACCAGGGCGAGCCGCTGCAGAACCTGGCGCCGAACACGCCGCGGCGGGTGACGTCGGTGACGGTGGATGGTTCCACCCTGCTGGACAAGGCGGAGACCGACGCGATCACCGCGGGCACGGTGGGGCCGGCGGTGCCCACCTCGGCGATCGAGGAGGCGCGGCTGGGCCTGCTGCGGCGCTACCGCGACGGCGGCTACCCGCTGGTGACGGTGGCGGCCTCGCTCGCGGCCGACGGGCGGCTGCGCTACACCGTGACCGAGGGGCGAATCGCCGAGGTGCAGCTCGATGGCGATATCGGGCCGGCGGGCGTGAAGGTGCTGGAGTTTCTCGGCAACCTCGTGCAGTCCGGGCCGGTCAAGGCGACCCAGCTGGAGCGCTGGCTGCTGCTGGCGCAGGACGTGCCCGGGGTGTCGCTGCAAACGGTGCTGCGGCCGTCGGAAAGCGAGCCGGGCGCGCTGGTGCTGGTGGCCCGCGTGTCGCGCCAGGCCTTCACCGGCTTCCTGGCCATCGACAACCGCGCCTACCGCTACACCGGGCCGATCCAGGCGCTGGGGGTGGTGGGCTACAACAGCGCCACCTCCTGGGGCGAGCGGACCGAGATCTCGCTGCTCAAGACGATCTTCGACAACAGCCAGATTTTCGGCCAGCTCGCGTTCGAGACCTTCATCGGCAAGTCCGGCGCCAAGATCCGGCTCTATGGCGGCGCCGGCGACACGCGGCCGACCGGCGAGCTGCGGCTGGTGGGCTACGATGCGCGCACCATCGTGGCGGGTGCGCAGGTGTCCTACCCGGTGCTCTATTCGCGCCAGCAGAAGCTGAGCGTGCTGGCCGCCTTCGACCTGATCCAGTCGGACATCTTCACTGCCGGCACCGCGGCGCCGACCAGCAAGGACCAGCTTCGCGTGATCCGCCTGGGCGCGGACTACGCGCTGCAGGACATCTGGCTGGGTTCGGCGCGGCCGGCGGTGAACCAGGCGCAGCTGCGCGTCTCGCGCGGGATCGAGGGGCTCGGTTCCTCCCATAGCGGCCAGCAATCCTCGCTCGGGCGGCAGGACAGCGTGGTGGAGTTCACCAAGGTGTCGCTGGAGCTGAGCCGCACCCAGGTGCTGTTCTCGCCCTGGCAGGACGCGACGGTGAGCCTGCTGACCGTGGTGGCGGGCCAGTGGTCGCCCGACATCCTGCCCTCGCCCGAGAAGTTCTACCTCGGCGGCATGCGCTACACCCGCGGCTTCTATGCGGGCGAGGTCACCGGCGACAACGCGCTGGCGGCGACGATGGAGCTGCAGCTGAACACCAGCTACCAGACCAGCATGTTCGGCACCAACTGGGATGTCGGGCTGCAGTTCTATGGGTTCTACGACTGGGGCGGGACCTGGGAGAACAAGAAGCTCGACACCAACCACACGCTGCGCTCCTTCGGGCTGGGGCTGCGCGCCGCGCTGACGCGCAACATCGAAGTGGACATCGAGGGCGTGAACCGGCTGACGCGGCAGACCCAGAGCAGCAGCGGCGCGGTGAAGCCGCTGGGCGAGAAGGCCCTCTACATGCGCCTGCTGGCGCGCTTCTGAAACGACACGACGGGCGCCCCGCCGCTTGCGGCGGGACGGGAGAGCCAAAATGACTCGGATGCGCAAGACCGCCGACGACAGGACCCGTCCGACCCCGATCGAGGCGGCACGCGCGGCCGGGTTGTTGCGGCGCAGCCGCGCCGGCCTGCTGTGCGGCACGGCGCTGACCGCGGCGGCGCTGCTGGTGCTCGCTTTGCCGGCGCAGGCCGATCCGCTGCCCAACGCGCGGCCGACCGGCGGCAACGTGGTGGCGGGGCAGGCCGCCATCGTCAACACGCCCGGCGCCACCACGATCAACCAGGCGACCAACCGGGCCGCGATCGACTGGCAGAGCTTCAGCGTCGGCAGGCAGCAGACGGTGCAGTTCAACCAGCCCAACGCGGGGTCGGTCACGCTGAACCGGGTGGTGGGGCCGGACCCGTCGCAGATCGCCGGGCGCATCAACGCCAACGGCACGATCGTGATCAGCAACGGATCGGGCGTCTATTTCGCGCAGGGATCGCAGGTCAACGCGCATACGCTGGTGGCGACCACGGCCGGCATCTCGAACCAGGATTTCATGGCCGGGCGGATGGCGTTCAGCCAGCCGGGGCGGGCCGATGCGATGGTGTCCAACGCCGGCACGATCACGGTGGCGCAGTCGGGGCTGGCGGCGCTGGTCGCGCCGGCGGTGGCCAATTCGGGCGTGATCAACGCGCCGATGGGCAAGGTGGTGCTGGCGGGCGCGCAGGCGCACACGGTCGATCTCTACGGCGACGGCATGATGGCCATCGACGTGACCCGGCAGGTGACGCAGGTGCCGGTGGGGCCGGACGGCAGGAAGGTGACGGCGCTGGTGACCAACACCGGCACCATCCTGGCCGAGGGCGGCAGCGTGGTGCTGACCGCGCAGGCGGTGGACGGCATCGTCAGCAACCTGGTGGATGCGCGGGGCGTGATCCGCGCCGATACCACGGCCGCCGGGCGCACCGGCAGCGTGGTGCTGCGCGGCGTGGGCGGGTCGCTGACGATCGAGGGCGAGGTGAGTGCGGCCGGCAACGCGCCGGGCACGAGGGGCGGCACGATCGAGGCCACGGCGAGCACCGCCGTGCTGGTGCGCGGCACCGCGCGGGTCAACGCCTCAGGCCAGGCCGGCGGCGGGACGATCGCGCTGGGCACGACGGTGGCCCGGGCGGCCAACACCAGCGCGGTGCCGGCAGCCACGGCGCGGTTCGTGGGCGTCGAGCGCGGCGCCACGATTACGGCCAGCGCGGTCGCCAAGGATTCCGGCGGCAAGGTGGTGGTGCTCAGCACCGAGCGCACCGAGATGGCCGAGCACATCACCGCCCGCGGCGCGGGGCGCAGGGCGGCGACGGCGGCTTCGTCGAGGTCTCGGGCCTGATCGGCTTCTCGCTGACCGGCAACGTGGACGTGGGCGCGGCGGCGGGCACGGCGGGGATGATCCTGCTCGATCCGCGCGACCTGACGGTGACGGCGGCGACCGATGACGGGCTGCTGGGCAGCACGGTGGCCAACCAGATCGTGTTCGCCAACGGCGGCACCGTCGGGGGCGGGGCGGACGCCTCGGTGAGCGTGGTGGTGCTGCAGGCGCTGACCGGCACGGTGGTGCTGCAGGCTTCCCGCGACCTGCTGGTGGCGGCCGACGTGACCGGGCTGAACCCGCTGCTGACCAGCCTGACCATGCAGGCCGGGCGCAACCTCACGGTGAGCAACCCGATCACGCTGACCGGCGGCACGATCACGCTGCAGGCGGCCTCGGCGAGCTCGCCCACGGTCACGGCGACGGGCTCGATCACCATCACGGCGGCGATCGACGCCGGCGCGACCGGGCAGATCAACCTGACCGCGGGCACCGGCGGCATCATCCTGCGCAGCACGCTGACCGCGGACACGGTGAGCCTGACCGCGCCCGGCGTGCTGCAGCTCGGCATCAATGGCGCCGGCAATGCCGGCGTCATCAACGCCACCTCGCTGGTGTCGCTGCGCGGCAACCAGCTCGCCACCGGCAACCAGGGTGGCACCGTCGTGGTGCCGGGGGTGCTGGAGATCGCGCCGAACACGGCCGCCCCGATGGCGCTGGGCGCGGTCGGCGGCGGCGGGACGTTGGGCGTGCCCAACGGCGTGTTCACGATCAACGTGGGCACGCTGCGGCTGGGAACGTCAGGGACTGCGACGCTGGCCACCAGCATCGCGGTGGCGAGCGCGACCGACCTGACCGGGATCGCGAACACGCTCGACCTGCGCACGACCGGGGCGGTGACGCAGGCGGCGGCGGTGACGGTGAACACGCTGGCGGGCGTGGCCAACTCGGCGACGCTGAACGACGCCAACCAGGTGGCCAACCTGGGCAATTTCGCCTCCACCGGGGCGTTCGCCTTCACCAGCGCGCAGGATCTCGCGGTATCCGGCCTGGTCTCCGGCACCGCGGTGACCATCAGCAACGGCGCCCAGGCGCTGACGGTGCCGGGCACGATCAGCGCGACCTCGGGGACGCTGTCGGCCGCCTCGGTCGACATCGGCGGCACGCTGGCGGTGACGGGCGCGGCCTCGCTTGCCGCCACCGGGGCGATCTCGGGCACGGGCGTGGTGAGCGCGGGCACGCTGACCGGCGCGGCCGGGACGACCACGGCGCTGACCGGCAGCAACACCATCACCACGCTGGGGGCGTTCGATTCGCCGACCTCGTTCACGCTGGCCAACGCGCGCGACCTCGCGGTGGCCGGGGCGGTGACCAGCACCGGGGCGGTGGTGATCGACAACACCGGCTTCGCGCTGACGCTGCCGGGATCGGTGGTGGCGAACTCGGCCACGCTGTCGGGCAGCAGCATCGACAT
>JBGAIK010000022.1:0-31365 GCA_044225615.1 Acetobacteraceae bacterium | reverse complement strand
GCCTGCCCTTCGAGCTGCTCTCCGACCAGGTCATGACGGCGGAGACCCTCGGCCGCTTCAGGCTGATCCTGCTTGCCAACGCGTCCTGCCTGTCGGATGCGCAATGCGCCGCCATTCGCGCCTACGTCGCCGCCGGCGGCAGCGTGGTCGCCGCCTACGAAACCTCGCTCCGCGACGAGCATGGCAAACCCCGCAAGGAATTCGGCCTCGCGGACGTCTTCGCCGCCAGCTATGTCTCCGGCCCGGGCGGCATCGTCAAGAACGCCTACGTCGCCCTCGCCGACCACCCCATCACCGAAGGCTTCGGCGGCGCGACGCGCATCATGGGCGGCACCCGCCAGATCGCCATCACGACGGAAGCCCCCACCCCCGTCCTCAACATCCCGGCCTTCCCCGACCTCCCGATGGAGGAAGTCTACGCACGCGAATCGCCCCGGGGCGCCGCCCTGGTCGCCCGCGAAACCGGCGCCGGCGGCCGCACCGTCTACATCCCCTGGAACATCGGCGAAGTCTTCTGGGAAGTCCTCGCAGCCGACCACGCCCGCCTGCTCGCCAACGCGATAGGCTGGGCGCTCGGCAAGCCCCCGCAGGTCATCGTGGAAGGGCAGGGGGTCATCGACCTCGCTTTCTGGCAGAACGACTCCGGCCTCGCCCTCGCCCTCTTCAACCTCACCAACCCGATGATGCTGAAAGGCCCGGTCCGCGAAATCCTCCCCATCGGCCCCCAGCGCATCTCCATCGAAACGCCCCGCAAGGTCGCCGCCGCCCGCCTTCTCGTCGCCGGCAGCACCATCCCCTTCACCCAGCACAACAACCGCGTCACGCTCGACCTCCCGGCCCTCGACCGCCTCGAAGTGGTCCACCTGCCATGGGCACAGTAAGGGCGCTTCCTGCACCCCCTCCCGCCCTCACGGGAGGGGGCTGGGGGGAGGGGGCCGCCGCACCAAGAACCGCTGACCAGGGGCCGCCGCAATGCTCCCCTACATAATCCGCCGTCTTCTCTACATGGTGCCGACGCTGTTCGGCATGTCCCTGATCTCGTTCATGATCATCCAGCTTCCTCCGGGCGACTACCTCTCCTCCCTCGTCGCCAACATGACCGACAGCGGCCAGACCGTGGACCCGGCCCAGATCGAGCGCCTGAAATCCATCTACGGCCTCGGCCAGCCCTTCTATGTGCAATACGGCAAGTGGATGTGGGGCATCCTGACCCGCGGCGATTTCGGCTGGTCCTTCGAATGGAACCAGCCGGTCGCCGGCCTGATCTGGGCGCGCATGGGCTCCACCCTGGCCATTTCCGTCCTCAGCCTGCTTTTCGTCTGGGCCGTGGCCCTGCCCATCGGCATCTACTCCGCCGTCCGCCGCCACTCCATCGGCGACCATGTCTTCACCCTGCTCGGCTTCATCGGCCTCGCCGTCCCCAATTTCATCCTCGCCCTCGGCCTGATGTACGCCGCCTACAAATGGTTCGGCATCAGCGTCGGCGGCCTGCTCTCCCCCGAGTTCGAGGACGCCGCCTGGTCCTGGGCCAAGGTCACTGACCTCCTCGCCCATCTCTGGATACCCGTCGTCATTATTGGCGCCTCCGGCACCGCCGCGCTCATCCGCATCCTGCGCGCCAACCTCACCGACGAGTTGCACAAGCCCTACGTCATCACGGCCCGCGCCAAGGGTCTGCCCGAACGCACGCTCATCCTGCGCTACCCGCTGCGCATCGCGCTGAACCCGTTCGTCTCGGCCATCGGCTGGGTCCTGCCCCATCTCGTCTCCGGCGTCACCATCATCGCCATCGTGCTGAACCTCCCCACGGCCGGTCCGCTGCTGTTCAAGGCCCTCGTCTCGCAGGACATGTATCTCGCCGGCAGCTTCATCCTGCTGCTCAGCGCGCTGACCCTCATCGGCATGCTGGTCTCCGACCTGCTGCTCGCCGTGCTCGACCCGCGCATCCGGTTCCGCTGATGGACGAGGAAGAAGCCCCCGCCATCACGCCGCTGCGCCGACGCGGCGCCACCGAAACGGTCGGCCCCTGGCGCCTGGTGTGGGAGAAGCTCCGCCGCCAACCGCTCGCCATGGCCGCCGGCGCCATCATCCTCTTCCTCTATCTCGTCGCCGCCACGGTCGAATTCCTTGCCCCGGCTTCGCCCGACTTCTCCCGCCCGCAATACACCTACGCCCCGCCCCAGGGCCTGCGCCTGTTCGCCCCCGATGGCGGCTTCCTGCTCCACGTCCCCGGCTACCGCGTCCAGGTGGACCCGGTGGCCCTCCGCCGCACCTTCGTGGTGGACGAAACGCGCATCGTCCCGGTCGGCTTTTTCGTCAAAGGCCCCGCCTACGAGCTCTGGGGCCTGATCCCGCTCGAAACCCATCTCTTCGGTCCCGTCCGCGCCACCGACCCGATGTACCTGCTCGGCGCCGACCGCCTCGGCCGCGACGTGCTGTCCCGCCTGATCCACGGCACCCGCGTCTCCATGTCCATCGGGCTCGTGGGCGTCGCCATGTCCCTGCTGCTCGGCGTCGTCCTCGGCGCCATCAGTGGCTACTACGGCGGCTGGGTGGACACCGCGATCCAGCGCGTCATCGAAATCATCAGCGCCATGCCGACCATCCCGCTCTGGCTCGGCCTCGCCGCCGCCATCCCGCTTACCTGGTCGCCGCTGAACGTCTATTTCGTGATCACCCTGATCGTTTCCCTGCTCGGCTGGACCAGCCTTGCCCGCGAGGTCCGCGGCCGCTTCCTCGCCTTGCGCAACGAGGATTTCGTCACCGCCGCACGGCTCGATGGCGCCGGCGAGCGCCGCCTGATCTTCCGCCACATTCTCCCCTCGCTCACCAGCCACATCCTCGCCGTCGTCACCCTGGCCGTGCCCACCATGATCGTCGCCGAGACCTCGCTCTCCTTCCTCGGCGTCGGCCTGAAACCCCCCGTTGTAAGCTGGGGAGTCCTCCTCCAGGACGCGCAGAACATCCGCACGATAGCCACCGCCCCTGGCTGCTCGCCTGGCCCGCCGCAGCCGTGGTCACCGCCGTGCTGTCCTTCAACTTCTTCGGCGACGGCCTGCGCGACGCGGCTGACCCCTATGCCAACTGACCCGTTGCTCTCGGTCCAGGGCGTATCGGTCGATTTCCATCTGCGCGCCCACATCCTGCACGCCGTCCGCGACGTCAGCTTCGAACTGCACCGCGGCGAAACCCTTTGCCTCGTGGGCGAATCCGGCAGCGGCAAGTCGGTCACCGCGCGCAGCCTGCTGCGCATCATCGATGCCCCCGGCCGCATCGCCGCCGGCCGCATCCTGCTGGACGGCACCGACTTGCTGGCGCTGCCGGCGCCGGCCATGCGCGCCATCCGCGGCCGCCGCATCGGCCTCGTCTTCCAGGAGCCGATGAGCTCCCTCTCCCCTGTCCACACCATCGGCTTTCAGATCGAGGAAGCCATCCGCCTGCACACGAAGCTGGACTCCAGAGCCGCCCGCGCCCGTGCCGCCGACCTGCTGCGCCAGGTCGAGATCCCCAACCCCGAGCAGGCACTGGCACGCTACACCTTCGAATTCTCCGGCGGCATGCGCCAGCGCGCCATGATCGCCATGGCCCTCGCCGGCGATCCCGACATCCTGATCGCGGACGAACCCACCACCGCGCTCGACGTCACCACCCAGGCCGAGATCCTCGACCTCATCAAGCGCCTGCAGGTGTCCCGCGGCATGGCCATGCTGCTGATCACCCACGACCTCGGTGTTGTCGCCGAAGTCGCCGACCGCGTCGCCGTCATGCGCTTCGGCCGCATCGTCGAGCAAGGCCCCACCGACACCATCTTCCACGCGGCGCAGCACCCCTA
The DNA here is from genome assembly GCA_044225615.1 of Acetobacteraceae bacterium. Lineage (GTDB taxonomy): Bacteria > Pseudomonadota > Alphaproteobacteria > Acetobacterales > Acetobacteraceae > CAIYPH01. Next base: position 27,533 of record JBGAIK010000022.1, on the reverse strand, counting down.
CACACGCCGCCTGATCGCCGCCACGCAACGCCTGGAGGACCCACCCCGCGCCCTGGCCCTGCAACCGAACTGATCCTCGCCGTCCGCAACCTCTCGAAAATCTTCCGCACCAGCGACGGGCTCTTCGGCAAGCCCACTGGATTTCCGCGCCGTGGACGACGTCTCCCTCGACCTGCACGAGGGCGAAAACCTCGGCATCGTCGGCGAAAGCGGCTCCGGCAAGACCACCCTCGGCCGCCTGATCCTGCGCACCATCGAGGCAACCGCCGGCAGCGTCACCTACCAGCCCCGCACCGGCCCCGCGCAAGACATCCGCACCCTCACCGACCTCCGCCCCATTCACCGCGACATCCGCCTCGTCTTCCAGGACCCGTTCGCCTCGCTGAACCCGCGCATGACGGTCCGCGACATCATCGCCGACCCCCTCACCATTCACGGTGTCGCGTCCGGCCCCGCGCTGCACGCCCGCGTCGCCGACCTCATGTCCATGGTCGGCCTCGACCCGCAGGGCATGGAGCGCTACCCCCACGCCTTCAGCGGCGGCCAGCGCCAGCGCATCGGCATCGCCCGCGCCCTCGCCCTCGATCCCCGCATTATCATCGCCGACGAGGCCACCTCGGCGCTGGACGTCTCCATCCGCAGCCAGATCCTCGACCTGCTGCTCGACCTGCAATCCCGCCTCGGCCTGAGCTTCCTCTTCATCTCCCACGACATCGCGGTCATCCGCTACTTCTGCCACCGCGTCGCCGTCATGCACCGCGGCCGCGTGGTCGAGATCGGCCCGGCCGACCAGATCTGCACTGCCCCCGCCGAGCCCTACACAAGCCGCCTGATCTCCGCCGTCCCAAGCCCCGACCCCCGCCACAAGCGCATGCTCAACCGGGAGCGCCGCGTCGCGTGACAGAACCCTGCGACCCGTGCTGCGGCACGAAAGGGCAGGCAAGATTCACCACAGAGGCAGTGAGACAGTGAGAAGGGAAGATTGAACATTCCTTCCTTCTCACTGTCTCACTGCCTCTGTGGTCAATCTTACTTGCTTGTTATATCTATATAATTGACAGCCCCGCCCCGCTCGGCTTCATTCCGCCGCGCCACGCCTTGCGAGGAAGCGCCGGATGCCAAGAATCATAGACCTCGAAATGAACCTCCCTCGCAGCGAGGAGGAGCCTGGCTACTGGGACGCCATGCAGGGCCGCCCCGGCAACGCAGTGGCCGACCTCCAGCCCCGCCCCGAAGGCTACGGCTTCGACAACTACCGCCACATCTTCCAGGGCCGCGCCCCCAAGGCGCCCGAAGCCCCGACCGATGACGGCGGCATCACCCAGTTCATCGCCGACATGGACGAAGCCGGCATCGAGCTCGGCGTGCTGGGCTCCTCCAACGCCACCCTCGCCCGTATCTGCACCGCCTATCCCGACCGCTTCATCGGCCTGTCCGCCACTTCGCCGCTCGACGGCATGACCGGTGTGCGCAATTTCGAGCGGCTTGTCCGTGACCACAACATCGGCGGCCTGCGCGTCGTCGCCCTCTACAACGGCATTCCCGCCAGCGATCGCCGCTACTACCCGCTCTACGCCAAATGCGTGGAGCTCGATGTGCCGGTGCGCATCTACACCTCGATGAACTACGCCAACGACCGCCCCTACGACATCGGTCACCCCCGCCATCTCGACCAGGTGGCGATGGACTTCCCCGAGTTGCGCATCGTCGCCGGCCTCGCCGGCTGGCCCTGGGTCATGGACATGATCGGCCTGCTGCGCCGCCACCCCAACCTCTATGCCGACACCGCAGCCCACCGCCCGCGCCATTTCGCCACCGCCGGCTCGGGCTGGGAGGAATTCCTCCAGTTCGGCAACACTTTGCTGCAGGACAAGATCATGGTCGGCCTGTCGCGCAGCACCTTCGGCATCCCGTTCGCGACCCTGATCGCCGAATACGAGGCTCTGCCGCTCAAGCCCGCCGTGCTGGAGAAGTGGTTCTACCGCAACGCGCTGGCCTTCCTGCGCCGGAACTGAGCCCGTGCGCGACGTCACCAGCATCATGCGGCCAAAGGCGGTCGCCGTCATCGGCGCGTCCGGCACCCGCGTCACCCAAGGCAATCAGGTCATCGGCAACCTCCAGCGCGCCGGCTTCGCCGGCCGCATCGTGCCGGTCCATGCCACCGCGCCCACTATCAATGACCTGCCAGCAGTTCCCTCGATCGCCGCGCTGCGCGACATCGACACCACCGTCGTCGCCATCCCCGCCGCCGGCGTCGCCGCCTGCCTCGCCGAACTGTCCGCGGCCGGCATCCGCTCCGCCGTCATCTTCACCAACGGCTTCTCGCCCGACCAGGAACGCGCCGTCCGCGCCGTCACCGCATCCACCGGCATGGTCGTCCACGGCCCCAACTGCATGGGCCTGATCGACCTGCACGAGCGCATGCCGCTCTACCCCGCCACCATCACGGCCAAGGCCCGCCCCGGCGAGGTCGCGGTCATCGCCCAATCCGGCTCGGCCGCAATCTCCCTGCTGAACTCGTCGCGTTTCGGCATCTCCACCATCGTCACCATGGGCAGCGAGTTCCAGGTCACCGCGCCCGACTACATGCGCTTCTTCGCCACCGATCCGCGCACGAAAGTGGTCGGAATCGTGCTGGAATCGATCCAGCACCCCGCCGAATTCGCCGAAGCCGCGGCCCAGCTGCGCGACGCCGGCAAGTCGCTGGCCGTGCTCAAGGTCGGCCGCTCCGAGATCGGCAACCGCGCCGTCCAGGCCCATACCGGCGCCCTGATCAGCCGCAACGACGCCTATGAGCGCTTCTTCGCCAACCACGCCATCCCCACCGCGCGGGACTACGACGAGCTGATCGCCACGCTCGAATGCTTCGCCGCAACCAGCCGCCGCCCCGCCGCCGGCGACCTCGCCATCATCGGCATTTCCGGCGGCGAGACCGCGCTCGCCTGCGACACCGCCAGCGAACTCGGCCTCAAGCTCGCCGCCTTCTCCCCCGCCACCACCGCCCGCCTCACCGCCGCCCTGTCCGGCGCCAGCGCCAACCCGCTCGACCTCGGCTCCACCGTCGGCCACACCCCGGCCCAGGACCGCGACGCGATCGACGCCATCCTGGCCGCTCCCGAGGTCGGCATGCTCGCCTTCATCCAGGACGCGCAGGCCACGCTCACGCCCACCATGCTCAACAACTACACCCCCCACATCATCGAATACGCAAAGCATGCCGCCGCCACCGCCAAGCCGGTGGTCATGATCTCGCCCAGCGCCGAGAACACCCATCCCAAGGTGCACGAGCTGATGGGGCAGGGGGGTGCGCCGGTCCTGCGCGGCCTCCGCGCCGGCCTCGTCGCCATGCGCAACCTGGCCACGCCCGCACCGCTCCCGACCCCCACCCACACCAAACGTCCCGGCATGGCCAGGTCGTCGCCGGCCACCGGCCCGCTCCCCGCCAATCTGGTCCGCCAGATCCTCGAAGCCTACGGCCTGCCGACCGTCCGTTCCGCCCTCGCCGCCACCCCCGACCAGGCCGCAACCGAGGCCGCTCGCATCGGCTACCCCTGGTCCTCAAGATCGCCTCCCGACATCCCCCACCGTCTGGATATCGGCGGCGTCGAACTCGGCATCCAGGATGAACCGCCCTCCGCGCCGCCATCGCCCGCATGACCGCCTGGATCCGCGCCGCCCTCCCCGACGCCCGGCTCGAAGGCTTCGAGCTCCAGGAGCATCTCACCGACCAGGTCGAAGCCATGGCCGGCTTCGTCACCGCCCCGCCCTTCGGCGCCCTGCTCACAATCGGCACCGGCGGCACCATGGTCGAACTCCAGAGCTCCAGAAGCCCGACCATGCCGTCGAGCTCTGGCTACCGCAACCTGATCCCCCACACCCCGACCGGCCTCGCGCCGCCGACATGCACCACGTCGCCGAGTGCGACACCCGGTCCTCGTCCGCAAGGGCATTCCTCGATGCCGATGGTGGCTACCGCAACCTGATACAGGGGGCCCAATCTCACGAACGAGGATTGGACCTCGAGCAGATTATAAGTAGGGGGCTCGGGCGCGGCGGGCGGTTGCGGCAAGTGGCTTGCGTGGCCTGAACATCGCCGGTCTCCCAGATCTGAGGAGAGATAATAGATTGCGCCTCGCCGCCAAGATAGAGAGGGTAAGTAGATGCCTCTCCCACCTCGCCGCCGGCAGCCTGCATCGCTTGAACGTGTCGATAGCACGGCTAGTGACCGACCTGAGCGAGGTAGCCCGGATCAAATCTGGTCCGCAAGGGCACCGGCGAAGCGCGTCGTCGATGCGCTGATGGTGGCGCGCAGAACCAAGAAGTTGAAATCTGACCCATCACCATACCTGGCACTATAGCTTGGCCGCGAACGCCATGGGCGCGCGGGCATTTTGCCCGGCAGGGGCTATTCCAGGGCAACAGCAGCGACCATACCGCCACGCAACCAAACCGCCTGACGCGCATTCCTTCGCCACCTGATCCCCAGGCAACCCTCCGCGAAGGAACAGCGCCCATGAAAGCCGTCCGCATCGCCGTCGCCCTGGCCGCCATCCCCGCCATCATGCCGCTCGCCGGCTGCGTCGCTACCGTCCCGGTCGAGCGCGAGCGCACGGTCGTCCGTGAGCGCCCGGTGGTGGTCGAACGCCCCGTCGTCGTGAACCGCCCGCCCGCCGTCGTCATCCGGCCCTGATCCACGGGCGCCCCTCGCCCCCGCTTGCCCGAAACCCCCTGCTCTGCGACCGTCGGCAGGCAGGGCAGGGGGGACAATGACGATCACGACGCTACGCTGGGGCATCCTGGGCACCGGCCGCATCGCCCGCCAGTTTGCCGCCGCCCTCGCCCACGCCCGCCACGGCACGCTCCACGCCGTCGCCAGCCGCACCCCCGGCACCGCCGCGGCCGAATTCGCCGGCGCCCGCTTCCACCACGGCTACGAGGCCCTGCTCGCCGACCCCGAGGTGGACGCCGTCTACGTCGCCACCCCGCACCCCTCCCACGCCGAATGGTCCATCCGTGCCGCCGCGGCCGGAAAGCACATCCTCTGCGAAAAGCCCATTGGCCTGAACGCCGCCGAGGCCGAAGCCATCATCGACGCCGCGCGCCGTCACGACGTCTTCCTGATGGAAGCCTTCATGAACCGCGTGCACCCTATGACCGCCGCCCTCGTCGGCCTGCTCCGCGCCGGCACCATCGGCAAGCCCCGCCTGATCCGCTCGGCCTTCGGCTACGCCAAGCCCTACGACCCCGCCTCCCGCACCTACGATCGTGCCCTCGGCGGCGGCGGCATCCTCGATGTCGGCTGCTACCCCGTCTCCATCGCCCGCCTGATCGCCGGCGCCGCCGCGAACCGCCCCTTCCTGGACCCGATCGGCCTCACCGCCGCCGGCCGCCTCGGCCCCTCCGGCATCGACGACTGGGCCGTCGCCACCCTGGAATTCTCCGGCAACCTCTATGCGCAGGTCGCCTCCGGCGTCGCGCAGACGATGGATAACACCCTGCGCATCGACGGCGAGCGCGGCCACATCCACGTCCCGTCGCCCTGGTGGTGCTCCGGCCGCGAGGGCGGACGCGGCACCATCACCGTCCAGTCCCGCGGCGAAACCACCGAGCACGTCGTCGAAACCCCCGACTGGCTCTACGCCATCGAGGCCGACACCGTCGCCCGCCACATCCCGGCCCGAGAAGTCCCCGCCATCTCCTGGGCCGACACGCTCGGCAACATGCGCACCCTGGATGCCTGGCGCGCCGCCATCGGCCTCACCTACCCCGGCGAACCGTCTCCGGTGAGAAACCACTTATCGCCCCCTCGCCCCCCATCGGGGGGAGAGGGTGAGGGGAAGCCGCCGGCCCATCCAGCTCCCCCTGTCACCATTCGCCCGGTCCCGAACAATGAAAACCTACACCCTCGCCAACATCCCCCGCCCGGTCTCGCACCTCGCCATCGGCACCTCCAGCCTGGAGACGCAGGAGCAAGCCAACCCCATCCTCGACGCCTACCACCAAGCCGGCGGCACCCTGTTCGACACCGCCCACCACTATGGCCAGGGCCGTGCCGACCGCGTCCTCGGCACCTGGATGGCCAGCCGCGGCCTCACCAACAGCGTCACCGTCATCGGCAAGGGCGCCCACACCCCCTACTGCCATCCCAGCCACGTCACCCCGCAGCTCGAAAAAAGCCTCGCCGGCCTGCAACGCGACTGCATCGATATCTACTTCCTCCACCGCGACGACACCTCGATCCCCGTCGGCGAATGGGTCGATGTCCTCGACTCCCACGTGGGGGCCGGCCGCATCCGCCGCTATGGCGGCTCCAACTGGACTCCCGCCCGCATCGACGAGGCCAATGCCTGGGCCGCGAAACACGGCAAGACCGGCTTCTCCGCCCTCTCCAACCAGTTCAGCCTCGCCGACATGATCGAGCCGCCCTGGGCCGGCTGCCTCGCCGCCTCCGACGCCGCTTCGCTGGCCTGGCTCCGCCGCACCGGCACCCCCCTCTTCGCCTGGTCCAGCCAGGCCCGCGGCTTCTTCACCGACCGCGCCATCGCCGCCACCCCGCCCGACCCCGAACTCGTCCGCTGCTGGCACAATTCCGCCAACCTCGCCCGCCGCGCCCGCGCCGTGGAGCTTGCCGCCAAGCGCGGCACCACCGTCGCCGGCCTCGCCTTGGCCTACAACCTCGCCCAGGATTTCGACCTCTTCCCGATCATCGGCCCGCTCAGCATGGCGGAACTCACCAGCTCCCTCGACGTCCTCAAGGTCACCCTGACCGCGGAAGACGTCCACTGGCTCCGCGACGGCTGAACACACGCACAGGACCCAACCCATGCCCCTCCACGTCGACTACTACGCCTCGCTGAACTCCCCCTGGACCCATCTCGGTGCCGCCCGCATCCTGGCCATGACGGCGAAGCACGGCGCCAGCCTGCGCATCTTTCCCGTCGATTTCGGCACCATCTTCCCCCAATCCGGCGGCCTCCCTCTGCCCAGGCGCGCCCCCCAGCGCCAGGCCTACCGGATGATGGAGCTGAAGCGCTGGCGCGATTTCCTGAACATCCCCATCACGCTCCAGCCCGCCCATTTCCCCAGCGGCGAACAGCTCTCCGCCGCCTGCGTCATCGCCGTCCGCGAAAACATCGGCGACGCCCCGGCCATCGCGCTGGCCCACCGAGTCCTGAAAGCCGTCTGGGAGGAGGAGAAGAACGCCGGCGACCGTAACACCCTCGCCGCCCTGATCGCCGAGGTCGGCCTCGATCCGGCCCAGGTCCTCGCCTGGGGCGATGACCCCGTCTGGACCGCCCGTCGCACTGCCGACACCCAGTCCGCCCTCGACCGCGGCGTCTTCGGCGCCCCCAGCTACGTCATCGGCGACGAAATCTTCTGGGGCCAGGACCGGCTCGACTTCGTGGAGCGCCGCCTCGCCCTTGGTTGATGTCCGGCGAGCCCGGCAAGCAAGCCGAGCCTGGGACGCAGCGATGAATCCGCCAGCTTTGCTCACCCACCCCCGCAAACGCTTTCTTCATTCCTTCCCCACCTAATCCCCTCACGCGCAAGGGGGCTCCGGGCATGCGACTGGCGGATTCGGTGAACGCGCCCGGCATGCTCCGCCCCCCGCCGGCTGCTCCCGAGCTGGCCGGCATGTTGCGCGGCCACCTCGCCTTCGTCGCCAACCGCCCCGGCGGCGTTCGCGCCTCACTCAAGTTCTGCGACCTCGCCGGCATCCGCCTTCCAGGGCGCATGCTCGCCGGTGCCGACTTCACGGGCGCCAGCCTGCGCGGCGCCAACCTGTCCGGGGCCAACCTCGCCGATGCCATCCTCTTCGGTGCCGATCTCCGCGACGCCCGGCTCGACGGCACCGATCTCGCCCGCGCCGACCTCCGTGGCGCCCAGCTCGGCGGCGCCAGCATCCGCCACGCCGATCTCGGCGGCGCCGACCTGCGCGAGGGCGCGCTCCTCGCCCAGCGTGCGGGCAAGCTCGTTGCCGCCCGCGACAGCGACCGCACCGACATCGCCGCCGCCCAGCTCTTCGGCGCCAACCTGAGGGGCGCCCGCGCCGGTCGCGCCGGGCTCGGCCGCGCCGACCTGCGCGACGCCGACCTGCGCGGCTCCAACTTCGCCGGCGCCGATCTCGGCGACGCCGATCTCTGCGGCTGCAACCTCGAAGGCGCCAACTTCGCCGGCGCAAACCTTGCCGGGGCGCAGCTCCAGGGCGCCATCCTCGCCCGTGCGAACCTCACCGACGCAAACCTCGAAGGCGCGGCCCTGCTTGGCACTCTGCTCGACGGCGCACGCATCGAGCGCACCAACCTGGCCGGCGCCGAGCGCACGCGCCCCATCGGGTCCCTCGGGCAGGACGTGGCCACCATATTCGCCCAGCACCGCGCCTGGATCGACAGCGATGGCGTCTCCGGCGCCCGCGCCGATCTCTCCGGCACCGACCTGCGTGGTGTCGACCTCAGCAACCTCAACCTTTCCGCCGCCGTGCTCGCGTTGGCGGACCTCCGCGGCGCCAATCTCTGCCGCGCCGCGCTGATGATGTCCGACCTCGCCGGCGCCGACCTCCGCGGCGCCCGGCTCTCGGGCGCGGATATGCGCGGCGCCAGTCTCGAGCGCGCCACCCTCTACGGTGCTGACCTCTACGGTGTGCAGCTCGGCCCCATGCTGATCCGCGGCGCCATCGAATGGCCAGCCAATCTCGGCCATGCCCGCCTGCGCGACGCCCGCCTCACCAGTGCCGACCTGCGCCGTGCCCGCCTGGTCAATGCCGATCTGGAGAACTGCGATCTGACCGGCGCTTTCCTCGAAGGCGCCAATCTCGCCGGCACCCTTCTTGCCCCTCCGTTGATGCCGGTCGAAGAACTTGCGGAGATCACGGAATAGTTGCCAGTGCCGCTGGCATCACGTCCGCGCGTGCGCCATGATGCCATGGAGTGTTACACTGGCATTCGGTGCAGACCCCATCCTCCACCCCGCTTGTGCTGATCGTCGACGACCGCAAGGACGTCGCCGCGACGATGGCCGATCTCTGCCGCGCCTTCGGCTTCGCCGCCGAGGTCGGGGAAGATGGTATCGGCATGCTCGCCCTGCTCGAACGCCACCGCCCCGCCGCCGTCATCGTCGACGTGATGATGCCGGATCAGGATGGCTACGAGGCGCTGAAGGAGGTCGCCCGTTTCGACCAGGCGCTTCCCGTGCTCCTCGTCACCGGCCATGGCGACGACTGGCTCCGCATCGGCCAGACGCTCGGCCGCGCCCAGGGCCTGTCAGCAGTCCAGACCGCGGCCAAGCCGGTCCGCGCCCCGGTCCTGCGCGCGTTCCTCGACGGGGTCAGGAACGGCTGACCGGCCGCTGTCAGCGGCGGGGAAAGCTGCGCGGCCGCAAGCCCTGGTGAAACCAGTGCACCAGGCTGACCGCGTCGAACACCGGCACGCCGAAGCGCTCGGCCATGGCGGCCGAGAACGGCGTGAGGTTGGTGCACTCGCAGACGATCGCGCCGATATCGCCCGAGTCCATCAGCTGCCCGGCGGCTGCCAGCACCTCTGCCTCCACGGTGTCGTACGGCGCTGAGGGGTCGCCATTGAGGATTGACGTGCAGAACACCGAGGACTTCGGCATGCCAATCACGGGCGTGCCGGGATCGACGCCCACCGCCTCCAGGTAGGGCGCGGTAAGAGCCGCGCCATCATAGGTGAGCACGCCCACCCGCTTCCCGCGCGGCAGCGTGCGCTGGACCATCGGCGCCTGCAGCAGGGCGCTGGCAGCGACCGGCACCGGCAGGGCGGAGGTGAGGTCGTTCTGGTAGTATGCGAGGAACCCGCAGGTGGTGCAGATGCCGTCCACACCCTCCTCCACCAGTTCCAGGGCGGCGCGCCTGAAGGGTTCGAGCAGCGCGCCGTCATGGAGCCCTGTCATGCGGGCCGGCGTGGCGCCGCGGACGATGCGGTACTGCACCGGGCATTGCCGATGTCGCCCTCGTAGCGGCGGAAATAGGTCTCCACCATCAGGATGCCGATGGTGACGCCATAATAGGTCTTGCGGCGCGCCATCATGGCCGCCTCACCGCCGCGTTGCGGCGCTCGGCCATGCCGTCCTCCATCGCGCGCGGGTAGCGGTGCGGCAGGAACGACACTTGGTCGAGCCGTGCTGCCGCTTCCGCCGGCAGCCGCCATCCGGCCGCCCCCAGCGAGTCGGCGACCTGCGCCGCGTTGCGGGCGCCGACGATGGCTGAAGTCATGAAAGGCCGGTCCAGCACCCAGCGCAGCGCGACCTGGGCCGGGGTCTTGCCAACTTCCGCTGCCACGTCCAGCAGCGCGCGCAGGATGTTGTCGCGCTCGGGATGGAAATAGCGTTCCGGAAACGCCCAGCCCTCCGCTGCGCGCGTGTCGTTCGGCTTCCCGCCCCCCGGCCGGTATTTCCCGGCCAGATATCCGCCCGCCAGCGGCGACCACACCACCACGCCGAGACCCTTGAGCTCGCAGACCGGAACGATCTCCTGCTCGATGTCGCGCACCACCAGGCTGTATTGCGGCTGGTAGCACTCGAAGCGGGCGAGGTTCCGCGCCTCGCTGATCCACAGCGCCTCCATCAGCCGCCAGGCCTCGTAGTTCGAGACCGCGATGTAGCGGACCTTGCCGGAACGGACGAGGTCGTCCATCGCCCGCAGCATCTCCTCCAGTGGCGTCTGAACGTCCACGTGGTGGATGTAATAGATGTCCAGATAGTCGGTCTGCAGCCGCCGCAGGCTGTCCTCCACGGCATGCATGATGTGCAGGCGCGACATCCCGGAATCGTTCGGCCCCGGCCCCATCGGGTTGAACACCTTGGAGGCGATCACGGCCTGCCGCCGCCGCCCCTTCAGGATGTCGCCTAGCATCGTTTCGGATACGCCGGCGTTGTAAGTGTTTGCGGTGTCGAAGAAGTTGAGCCCGGCGTCGAGGCACGCGTCGGTGATCCGGGCCGATTCCGCCGCGTCAGCGCCGTGCCCGAAGGTCATGGTGCCGAGGCAGATTTCCGAGACCTTCAGGCCGCTCCGGCCCATGCGGCGGTATTCCATGCGACGCCCCCTTCGTGCTTCCGGCCGATGGTGGCCGGAAAGCGGCGGCGAAGGAAGGTCAGGCCGCCAAGCCGGCAAGCCAGGCGCGCACCCCCGCAGGCGCGCCGAACACGTCCTGCACGCGCCAGCCCTGGCCGCCGAGCGTACGGGCCACGCGCATGCCGTCCTCGTCGGTGACGTCGTCGCCGATATAGACCGGCACGCGGCCGGCGAATGGCGCGCGCGACATCAGTGCCGCCACCGCCGTGCCCTTGTCGGCGCCGAGGGGGCGCATTTCCCACACCATGCTGCCGGGCATGATGGCGAAGCGGTCTTCATGCCCGGCGAGCAGGGCGCGCATGGCGGCGCCGAGTGCCGGCCCGTGCTCCGGTGCCTGGCGGAAATGCAGGGTGAAGCCGCGATGCTTGCGCTCCATCAGCGCGCCCGGATGCGCGGCGACAAGGCGATCGGCGGCAGCCAGCCAGTCCTCCGGCAGCGGCGCCACCGCGGCCCGCTCGATCCCGGCGCCCGGCGCATGGCGCACGGCCCCGCCATGCTCGCCGGCCACCGCGTAGGGCAGGGGGCCGAGCAGGCCGTCGATCTCGGCGATCGGACGGCCGGTGACGACAGCGAGCGCGCCGCCGAGCCGGGGACGCAGCCGGGCGAGGCTGGCCTTGAGGCCGTCGGGCACCACCACGGCATCGGGCGTGGGGGCGAAGTCGATCAGCGTGCCGTCAAAGTCCAGCAGCAGGGCGGCCCGGTCCGGCAGGGCAGGGGTCAGTTGCGGCATCCGACCACCCGCAGATCGTAGACGGGGTGCTCCAGCACCGCGAGTGAAGGCGAGGAAGCGAACATCCAGCCGCGAAACAGCGGGGCGGTGGCGCCATGGTCGGTGACGTCCAGGAAGGCGGTGGCATCCGCCGGCTGGTCGGGCGGGCGAACGGCGCAGCCGCGCACGGTGATGGCGAGCGTGCCGAAGCGCACGCTCTCGCCTACCTTCACGGTGAGCTGGGTCGGACGGGCGGTGACCTTGTCGAGGCCGATCAGCTCCGCGACCGCACGCGGCTGCCACTCGCCCGGGATGGGCGTGCCCGGAACGGAGGGTGGCGTCGCCGCGCCCTGCGGCACGGTTGCTGGCTGCGCAGGAGCGGCCGGTGGCGGTGTGGCGGCCGGTGGCGCGGGTCGGGCCGGGGAAGGTGGCGGGGTCCCGGCCGGCGGAGCGAAGGCAGGGTCGGGGCCGGTCAGCGAGGGCAGAGGCTGGGCCTGGATGCCAGCCGGCGGCGGCGTGGCCGGGGTCTGCACCGTCGGAAGCGGCGGCGCCGACGGACGCGGCGCCTGGGTCGGGCCAAGCGGCGTCAGCTGGGGTGGGGTCTGTGCGAAGGCCGGGGCAGCCAGCAGCAGGGCGAGCAGCAAGGCCCTCATTCCGCGGCGCGCGCCTGCTTCGGACTGACCAGCCCATCCACCATGCCGGCCAGGATCGTGCGCATCGCCGCCTCGTCCACGCCCATCAGCACCGCGTCCTCGAACGCGTCCTGCATCACCTGGGCAAGCTCCTCGTGGTTCTCGGCCAGCGTCCGCAGCTTCTCACGGCAGGACACCGGGGTGCCGTCCGGCTGCGGCCAGATCCTGGGGGCAGCAGTCATTTCGGCGCCTGCTGGAGTTGCTTCTGCACCGCGCCGGCGAGGTCGCCGACATTGAAGATGAACTTGCCGAGGAGCTGCTCGAAGCTCACTGCGGACTGGGTGATCGTGACCTCGCCGCCCTCGGCCAGCACCTTGTCGTCGCCGCCGGGCACGATGGAGAGGAACTTGCCGCCCAGCAGCCCGTCGGAGGTGATCTCGGCGCTGGAATCGCGCGGCAGCTTCAGGCTGGACTGGACCGTGAAGGTGACCAGGGCCTGGAACGTCTTGGGGTCGATGCCGGCGGCGGAAACCGATCCGATCTTCACCCCCGCCATGCGCACGTCGGAGCCGATGGCGAGGCCGTCGATACGCTCGAACTTCGCATGCAGCGTGATGCCGGAGACGGTGCTGCGGCCGGTATTGGCCACCGCGTAGCCCAGGAACCCGGCCGCCACCAGCAGCACCACGGCGCCGGCCAGCAGCTCGGTCAGGTTGCGCTGGGCCACCGGATCACGATCCCGGCGTCCAGGCTTCGTAGTCGCCCGTCGCCGCCGCGCGCTTGCCGCCCTCATAGTCATGTCCGGCCGGGCGGTGGCTGGCGGCAGTCCCGGTCGGGTTGGCCTGGTGCGGCTTCTGCCACGGCCTGCGGCCGGTATCCGGCAACGGCGCGTCGGTTGTGTAGTGCAGCCAGGCGTGCCATTCGGGTGGTACGCTGCTCGCCTCGGGTTCACCCGCATAGGCGACCCAGCGCCGCCTCGGAGCGCCTTCACGCGCCCGGCGATCCTCGTAATAGGCATTGCCGATGCCGTCGCGGCCGACCAGGCGGCCGTTCAGCCAAGTGTGCAGGCGGGTGCCGATGTTCATGACGCAGATATAGTCGCGCCGGCCGTTCCGGTCCATGCCCACACGCTATCCACAGGATTTTGTGGTCGAGTCGCGCATTGACCCCAAAATGCGCTTTCGGAGTCGCGGGCACGGGAATAGCATCCGGGCATGACCCAGCACCGGCCCTCCTCCCGACCCGGCCCCCGGACCTGGCATGGCGTCCGCCTGCGGCGAACCGCCGCCGCTGCCGATCCTGACAGCCCGCCGCGGCCGGTGACGCTGCCGGTGGAGTGGGACGCCCATGCCGCCGCGGCGCTTGCGGCGCTCGCGCCCGGAGCCGGGCCGGTGACCATCGCCGCCGCGGCCGAGGCCTGGATCCGTCCGATTGCCGAGCGTGCGCGCCGTGCCGGGCTGGAAATGCCGCTGTCCGAGCGCCTGCACGGGCTTCTGGTTGCCCGCCGTGGTGCGCCGGCGCGACCGATCTGGCATGGCGACGCGCCGTCCTGCCCCGCATTCCTGCTGAACCTGGCCCGCTTCGGCGATCCCGAGCATGGCTTCGACGCCAAGGGTTTCGCCGAGGCGGTGCAGACGGCGGTGACAGCCCTGACTCTTGCGGTGCCCGGCGCCCAGCGCATGGCTGTCGCGGTCACCGATCTGGCGGGTCTGCTCGCCGGGCTCGGGCTCGACTACGACAGCGACGCCGCCCGACGCATGGGCGCGGCCGTCGCTGCCGCCCTGCGCCGCCATGCCGACGCCGCATCTGCCGCCATGGCGACGACCTTCGGCGCGGTCGCCGGCGACCTCCGCCACAGCGCCACCACTGCAATCCTCCCACCTTCGGAGGCCGACGCCCTGCTCGGCGCCGAAACCGGCGGCATTGCCCCCGCCTTCGCCCCGCTCGACGATACCGGCCACCTCACCGGCGCCGCCCGCGCGCTGCTCGCCGCCCGCGGCGTCACCGCCGAGACCGCGCTGGCCGAGACGCTGGCCGGCAAGTCGCCGTTTCCCGCGATCGGGGCCGGCGCCCATATCGCCATGCACAACGCGATCGCCCCGCATCTGCACGTGATGCCGCTGCGCCCCGAGCGGCCCGAGCCGGCGCACGAGGAGCCCCGCCGCATGCTGCCGGCCCGCCGCGCCGGCTATACCCAGAAGGCGGCGGTCGGCGGTCACAAGCTGTTCCTGCGCACCGGCGAATATGCCGATGGCCGGCTCGGCGAGATCTTCATCGGCCTGCACAAGGAGGGCGCGGCCTTCCGCGGCCTGATGGACAATTTCGCCGTCGCCGTCAGCCTCGGCCTCCAGCACGGCGTCCCCCTCGCCGCGTTCGTGGAAGCCTTCACCTTCACCCGCTTCGGCCCGTCGGGAACCGTCGAAGGGGATCCCGCGGTCGCCCGCGCGACCTCGCTGCTCGACTACGTGTTCCGCACCCTCGCGGTGAACTACCTGGGCAAGGCCGACCTGCCGCCGGCCGAAGAGGAGGAGCCGGACACCGTCGGCGGCGGTGCCCGCGACCGGGCGCCCTTGCTGCCGCTCGACCTGCCGCGCGAAGATGGCCCCCGACAGCGCCGTCGCACCCTGCGGCTGGTGGCGAAGTAGAAGGGACGACCCATGGCCGGAAAGATCGACGCGAAGCTGGCGGAGCTCGGCATCACCTTGCCGGTGCCGATGGCGCCCATCGCGAACTACGTGCCCTACGTGATCAACGGCAACACCGTGGTCATCTCCGGCCAGGTTCCGGCGGTGGACGGCAAGATCGTGACTACCGGCAAGGTCGGACCCGGCGGCCTGTCCATCGAGCAGGGCCAGGCGCAGGCGCGGCAATGCTTCATCAACCTGCTGACCCATCTGAAGGCGGCCTGCGGCGGCGACCTCGACCGCGTGCAGCAGGTGATCCGGCTTGGCGGTTTCATCGCCTCGCCCGCCGAGTTCAGCCAGCACGCGCAGGTGATGAACGGCGCCTCCGACCTCGCGGTGGCCATCTTCGGCGAGGCTGGCCGCCACGCCCGTACCACGGTTGGCGTGCCCTCGCTGCCGGCCGACGTGCCGGTCGAGGTCGAGGGCATGTTCCGCATCGCCTGATGCCGCGCGCCGCGCCGGCGCTGACGCTCAGCCTGCATCCGTCGATCGGCGATATCCCGGCCGCGGAATGGGACGCCTGCGCCGGCGCCGACAACCCGTTCGTCAGCCACGCTTTCCTCGCCGCGGTCGAGGAGAGCGGCTCGGCCGGCAACCGCACCGGCTGGCTGCCCCAGCACGCCGCCCTGCGCGACGAACGTGGCCGCCTGGTGGCCTGTGCGCCGATGTACGCGAAGTCGCACAGCTACGGCGAATACGTGTTCGACCATGGCTGGGCGCACGCCTTCGAGCGCGCGGGCGGCGACTACTATCCGAAGCTGCAGGTGGCCTCCCCGTTCAGCCCCGTGCCCGGTCCCCGGCTGCTGCTGCACCCCGAGGGCGGCATCCCGACCCAGGCCCTGGCCGGCGCCCTGGTGCAGGCTTGCACCGAGCTCAAGCTGTCCTCGGTCCACGTCACCTTCTGCACTGAGCCCGAATGGCAGGCACTCGGCGAGGCCGGCTGGCTCCAGCGCATGGGCATGCAGTTCCACTGGGACAACAATGGCTACGGCACGTTCGACGATTTCCTCGGCGCGCTGTCCTCGCGCAAGCGTAAGGTGCTGCGGCGCGAGAGGCGCGACGCCAACGCCGCCGGGCTGGAGTTCCTGGCCCTGCGCGGCCCCGAGATCAGCCGCGCGCAATGGGACGCGTTCTACGGCTTCTACACCTCCACCGTGGACCGCAAATGGGGCAGCGCCTATCTGACCCGCGGCTTCTTTCGCCTGCTGGGCGAGAAGCTGGGCGACCGCGTGGTGCTGATGCTGGCCCTGCACCAGGGCAAGCCGATCGCGGGCGCCCTGAACCTGATGGGCGCGGACACGCTGTACGGCCGCAACTGGGGCTGTGCAGCCGAGTTCCCGTTCCTGCATTTCGAGCTCTG
This sequence comes from Acetobacteraceae bacterium, assembly GCA_044225615.1. Taxonomy (GTDB): domain Bacteria; phylum Pseudomonadota; class Alphaproteobacteria; order Acetobacterales; family Acetobacteraceae; genus CAIYPH01. Next base: position 11,059 of record JBGAIK010000022.1, on the reverse strand, counting down.
CTACTACCGCGCCATCGACTTCGCGATTGCCAACGGCCTGGCCCGGGTCGAGGCCGGCGCCCAGGGCGAGCACAAGATCCAGCGCGGCTATCTGCCCCAGCCCACCTGGTCCGCCCACTGGATCGGCCATCGCGGGCTGCGCGAGGCGATCGGCGATTTTCTGGTGCATGAGCGGGCGGAGAAGCTGCACCAGATGGAACGGCTCAGCGAGCTGTCGCCGTTCCGCAAGGACGAGGAAGGGTGAACCCTTCCCGGCTGCCACCGAGGAAACATGCTGCCATCCCAATTCGCCTCCCAGGCGACCGAAGGCGCGCCGCGCGGTGCGCTGATCCGCTGGCTCATTGCCAACAGCGCCTTCGGCGTGCCGCAGGCGGCCGGGCCGATCGCCTATGCGCTGCTGGCCATCCAGCTCACCGGCCATGCCGATGACGGCGCGGCCATCATGCTGGCCATCACGGTGGCGCAGGTGGTGGGCGCGGTGCCGATCGCGCGGCTGGGGCGACGGCGCAACGCCGTCGCCTTCCTGAAGGCGCTGACCCTGCTGCGCGGCGTGGCGCTTGCCACCATCCCGGTCCTGGCCGCGTACGGCGCGCCCTTCGGCGCCCTGGTCGCCGCCGCCGCGCTCGGCGGGCTCGTGAACGGCGCGGCCATCGGCTACCTGCGCGCCATCCTGAACCATCTCGTGGCGCCGCCGCTGATGCCGCGCGCCCTCGGCCTTGCCGCGACGCTGAGCGAGTTCGTCTTTGTTGCCGCGCCGGTGCTGGCCTCGGCGCTGGGCACGATCGACCCGCTGTTCGCGGTGGTGATGCTGACCGTGCTCGGCACCGTGCCGTCGCTGCTGCTGCCGAGCTTGCCGCATGTGCAGGCACCCGCGCCCACGTCGATGGGAAGCAGCCTGCTGAAACCGCCGATCCTGCTCTGGCTGGGCTGCACGCTGGCCGGCAGCTCCGTTGTGTCGGCCATCGAGATCGGGGCGGTCTCGCTCGCGCTGGACTACGGCTTCGCGCCCTCGATGGGCTTCATCTTCACCGTGGCGCTGTGCGTTGCCTCGGTGGCGGGCGGGGTCTGGGTCAGCCTGCGCAACCGCATGCCGCGACGCACCACCGTGCTGCTCTACCTGGCGCTGATGAGCGCGGGCGCGGTGCTGATTGCGCTGCACCTCTCGGTGGCCACCACGCTGCTGGGCGCGGTCGTCGTCGGCTGCGTGCTGGCGCCGCTGGGCACCAGCTACTCGCTGATGCTCGATGCGCTGGCGCCGGCGCATCGCCGGGCGGAGCTGTTCGCCCTGGCACGGACGGTGCATTCGCTCGGCATCATCGTCACCAGCGCCAACCTCACCATGACCTCGCTCGCCACCACGCAGGCGGTGGCGACCGTGCTGATCCTGGCGGCGACGGCGACGGTGGGCGTCATCTGCCTGATTGCCCGCGAACCGCAGCCGCGATCTTCTCCGCCAGCATGATGGTCGGGATGTTCAGATTGGCGCGCGGGATGGTCGGCATGATCGAAGCGTCGGCCACGCGCAACCCTGCGATGCCGTGCACCCGGCCGGCGGGGTCCACCACCGCGTCGTGGTCGCCGGCGGCGCCCATGCGGCAGGTGCCGGACGGGTGCCACTGGCCGAACACACCCTCGCGAACATAGGCGTCAAGCAGGTCCGGGCTGGCCAGCAGGTCGGCCACGGTCAGCCCGCGGCTGACGAACCGGCGGAAGAACGGCGCGGCCAGCGACGGCAGCCAGTCCAGCAGAATCGCCACCGGGGCGGTCAGCAGCCAGTTGCGCGCGGTCGGCTGGCCCAGCGCCTTGGCGAAGCCGCTGTAGCTGGCGGGACCGGTCGCGCGCAGCTTCGCCGACAGCGCGGCGGTGGCGTACAGCCGGGCCATCATCCGCACCGCGTCGCACAGCCGCTCGGCGTCGCGTGGGTCGGCCAGGTGGTTGAACTCGGCGATCGGCTCGGCCAGCGGCGCGGCACTGTCCAGCAGCACCCGGCCGCGTGAATATGGCTTGTTGATCCAGGCGATCAGCGAGGCGATGCGCGCGCCCAGCGGATGCCAGGCTGATTTGGCGGCGGCCATCATGTACATGTCCGACACCTCGCCGGGGCCGGAGCTGTAGCGCAGGCCGAGATGGATATGCCGCCGCGTGGCACGCAGACGCGCGCCGGGCACCATCCAGGCGGAAAGCGAGACTCCCGGATGTTCCTGCAGGTTGGCGCCGACGCCGCGCAGGTCCGTCACCACGGGAATTCCCAGGCGGCGGGAACCGGCGGCCGGGCCGATGCCGGCGCGCAGCAGGATGGCCGGGCTGTGGATGGCGCCGGCCGCGAGAATGACCTCGCTTGCGTGATGGCGCTCGTGCCCGGTTTCGACGCCGTTTGCTGTCAGACCATCGACCAGCAGGCGCGTGACCTGGCGGTCGGTGAGGATGCGCAGGTTGGGGCGGGCGCGGACCTTGGTGGTGAGGTATCCCGTCGCGGCGGAGACGCGGTGCGCACCGTCGTTGGACAGGGTCTGGGGGAAATACCCGTCCTCGAAAACCGCATTCTGGTCGTCGATGTCGCGGAAGCCGAGTTCGTCCAGCCCGGCGGCCACGGCGTGGGAGAAGCCGGGCCACTGCGCGCGCGGGATGCGGTGGATCGGGATGGGGCCTTCGTTACCGTGCAGCGGCCCATCGCGGCCGAGGTCGCGTTCCAGCCTGCGGAAGAAGGGCAACACGCCGGCCCAGCCCCAGCCGGCGGCGCCGGCGGCTTCCCATTCGTCGTAGTCGTCCGGCGTGCCGCGATTGGCGACCTGGCCGTTGATGCTGGAGCCGCCGCCGAGCAGCCTTGCCTGCTCGTAGCTGCGCAGGGGCGGTCGGTCGGCCGCGTTGTCGCTCACCGGCGGGAAGCGGGCGCGCAGGCCCGGCCAGTGGTTGGCCGGATCGAACGCGGCACGGCCCGGGTACATGTCGAGGATGGCGGAGCCTTCCTCGCCCGGCTTCACGTCCCGCCCGGCCTCGATCAGCAGCACCTTGCGGGTCGTGTCCTCCGACAGGCGCCCGGCGAGCGTGCAGCCGGCGCTGCCGCCGCCGACGATGATGGTGTCCCACTTCATCCCTTCACCGCGCCTCCGGTCAGCCCCGAGATGATGAGCCGCCCGAACATCGCGAAGGCGACCACGATGGGCAGGATCGCGAGCGTCGCCGCGGCGGTCAGCGGCCCCCATTCGCGGCCGAAGAAGCCGACGAAGGCGTAGATCGCCGGCTGCACCGGCTTCAGCGCGGCGGCGTCCACCATCACCGATCCGGCGAGGAATTCGTTCCAGGCGCCGACGAAGGCGAGGATGGCGGCAGCGCCCACGCCCGGGCGGGCCAGCGGCAGCACGATGCGCCAGAGCACGCCGAAATGGCCGCAGCCGTCGATGGTGGCGGCCTCGTCGAGCTCTTGCGGCACCGCCTCGATCGCGTTCTTGACGATCCAGATCGCCATCGGGATCTGGTAGCCGGCATAGATCAGCGGCAGCACGGCGACGGTGTCGTTGAGGCCGAGCCGGTTGAACCAGACATAGGCCGGGATGATCAGCGCCGAGGCGCCGAGCGCGAGCGGGATGCAGGCCACCACGAACAGATAGAGCGGGCGGCGGAAGCGGAAGCGGGTGCGGTCGAAGGCGTAGGCGCCGGGCACGGCCACGGCGAGGGTCAGCGCCACGGCGGCCAGCGTGTCGAGCAGGCTGACCAGCAGGTTGCGGCCGAACCCCTCCTGCAGCACACGGGCGTAGTGGGCGAAGGTCGGCGCAAAGGTCACCACCGGCGGGTAGCTCAGTATGTCGGCGCCCTGCTTGAATGACGTCAGCACGCCCCAGAGCAGGGGCAGCACGTTCAAGACCAGCAGCCCGGTGAGGGCGAGCATGGTGACCGCCAAGGGCCCCTTTCGCCTAGACATGGAGCCGTGCCAGGCGGACGTAGGACAGCACGAGCAGCAGGTTCAGGGCGAAGGCGGCCAGCGCCAGCGTGGTGGCGCCGCCGATGTCAAAATTGACGAAGGCACGCTCGTAGATTTCGACCGGCAGCACCCGCGTGGCCCCGGCCGGGCCGCCGCCGGTCAGCACCAGCGGGGTCTCCACCGTGTTCAGGCAGGACAGCGTCAGCACGATGGTGACCAGGATCAGCGGGCCGCGCAGCAGCGGCAGGGTGATGCGCAGGAACATCTGCCACGGCCCGGCGCCGTCGATGCGCGCCGCCTCGGCCAGCTCCGGTCCGATCGCCTTCAGCCCGGCGAGCAGCACGACCACGGCATAGCCGATGCGCTTCCAGGCCGAGACCACCACCAGCAGCACCATGGCGCCGGTGGGCGAGTTGAGCGGCTGGGAGGGCTGCACGCCGAGGCCGCGCAGGGTGGCGAAGCCGAGGCCCAGATCGTGCACGAACACCCAGCGGAACAGCAGGGTCGCGACCACGGCCGAGATGATCCAGGGCAGGATGGCGAGCAACTGTGCGACGAAGGCGAGGCGGCCGCGCAGCCGGTCGATCCACACCGCGAGCGCCAGGGCCACGACCACGGCGAGCACGACGGTCGCCAGCGTGAACACCGCGCTGCGGCCGAGCATCGGCACGAGCGCGGCATCGTCGAGCAGGGTGGCATAGTTCGCCAGCCCGCCAAAGCCGACCGGGGCGCCGTATTCGATCTCCTGCAGGCTGAACCACAGCGCGTAGATCACCGGCGAGATCAGCATCCCGCCGAGCATCAGCACGCTCGGCCCGATATAGGCCGCCAGCGCCAGCCTAGGCATCGCGCCGCCACTCCGCGAGCCGCGCGGGATCGGGTTCTCCGCCATGCCCGGGCAGGTCGCGGGCGACGAGGTCGGGGCCGGACATTTCGGACGGATGCAGGCCGAGCTTGTCACGCAGCGGGTTGAGCAGGCGGTTGGCCTCGTACATCAGCAGCGCCTCGGCGGCGCGGCAGGCATGCAGAGCGGCGGCGACGCCGATGGAGCTGCCGACGCCGTGCGGGGCCAGACGCACGCCACGCTTCGCGCACATGGCGCCGACGCGGAGCAGGCCGGAGACGCCGCCGATGCGGCAGATATTGGGCTGCACGATGTCGAGCGCGCCGGCCATGATCAGGCGTTCGCAGGCCTCGGCGGTGAACTCGTTCTCGCCGCCGGCGACGGGGATGGGCGAGGCACGGCGGATGGCGGCGAGGCCAGCCGTGTCGTCGGGGCGGACCGGCTCCTCCAGCCAGAGCACGCCGCTGGCATGGAATTCCTTCGCCGCGGCGATGGCGGTGGGGACGTCGTAGCCGCAATTTGCGTCCACCATCAGCTTGATGTCGGGGCCGGCCTCGGCGCGGACGGCGGCGACGTGGGCGGCGTCGGTGGCGACGCCGCGGCCGACCTTGATCTTCAGCGCGCGGAAGCCGGCATCGAGCAGGGCACGGGCCATGGCGGCACTTTCCGCCACCGTGGGCTGGAAGCCGACCGGGCTGGCATAGGTGGGCACCGGGCCGGGGGCGGCGCCGAGATGGGTGGCCAGGGGGTGGCCGGCGCGTCGGGCGCGCAGGTCCCACAGCGCGATGTCGACGCCGCTCAGCGCCTCCATCGCCGGGCCGCCGACATGGCCCATGGAGATGAAATAGGCGCGCACGTCGGCCAGCATCGCGGCGGGGTCGTCGAGTTCCGCGCCGGTCAGCACCGGGGCGATCACCTCGCGCACGATGGCGGTGGCGGCGAGCGGGGTGGGCAGGCCGAACGCTTCACCCCAGCCCACCGCGCCATCCTCCGCCGTGATCCGGACCAGGGTGGAGACCTGGCCGCGGCGCGGAATGCGCTGGAAGTGCGCGGCCGGCACCAGCAGCGCCGGCGGCACCTTGTCGGCGCCGCCGAAGACCGAGGCGAAGCTGGCTTCGAGGGCGATCGCCTCGACGCTGCGGATGCGCATGCGGCTACTGGACCTTGTTGGTGCGGTTGAACGTGGCCTCGGCCGCCTTCAGCGCCGCCTCCGGCGTCGCCTTGCCGGTCAGCACCTCCTGCGCCGCCTTGTTCAGCACCTGGCGGAAGCCGGCCACCGAGAGGCTGGTGGGCACGATCCAGCCGAAGTTCTTCACGCCGTCGGCGGCGACGGTCAGGTACTGGTTTTCGGGCTTGGCGAGATAGGCGGCGCTGGCAGCCTTGCCCTCGGGCGTGGCCGGGAGCTGGCCGGCCCTCTGGGTCCAGATCGCGTCGGCCTCGGGGCCGGTCAGGAACTCAACCCATTTCGCGGCGGCGGGCTGGTTCTTGCCCTTGGACCACATGGCGACGGCCCAGCCCGCGGTCATGGCCGGGGAATGGGCCTTGCCGGCATCGCCGGGCCACAGCAGCAGGCCAACCTTGTCGGGTCCGAGCTTGCCCTGCATGGTCGAGACGCGGACCGAGGCGCCCTCGATCATCGCCGCACGGCCGGAGGCGAAGGCCTCGTAGGCGTCGTCCACCGTCCAGCCCACGGCATCGGGCGGGGTCACCTTGTGCTCGGTGACCATCGAGGTCTGCAGCGTCAGCGCGGCGATGCCGGCCGGTGTGGCGAAGGCGGCGCGGTTGTCGGGCTCGAACAGCTTGCCCTGGCGGGCGAGCATGACCGGGATCATCATCTGCGGATCGGCCTGCGCCTCGGAGAAGGCCTGGCCGAAGCCCCAGCGGGTGACGTTGCCCGATGCGTCGCGCACGGTGAGCTTCTTCGCCGCCTCGATGAAGGCGGGCCAGGTGGTGAGGCTGGCGGGGTCGATGCCGGCGGCGGCCATCAGGTCGCGGCGGTAGAGCACGCCGATATAGTTGCGGGAGAGCACGAGGCAGTACTGCTTGCCACCTTCGTTGCAGGCATCCCAGTAGGCATCCTTGCGGCCGTCACGCTGGGCGGCGGACCACTTGTCCATGAATTGCGGCCCGAGATCGGCGAGCTCGCCCGAGCGCATCGCCTGGCCGAGCAGGTCGGTGACGACCCAGGTGACGTCGGGCGCGTTGCCGGCACGGGCGGCGGCGAGGAACTTGGGCGACATCTGGTCCCAGACCTGCGGCTCGACGGCGATCTTGATCCCGGGATTCGCGGCCTCGAACTTCGCCACGATCTCAGCGAGCGCGACCTCGCGCGGGGTGGTGCCGGCGGGGTTCAGGAAGGTCCACATGCGGATCGTCTGCGCGCTGGCCGAGCCCGACAGCAGGGACGCGGCCAGGGCTGCGGCGGCGAGAAGCTTCATTGGGTTCCTCCTGATTGCTGGTTTTTGCGTCGGCGACGGCGTCGCCGAGCGATCGGGCGAGATGGCGGCGGATGGCACCGTCGAGCGCGGGGAAGTCGCCGGCGTCGAGCGCGTCGAGGATGGCCTGGTGCTCTGCCTGTTCGGCTTCGAGGCGCCCGCGCCAGGCGGGGGAACCGCGCTGGACCCAGGCGACGAAAAGGCGGACGCGGATGCCGCGATAGGTTTCCTCCAGCAGCGCGTTGCCGGCGAGGCGGACCAGGGTGTCGTGGAACTGGCCGTTCAGCGCGACGTGGTCGCGGTGGGACAGGTCGGCACTGCGGGCGAGCCGGGCGTGGATGGCGTGAAGCGAGGCCAGCGCTGTGGTGCGGGATTGCGGGTCGGGCAGGCGGCGGAGGGTCAGCTCGCCGGCCATGAGCTCGAGGGCAAGGCGGACGGACCAGAGCTCGGCCACATGGTCGGGTGAAGGTGTGCGGACGTGGTAGCCGCGGCGGGGCACGGCCTCGATGAAGCCGTCGGCGGCGAGGCGGGCCAGGGCCTCGCGGATGGGGGTGATGGAGACCCCGAAGCGGGTGGCGAGATCATCCGGATAGAGGCGGGCGGGGGTGGCGAGGTCGCCGAACAGGACGGAATCGAGGATCCGCTGGCGCACGGCCTCGGCGACGGTTTCACCGAGCGGGCGCGGGGCATCAGGCGGCGTGGACACCATGCGGCGAAGGTAGATAATAAATTATAATTTGTAAAGCGACGCAGGTTGACGCCCGTGCCGGCTGGCCTTCAGGCGCGGCGGAAGCGGCGGAAGCGGCGGAGCACCAGGGCGCAGGCGAGGAGGGCCGGGAGAAAAGGGGCGGCGGGGGCCGGGACGTCCCAGGGGTGGGAAGTGTCGAGCGCGGGCTGGTCGGACCGGGCGAGGAACTGGTTGCCGCCGGCATCTGCGCCTTGGGGCTGGAGCAGGTCGGGGCTCAGGAGCAACTGCGGCTGGGTCAGGCCGTAGAAGGTGGAGTCGGCGACCGCGATCGGTGGCAGATCGCCGGAGGCGAGCGTGGTCTGGGCGAATATGAAGGATTGGAGCGGGTCGGTGTCCGGGCTGTTGTAGACCACGGTGACGCCGCCGATGGTCAGCATCGAACCTTCGGCCAGCAGGCTCTCGCCGCCGTAGTGGACGACGAACCAGTTCGGTGCGTTGGCTCCCTTCTCGATGACCGTGTTTGTGATCAGTCCGATGCCGCCGTTGGGAAGGTCCACCGAGTAGCTGGCGTTGCCCTGCTGGTCCTGGATCCGGGTGTCGGCGATGATGGTGGTTTCGGCACGGCTCTTGATCTCGTGGCCCCCCTGGGCATCGTGGAAATAGGAATTGGTGACGGTCAGCGTGCCGATCTGGCCGACATAGAGGTTGTGCGTGAAGCCGTCGCCCGCGCCGTTGTTGCTGAACTCCGAGCGGTCGACAGTGATGTTCGCGCCCGGGTTGCCATTGGCGAGCAGGCCGTTCTGGTTGCCGTGGAGCCAGGAGTTGGTGATGGTGAGCGTGCCGGTCTCGTAGCGGACGCCGGCCCCGTTGCCGTCGGGGACAATGGCGCCGGTGAGTTCGAGGTGATCGAGGGTGACGGCGCCGCGGGTGACCAGGATGCCTTGGCCGTTGCTGGGCATCTGGTAGACCGGGTCGCCGGGCTGGGGATTGACGGCAAGAGCGGGCGTAAGGCGGGCCAATCCACCCACGCCCTGGATGGTCAGGTCGTGGTTGATGGCCGGGAAATCCTCGCTGTAGGTGCCGGCGGAAAGCTGGATGACGTCGCCTGGATTCGAGGCCAGAATGGCTGCCGAGACGGTGGCGTAGGTCTGGCCGGTGGTGATGTCGACAATGGCCATGGCTCGGGCTTTCTACGTCGTGAGTGCGTGTAACTGGATTGTCTGTTGCCGGATGACGTCGACAAAGATTGAAGCACCATAACAGAGGAGGACTGAATGCACAGCAAGCATCCCGAGACGATTGCCCTTCATGCCGGCTGGCGGCGCGACGCGTCGACCACGGCGGTGGCGGTGCCGATCTATCAAACCACCTCCTACCAGTTCAACAGCACCGAGCATGCGGCGAACCTGTTCGCGCTCAAGGAACTCGGCAACGTCTATACCCGGCTGATGAACCCGACGACGGACGTGCTGGAGCAGCGGGTGGCGGCGCTGGAGGGAGGGGTCGCGGCGCTGGCGCTGGCCTCGGGCCAGGCGGCCTCGGCCTTTTCGGTGCAGAACCTGGCGCGGGCGGGGGACAATATCGTGGCCTCCACCGACCTTTACGGTGGTACCTGGAACCTGTTCGCCAATACGCTCAAGGACCAGGGGATCGAAGCCCGGTTCGTGGACCCGGGCAACCCCGAAGCGTTCGCGAACGCGACGGATGCGAAGACGCGGGCCTATTACGCGGAGACGCTGCCGAACCCGAAGCTGCGGGTGTTTCCGATTGCCGAGGTGGCGGCGATCGGGCGGGCGCAGGGCATTCCGCTGATCATGGACAACACCGCGGCACCGTTGCTGGTGCGGCCGATCGACCATGGGGCGGCGGTGGTGATGCACTCGACGACGAAATACATCGGCGGGCATGGGACATCGATCGGCGGGATCGTTGTCGATGCTGGCAATTTCGACTGGGAGGCACATGCCGAGCGGCAGCCGGCGCTGAACACCCCGGACCCTTCATACCATGGGGCGGTGTGGTCGCAGGCGGTGAAGGGGCTGGGGCCGGTTGCCTATATCATCAAGATGCGGGTGACCCTGCTGCGCGACCTGGGTGCGGCGATGTCGCCGTTCAACGCGTTCCTGTTCATCCAGGGGCTCGAGACTCTTGCACTGCGGATGAAGGCGCACTGCGAGAACGGGCTGGCCGTGGCCAAGTATCTGCAGGGGCGGCCAGGCATCACCCGGGTGATCCATCCGTCGACGTTGACCGGCAAGGATGCGGAATGGACGGCCAAGTACCTCTCACGCGGCATGGGGGGGCTGTGCGGGTTCGAGCTCAAGGGTGGCATGGAGGCCGGGCGGAAATTCATCGACAGCCTGAAGATGTTCTACCACGTGGCGAATATCGGCGATGCGCGGAGCCTGGCGATCCATCCGGCGAGCACCACCCATTCGCAGTTGAACCAGGAAGAGCAGGCGGCGACCGGCGTGTCGCCGGGCTATGTCCGGCTGTCGATCGGGATCGAGCATATCGACGACATCCTTGCCGATCTCGACCAGGCGCTGACCGAGGCCGGGGCCTGATCGGCGGAGACGCATGCTTTACCGGCGGGCCCTGCTGCTGCTGCTTGTAGCGTCGGCGGCACGGGCTGCCGGGGATGACGGTGCGATCGAGCGGGCGATCCGGGCAATACTGGATGGCGAGCCGGACGGGGTGGCCGCGGCGTTGGCCACGCTGGAGCGGTTGCGTGCGCCCGGCTCGGTGGCGCCGCTGATCCAGATGCTGTTCTGGACCGACGAGGGCGATGCGCTGGTGGAGACGCTGGAGGCGATCACCGGGGCGCAGCCGGGAGACCGGTTTCTCGACTGGATGGAATGGCAGGAGGAGCATCCGGAGAACGCACCGTATGGCGGGTACGAGCAGCTGCTGTCGGACCTGCTGGGCGGGCTTGATCCGGCGTTCGGGCGGTTCTTCCGGCCGGGGGTGAAGCTTGCGATCCGGGTGGAGGAGATCGTCTGGGGCGGGGTGAAGGTGGATGGCATTCCGGCGCTCGATTCGCCGCGGACGGTGGCGGCGGAGGAGGCCGGGTGGCTGAACCCGGATGACCGGGTGTTCGGGGTGTTCCTGGGCGGGGAGGCGCGCGCCTATCCGTTGAGGATCCTGAACTGGCACGAGATGGCGAACGACGT
>JBGAIK010000021.1:0-31358 GCA_044225615.1 Acetobacteraceae bacterium | reverse complement strand
CCCCGGATTGCGCGCCGAACCTATTTGCAAATACCTCGCAGTTGCATGTCCTCGGAGTCCGCAATGCGCCGCCGTCTCGCCCTGTTCGCCGCCGCCATGCTGGCGGCTGCTCCCGCCCTGGCCGCGCAGGAGGTCAACCTCTACACCACGCGCGAGCCTGGCCTGATCAAGCCCCTGCTCGACGGGTTCACCGCGGCCTCCGGCATCAAGGTCAATGCCGTGTTCGTGAATGCGGGCCTGGCCGAGCGCGTGCAGACCGAGGGCGCCAATTCCCCCGCCGATGTGCTGATGACGGTGGATATCGGCGGCCTGGTGGACCTCTCCCGCAAGGGCCTGACCCAGAAGCTCGCCTTGCCGGAGGCGGAGGCGCTGGTGCCGGCCGCGCTGCGCGACCCCGACGGCGCGTGGATCGTGCTCTCCATGCGTGGCCGCGCCTTCCTCGTCTCGAAGGATCGGGTGAGCGACACCAGCCTCACCTACGAGGACCTCGCCACCCCGCGCTTCCGCGGCAAGGTCTGCCTGCGCAGCGGCAACCATCCCTACAACACCGCGCTGTTCGCCGCGATGATCGCCAAGTCGGGCGCCCCTGCCACCGAGGCCTACATCGCCGGCGTGAAGCAGAACCTGGCGCGCAAGCCCGCCGGCGGCGATCGCGAGGTGGCCAAGGACATCCTGGCCGGCATCTGCGACATCGGGCTGTCCAACACCTACTACATGGGCCTGATGCTGTCCGGTGCCGGCGGCGCCGAGCAGAAGCGCTGGGGCGAGGCGGTGCGCGTCATCCTCCCCACCTTCAGGGACGGCGCCGGCACCCACGTGAACGTCTCCGGTGCCGCGATCGCCAGGAACGCGCCCAACCGCGCCAACGCCGCCAGGCTGATCGAATACCTGCTGACCCCGGCGGCGCAGAAGACCTATGCCGAAGTCAACTTCGAGTATCCCGTCCGCGCCGGCGTCGCCCTGCACCCGATCATCGCCGGGCTCGGCACGCTGAAGGTTGACACCACCCCGATCACCCGCGTCGCCGCCGAACGCGCCGAAGCCAGCCTGATGGTGGACCGCACCGGCTTCGACCGCTGATCGCAAGCGCCCGGAATGGCTGACCGCCGGCAAGGAAGGCCGGGATATCGCGCCGGCCGGCATCGCGGCCCGATCCCGCGCCCGGCCGACGGCGAAGGATCGGCGCGTGCCGTGACGCGCAGCAACGGCGCGCAGCCTCCGCCGGGGCCGGGGCGGCACCCTCGCCCGGCCCGCCAATGGCCAGACGTTCCCGGGCTTGGCATCCGCGTCGCCGTCGCCGCGATCACGCTCCTCGTCCTCGCGCCCGTGGCGGGGCTCGTGGCGTTCGCCATGAATGGTTCGGATGGGCTGTGGCCGCATCTCGCCGCCCATGTCCTGCCGGATGCGTTGCGGCAGACGCTGCTGCTGATGCTGGGCGTCGGTGCGCTGGCGGGCAGCATCGGCGTGGCGGCCGCCTGGCTCGTGGCGACGCGCGACTTCGCCGGCCGCGCCACGCTGGAATGGATGCTGCTGCTGCCGCTCGCGATGCCCACCTACATCGTCGCCTTCGCCTATGCCGACCTGCTTCACCCGGTGGGTCCGGTGCAGACGGCCCTGCGCGCCCTGCTCAGCCTGCCGCCCGGCCCGGTGCTGCCCGACATCCGCTCGCTTCCCGGGGCCATCCTGCTGCTCGGCACCGTGCTCTATCCCTATGTCTACATGAATGCCCGCGCCGCCTTCCTGATGCGCGCCGCGCCCGCCGTGGAGGCGGCGCGCAGCCTCGGCGCCGCCGGCCCGCGCCTGTTCGCCCGCGTCGCCCTGCCGCTCGCCCGGCCCGCGATCGCCGCCGGAACCGGGCTGGCGATGATGGAGACGCTCGGCGACATCGGCGCCTCCGAGTTCCTCGGCGTGCGCACGCTCACCGTCGCCGTCTACGACACCTGGGTCACCCGCGGCTCGATCGAGGGCGCCGCACAGATCGCGCTCGCCACGCTGGCCGGCGTCGCGGCGCTGGTCGGCCTGGAGCGGCATTTCGCCCTGCGCCGCGACCGGGCCGAAACCGAAACCGGCCTGCCGGTCCGCCGCCCCTGCCGCGGCTGGTGCGGCCCGGCCGCCGGGCTCGCCTGCGTCCTGCCCGTCGCCATCGGCTTCGCCCTGCCCGCGCTCCATCTCGCGATCGCCGCGGCGCTGCGCATCGCGGAGTTCGGCCTGCCGGGCGATCTGCCCGTCTGGCTCTGGAACAGCGCGCGCCTCGCCCTGCCCGCCGCCGCGCTGACGCTGGCCGCCGGCTTCCTGCTCGCCTTCGCCCGCCGCCATGCCGGCGGCATGCTCGCAACCGTCGGACTGCGCGCCGCCACCGTCGGCTATGCCCTGCCCGGCACCGTGCTCGCGGTCGGCATGTTGGCGGTGCTCGGCCCGCTCGGCCTCTCCGGCACCGCCGCCGCGCTGATGCTCGCCTATCTGGTCCGCTTCCTCGCCATCCCGGTCGGCGCCTTCGAATCCGGCTATGCCCGCATCCCGGCCGAGGCCGACGATACCGCGCGCAGTTTCGGCGCCGGTCCGTTGGCGCTCGCCCGGCGCATCCATCTTCCGCAGCTCCGGCCCTCGCTCGCCGCGGCATCGGTGCTCGTCTTCATCGAATGCATGAAGGAACTGCCCGCCACCCTGCTCATGCGCCCGCTCAACGTGGAAACCCTCGCAACCCATATCTATGGGGAGGCCGCCCGCGGCACCTACGAGGACGGCGCGGTCGCCGCCTGCGCCATCGTGCTGGCGGCGCTGGCGCCCGTGGCCATGATCGGCATGAAGGCCAGGGCCGGCACCCGGCCGGCGATGTTCACGGCGACGGCAGGCGGCTTCCGGCAGGCCGGAGCCTGAGGCCGCTTTCCCGCGCCACCCTCAGTGCTTCGTCGTCCCCGGCGCCGTCGCGAAATGCCGTTCCAGCACCGAGCCGCCCAGCGAGATGACCAGGCAGGCGAAGAAGAACACCACGGCGGCGAACGTGTAGCCCTCCGAGGCGAGGCCGGTCCACGCGGTGTCCTTCAGGGACTGGTTGACCACCCCCATCAGGTCGAACAGCCCGACGATGGACACCAGCGTGGTGTCCTTGAACAGGTCCACCGCGATGTTGATGATCCCGGGGATCGCGAGCCGCAAAGCCTGCGGCAGCACCACCAGCAGGCTCACCTGGGTCTCGCCCATGCCGAGCGCGCGGGCCGCCTCGCCCTGGCCCGGTGCCACGCCTTGCAGGCCGCCGCGGATGGTCTCCGCCATGTAGGCGCCGGTGAACAGCGTCATCACGATCAGGGCGCGGACCAGATTGTCCACCGTCACCCCGTTGGGCAGGAACAGCGGCAGCAGCACCAGGCCCATGAACAGCACCGCGAGCAGCGGCACGCCGCGCCAGAACTCGATCATCGCCACGCTGAGCCAGCTTATCACCGGCCAGCCCGACTGCCGGCCGAAGGCGAGCGCGATGCCGATCGGGATGCTGCCGCCGAGGGCGACGAAGCTGATCACCACGTTCAGCATCAGCCCGCCCCAGCGGTTGGTCGGCACCAGCGGCAGGCCGAACATGCCGCCCACCAGCAGGATCGCGTCGGCCACCGGCACCAGCACCATCAGCCCCAGCAGCCACCAGAAGCGGCGGCGATGGCCGAACAGGGCGCCCACGCCGAAGACGGCGAGCAGAGCGAGGCCGAGATGCACCCGCCACCGCTCCGGCTCCGGGTAGGTGCCGTAGAAGAACAGCGCGAAGCGCGCCTTGATGAAGGCCCAGCAGGCGCCGCTGTCGGCAGCCCGGCAGGCGCCGCGGTTCGCCGCGTCCCATACCGCGTGGCCGAAGGCCCAGCCCAGGAAGGGCGGAACCACCAGCCAGAACAGCGCCACCATCAGCAGGGTGATGATGGCGTTCGGCCAGGTTCCGAACAGGGCGCGGAGCACGGCCACCGTTCAGCGGCCTTGCAGGGCGAGGCGCCGGTTCCAGGCGTTCATCGCCGCCGAGGCCAGCAGGTTCACGGCCAGGAACACGCCCAGCACGATGGTCATCACCTCGATCGCCCGGCCCGACTGGTTCAGCACCGTGCGCGCCATGATCTGCAGGATCTCGGGATAGGCGATGGCGGCGCCGAGCGTGGTGGACTTGATGATGTTCAGGTACTGGCTGGTCAGCGGCGGGATCAGCAGCCGCATTGCCTGCGGCAGGATCACCAGCGCCATGGTCTGCCCGGCATGCAGGCCGAGCGAGCGGGCCGCCTCGGTCTGGCCCCTGTGGATGCCCAGGATCGCGGCGCGGACGTTCTCGGCGATGAAGGCGCTGGTGTAGACCGACACGCCGAGCACGAGCGCCAGCACCTCGGGCGGCACGCGCACCCCGCCCTGGAAGTTGAAGCCCTTGAGCGCCGGCGCATCCCAGTGGGCGGTGAACCCGGCTGCCAGCACGCCCAGGATCAGCACCGGCGGCAGCACCAGCAGGCGGGGGATCTGCATGCCGATCCGCCGCCACAGCAGCGCGGCCAGCACCACCACGGCGATCGTGCCGCGGACGATCCAGTCCCAGGCCTCGCCCGAGGCGGCGGGAATGTACAGCCCGCGCACGTTGAGGAAGATGGAGGCGCCGATCGTCACGCTCTGCCGCATGGCCGGCAGCGCCTGCAGCACGGCGAAATACATGAACACGATCTGCACCAGCTGCGGCGTGTTGCGCACCAGCTCGACGATGCCGCGCGCGGTCCAGGCGGCGAGCGGGTTGCCCGACAGCCGCATCAGCGCCAGCGTCAGCCCCAGCGCGGAGGCCACCACGATCGACAGCGCCGCGGCGAACAGCGTGTTCACGCCCGACACCCACAGCGCATGGCCGTAGGAAAAGCTCGCATCCCATTCCACCAGCCGGAAGGGAATGTCGAAATTGGCCCGTGTCCCCAGGAAGTCGAAGCTGACCGCCATGCCGCGCACGGCGAGGTTGACGGCCACGTTGTGGGCAAAGAACCAGAGCACGGCGCCGACCGCGGCCACGGTCAGCGCCTGCCAGGCCAGCGCCTTCTGTTTCGTCGTCAAGGCGCCGGCCCCGGCTTCAGCTCAGCGGATCGGCAGCGGATAGTGCAGCCCGCCCTTGGTGTACAGGTTGTTCAGCCCGCGCGGCAGGTTCAGCGCCTTCGGCCCGAAATGGCGGTCGTAGATCTCGCCGTAGTTGCCGGACACCTTGATCGCGCGATAGGCCCAGGCCTCGTCCAGCCCCAGCGCCTTGCCGGTGTCGCCCTCCACGCCCAGCAGGCGCAGGATGAAGGGGTCCTTGCTCGACTTCATCTGATCGACATTGGCCTGCGTCACGCCGAACTCCTCGGCGCTCTTCAGCGCGTTGTCGAGCCAGAACAGGATCTTCTGCCACCGCGGGTCGCCCGAGCGGGCATGGATCCCCAGCGGCTCCTTGCTGATCAGCTCCGGCAGCACCATCCACTCGTCGGGGCTCTTCAGGGTGGAGCGCATGCCGGCGAGCGAGCCGGTGTCGTCGGTGTAGCCGTCGCAGCGCCCGGCCTCCATGGCGGCCACCGCCTCCTCGGCCTTCTCGAACAGCAGGGTGCCGATCTTGGCGCCGGTGGAGCGGGCGAAATCGGCGATGTTCAGCTCCAGCGTGGCGCCGGTGACGGTGCAGATCGTGGCGCCCTGCAGCTCGGCCGCCTTGCTCACGCCCACGCTCTTGCGCACCAGGAAGCCCTGGCCGGCGTAGAGGTTGATCGCCACCTCGTCGAGCCCGAGCACGGTGGAGCGTGTGAAGGTCAGCGTGCTGTCGCGGATCAGCACGTCGATCTCGCCCGACTGCAGCACGGTGAACCGGGCGGCGGCGGTGGTGCCGGTGTATTTGATCTTGTCGGGATCGCCGAGCACGGCGGCGGCGATGGCGCGGCAATAGTCGATGTCCAGCCCGTGCCAGACGCCCTTGTTGTCCTGGAACGCGAAGCCCGGCACGCCGGTGTCGATGCCGCAGTTCAGCACGCCGCGCTTCTTGATCGCCTCCACCGTCGGGCCGGGCGGCGGAGCGAGCTGCGCCTGTGCGGCGGCCCCCGTGATCAGCATCGCGGCGCCGGCGGCGAGCGCCAGGCGTCCGGCGCGCTTCAGGCGCGCGGGAAGTGAGGTCATGCCAGTCTCCCTTTTTATCGGCATTCAGCCGAGCGGACGCTGACTCAATCCCTGCTGCGACGCAACAGCGCGTAACCGAAAGTGTCATGATTTTCGCCCACGCGCTCCGCGCACACGGTGCCGGGCTGGCGCTGCCGCGCCAAGGCCGAACCCGTCTCGACCGTGGCGGGTCCGGGGGCTAAGATGCGTCCATCGCGCCTGGATATAGCGCTCGTCGCCACAGCCAAGGATTTCGCCATGTACGCCGACGTCTCCCTGTTCATCGATGGCAGCTGGGGCCCTGCCGCCGCTGGCCGCACCCTCACCGTGCTGAATCCTGCCACCGGCGAGCCGCTCGGCAAGCTCGCCCATGCCGAACGCGCCGATCTCGACCGCGCGCTTGAAGCCGCAGAGCGCGGCTTCGCCGTCTGGAAGAAGGTCTCCGCCTACGAGCGCAGCAAGGTCATGCGCAAGGCCGCCGGCCTGATCCGTGAGCGCATCGACATGATCGCGCCGCTGATGACGCAGGAGCAGGGCAAGCCGCTGCCCGAGGCCAAGATGGAAACCGCCGCCGCGGCCGACGTCATCGAATGGTTCGCCGAGGAAGCCCGCCGCGCCTACGGCCGGGTGATCCCGGCCCGCGCCGAGGGCGTCTACCAGCTCGTCATCAAGGAGCCGGTGGGCCCGGTCGCCGCCTTCACCCCGTGGAACTTCCCGATCAACCAGGCCGTCCGCAAGATCAGCGCGGCGCTGGCCGCCGGCTGCTCGGTGATCCTCAAGGGACCCGAGGAGACCCCGGCCTCCTGCGCCGAGCTGGTGCGCTGCTACGCCGATGCCGGCGTGCCGGCCGGCGTGATCAACCTCGTCTACGGCATCCCGTCCGAGATCAGCGAGTACCTGATCCCGCACCCGACCATCAAGAAGATCAGCTTCACCGGCTCCACCGCCGTCGGCAAGCAGCTGGCCGCGCTCGCCGGCCTGCACATGAAGCGCGTCACGATGGAGCTCGGCGGCCACGCCCCGGCCATCATCTTCGACGACGCCGACATCGACCTCGCCAGCCGCACCATGGCCGCCGCCAAGTTCCGCAACGCCGGCCAGGTCTGCGTCTCCCCCACCCGCTTCCTGGTGCAGGAAAGCGTCTACGAGAACTTCGTCGGCAAGTTCGTGGCCCTCGCCGAGAAGGTGAAGGTCGGCGACGGCATGGACCCCACCACCACCATGGGCCCGCTGGCCAACCCGCGCCGCATCCCGGCCATGGAAGGCATGATCAGCGACGCGGTGCAGAAAGGCGCCACCATCCGCACCGGCGGCAAGCGCATCGGCAACAAGGGCAATTTCTTCGAGCCCACGGTGCTGACCGACCTCAACCGCGACATGCGCGTCATGAACGAGGAGCCGTTCGGCCCGCTCGCCCTGATGGTGCCCTTCAAGGGCCTCGACGACGTGGTGGAGGAAGCCAACCGCCTGCCCTACGGCCTGGCCTCCTATGCCTGGACCCGCTCGACCAAGACCGCCACCGCGCTGGCGGCCCAGGTGGAGAGCGGCATGATGACCATCAACCACCTCGGCCTCGCGCTGCCGGAAGTGCCGTTCGGCGGCATCAAGGACAGCGGCTATGGCTCGGAGGGCGGGCTCGAGGCGATCGAGGCGTATCTGAACACGAAGTTCGTGACGCAGGCGGGGCTTTAGGCAAGAGGCCTCCGGCGGCCAAGGGCCGAGAGGCCCTTGGAACCCGTTCGTGCTGACGGCTGCGTCACCGGCCTTCGGTGATTGGCCGAAACAGTTGCTCCTTCTTGGCCGAAACAACGCCACCGCACCCGGCAGGCAAGCCAGGCCAGGCGCAAACCCCCACGGTCGTGCCAATCGCCGAAGGCCCGTGATCCAGCCGTCAGCAAAAATGGTTTCCAAAGGCCAATGGCCTTTGGCCGCTGGAGGCCCTCCGCTTCCTTCAATCCCTGAACAGATGGAACGGCGTGTCGTTCGCCCGTGATCCGGAACGGCACCGCCTCATCGTGGCTTATGCCATCCCGACCCCCGTCGGCCGCTGCGACGGTCAGCGCCGCATCACCGCCTCCACCCGGCCGAACACATCGTCCGCCTGGAGCTGGTTGAGGTCGTCCACCCGCACGATGGTCAGCCACTCGCCCTTCGGCCCGCGCGGCGCGGTCAGCGCCGGGTCGCTCTCGGGCCCGAACAGCACCACGCAGGGCGTGCCTGACAGTGCGGCCAGGTGCATCGGCCCGGTATCGTTGCCCACCGCCACCCTGGCGCCCCGGGCGAGCGCGAAAACCTCGCCGAGCGACGTCCGGCCCGTCAGGTCCACCGCGTCCGGGCAGAACAGTCTTACGATCTCTGCGAGGTCGGCCTCCGCCTTCACCCCGATCACCACCGGCGTCACGCCGCGATCCACCAGCATTCGTCCCAGCAGCCCGTACTGTTCCGGCGGCCAGCGCTTTCCAGGCCGGTGCGCCGCCGCCCCGGGCGCCAGCAACGCGTAGCGCGACGGCAGCGCCTGCGCGGTCGGGGGCAGCCAATCCAGCTCGGGGTCCGGGAACCCGGCAATACCGGCCCGCCGAAGCTGGTCGATCTGCCGCTCCCGCGAGTGCATGTCGTTGCGCTTCGCGTTGTCGTGCGGCAGCGAGCACCCCGTCGCGATCCCGGACCAGGGCGGCCGGCCCGCAAGCACGAAGTAGCGCGACGACCGCCCCGAGGTCTGAAGATCATAGACCAGGTCGAACCCCCGCAACTGCCGCCGCAGCCGCAGCAGCCCGGGGATGTTCCACCACCCCGGCCGCGCATCCACCTCCACCCGGTCGAACCACGGTGCCGCCCGCCCCAGCGCGGCGAAGGGCGCGGTGGTCAGCAGCGTGATCTCGTCCCCGGGATGCGCCGCGCGGATTGCCGCGAACGGCCCGAAGGACTGCACGAAATCCCCGAACGCGCCCAGGCGGATCACCAGGACCCGCCTCACCCCAGCACCTCCCTGTACACGTCGATCGTCGCCGCCTGCATCGCCGCGACCGTGTAGCGCGCGCTCACCGCCGCCCGCGCCGCCGCGCCCATCGCCGCCCGATCGGCCTCCGACATGTCCAGCGCCGCATCCAGCGCCCGGGCAAGCGCCTCCGCGTCATCCGGCGGCACCTTGAACCCCGTCATCCCGTGCTCGATCGTCTCCGCCGCGCCGCCATGGTCGCTGCCCACCACCACGCGCGCCATCGCCTGCGCCTCGATCACCACCCGTCCGAATCCCTCCGGCGCGGTCGAGGCGCTCACCACCACGTCCGACAGCATGTAGGCCGCCGCCATGTCGTCGCAGTGCCCGACCAGCCGCACCCGGTCGCCAACCCCCCGCGCTCGGCCAGCGCCACCAGCTCGGCCGCATACTTCACCCGCCCCTGGTCCCCGCCCACCAGCACCACGCACGCATCCAGCCGGTGCATCCGCGCCAGCGCCACGATCAGCACCGTCTGCCCCTTCCAGCGCGTCAGCCGCCCCGGCAGCATGAGCGTCGGCATCCCGTCCGGCACCCGCCACTGCCCGGCCAGCCGCACCATCCGGTCCCGCGCCACCCGCGCCGGATCGAACAGCGCCGGGTCCACCCCGCGCGGGATCACCCGGATGCGCGCCGCCGGCACGCCGTGCCGCTCGCCCACCAGCCGGGCGATGAAATGGCTGATCGCGATCACGATCCGCCCCTTCGCCATCACCGCGTTGTAGCGCCGCTTGCCCGCGAAATCCTCGCCGTACGGCGCGTGATAGGTGGTCACGAACCGCACCCCGGCCCGCCGCGCCGCGAGCCATGCCGACCAGGCCGGCGCACGCGAGCGGGCATGCACGATGTCCACCCGCTCGGCTGCGATCAACCTTTCCAGCACCGCCGCGTTGCGCCAGATGCGCCAGGGGCTCTTGCTGTCCAGCGGCAGCAGCACGTGCTTCCCGCCCGCCCGCTCCACCGCGGGCACCAGCCGCCCGCCGGCGCTCGCCACCACCGGCCGACCGCCCGCCTGCGCGATCGCCGCCGTGATCTCCACCGTGCCGCGCTCCACCCCGCCGCCATCGAGCGCCGGCAGCACCTGGAGCACCACCGGATAGGGCGACGTTGCGGAAGAGGCCATGACGCGGCCTATATCACGCGCAACAGGATTGGAAAGCGGCCCATGGAGACCACCGGCACGACCGACCGCGGCGACGGCATCGCCCTTGCCTGGGCCAGGCTCGAAGGCCGCGCCGACCCGACCGTCGTCTTCCTCCCCGGCTTCAACAGCGACATGGCGGGCGTGAAGGCCACCGGCCTGCGCGAGATGTGCGCGGCCCGCGGCCAGGCGATGCTGCGGCTCGACTATTCCGGCCACGGCGCCTCCGGCGGCGCCTTCGACCAGGGCACGATCGGCCGCTGGATGGCGGACGCGCTGTTCCTGATCGATCGCCTGACCGTGGGGCCGCTGCTGCTGGTCGGCTCCTCGATGGGCGGCTGGATCAGCCTGCTCATTGCGCTGCGCCGGCCGGAGCGGGTCCGGGCCATCGTCGGCATCGCCGCCGCGCCCGACTTCACCGAGACCCTGATGTGGGACGCCATGTCCCCCGCCGAGCAGGCCGCCTTCATGGCCGCCGGCCGCAAGGAGATTCCCAGCCAGTACGGCGATCCCTACGTCATCACCCGCGCCCTGATCGAGGATGGGCGCAGCCACCGCCTGCTCGGCGGCCCCATCGCCATCGCCTGCCCGATCCGCCTGCTGCAGGGCCAGCGCGACGACGACGTGCCGTGGGAGACGGCGCTGGCCATCGCCCGCCTCGTGGCCAGCGAGGATGTCGAGGTCACGCTGATCAAGGACGGCGACCACCGGCTGTCACGCGACTCCGACATCGCCCTGCTGCGCCGCACCGTCGCCGCTCTCCTCGGTCAGGATGGCGGCTAGCCCGGCCCGATAGTCGGGAAAGCGCCAGCGATAGCCGAGCGCCGCCTGGGTCGCGGCCGACGCGACCCGGCGGTTCTCGGCCCAGAAGCTGCGCGCCATCGGGCTCATGGCCATCAGGGCCGCGTCGAACGGCAGCAGCGGCGGCGGCGCGACGCCCAGCAGCCGTGCCGCCTCGGCGACCACCGCGGCACTCTCGGCCGGCACGTCGTCGGCCAGGTGCAGCACCCGCACCCCTGGCGGCCGGTCCTGCCGCAGCGCCGCCAGCACCGCGCCGGCCACGTCATCGCGATGGATGCGTCCGAATGCATGCCCGGGCCGATCCACCCGCCGCGCCGTGCCCGCCCGCAGGTCGTCGAAGGCCGAGCGGCCCGGCCCATAGATGCCCGCCAGCCGGAACAGGTCCACCGCCGCCCGCCCGGCCAGCCCGGCCCAGCCCTGCTCCGCCGCCACCCGCCGGGCCGTGCGCGCGCTGCCCGGCGCCGGCGCCGCCGTCTCGTCCACCCAGCCGCCGCCGCGGTCGCCATAGACGCCGGGGGTGGACAGATACCACGCCCAGCGCAGCAGCGGCGCCGCCGCGAGGTCGTAGCGGGCCAGCACCGGGTCTCCCGCCTCCCCCGGTGGCGCCGTGGCCAGCACGTGCGTCGCCGCCGCGAGCGCCGCCGTCGCCGCCTCGAACGGCACCGCCCGCACGCCGGCCGGCAGCGCCTGCCGCCCACGCACCGTCGCGGTCACGGCCAGCCCCGCCGCCACCGCCGCCCGCGCCACCGCCGCGCCGCAATACCCGGCGCCGAACACCAGCAGTTCCATCGCGCGCCCTTTGCCGCCCCACGCGGCACGAGACTACACTGCAACGCCCATGGCCACGACGACGATGAACGCTCGGCTCCTCTCCCTGGTCGCCCCGCCGGTGATCGCGCTCGCCATCGCGGGCGCGCTGTGGTTCGCCCTGCACACCGCCGCCCCGGACGCCGAGCCGCCGTCGGACCCGGTGGACCTGCCCATCCCGCCCGTGCCGCCCCGCATCGCCCAGGGCCGCGACTACGAGCAGTGCCTCGCCTTGCTCGACGACGATCCCGCCGCGGCCGGCGCCTTCGCGCTCGGCTGGCAGGGCAACGGCGGCGGCGACGGCGCCGCCCATTGCCTGGCCCTGTCGCGCATCGCCATCGGCCATCCGGGCGAGGGCGCCGAGCAGCTCGAATCGCTCGCCCGCGCCAGCGCCGCCGCCACCGCCGCCCGTGCCGTGATCTTCGGCCAGGCCAGCCAGGCCTGGGTGATGGCCGAGCAGGGCGAGCGCGCCTACGGTGCCGCCACCGCCGCCCTCAACCTGCTGCCCGACCAGGAGGACCTGCTGGTCCAGCGCGCCACCATCGCCAGCGCGCTCGACCGCTACGCCGATGCCATCGCCGACCTCGACCGCGCGCTGCAGATCGACCCGCGCCGCACCGACACGCTCACGCTGCGCGCCGGCGCCTGGCGCCATGTCGGCCGGCTCGACGCAGCCCAGAACGACATCGACCGCGCGCTCGCCATCGACGGCGACTACCCGGAGGCCCTGCTGGAGCGCGGCATCCTGCGCCAGCGCCAGGGTGACGCCGAAGGCGCCCGCGAGGACTGGCAGCGCGCGGTGGAACTCGCCCCGGACTCGCCGACGGCCGACCTCGCCGAGCAGAACCTCGCGCTGCTCGATGCGGGGCCGGCAAGGAGATAGGGAAGGGGCCTGCGCGGCGGTCGGGACTTCGCTTCCTACCAGACGAACGCCGGCACCCATGCCACCGGCGCAAGCCCCGCAGCGGCAGCCGCGGCCGCGATCCGGCCATGATCGCCGCCCAGTTCCTCGCCGTGGATGCCGCCGAGCACCCAGCAGCCGTCGATCCCCGCCGCCTTCGCCCCGGCCATGTCGGTCCGCAGCGCGTCGCCCACCGCCAGCACCCGGCTGCGCGGCAGGGCGAGCATGCCCATCACCACGTCGTACACCGCCGGGTCCGGCTTGCCGATCCAGCGCGCCCGGCCGCCCAGCGCCTCGTAGCGTTCGGTCAGCGCCCCGGCACAGATCAGCCGCGTGCCGCCGCGGATCACCTCCAGGTCCGGATTGGCGCAGACCATCGGCAGGCCGGCGGCGCGGCAGGCCTGCAGCACGTCCTCGTAGACTTCCACCCGTTCCGCCCCGCCGAGGTCGTCGGGGCCGGTGTTGAGCACGAAATCGGCCTCTCCCGGCGCCGCCACCTGTGTCAGCCCCAGCCCCTCGATCACGTTGCGATCCCGCTCCGGCCCCAGATGGAACACGCGCCGGCCCAGCCCGGCGAAGAACGGGTCGGCGCGGTCGCGCAGCATCCGGTGGGTCGCCTCGCCGCTGGTCAGGATGCCGGCATAGAGGTCGTCGGCAATGCCCATGCCCCGCATCGCCGCCTGCGCCACGTGCGACCGGCGCGGCGCATTGGACAGCAGCACCGCCGGCTTGCCCGCGTCGCGGATCCGCCGCAGGCAATCGGCGGCGCCGGGATAGGGCGTCACCCCGTCATGGATCACGCCCCACAGGTCCAGGATGAACCCGTCATACCCGGCCGCGAGCGCGGCAAACCCGTCCAGATGCCTCACGTCACGTCCGCTCCGATCGCCGCGGTCACGTCCGCGAAGCCGTCGGCCGCAAGTGCTGCCAGCAATTCCCGCTTGATCCGCCCGATCAGCGCCGGCCCGCCATAGGCGAAGCCGGTGTAGAGCTGCACCAGGCTGGCCCCTGCCCGGATCTTGGCCAGCGCTGCGGCGCCCGAGGCCACGCCCCCCACCCCCACCAGCACCAGCCGCCCCCGTGCCAGTCGCGCCGCCAGCCGCAGCATGTGCGTCGACAGCGCGAACAGCGGCGCCCCCGACAGGCCCCCGGCCTGGCGCGCCTGGCCCGAGCGCAGCCCCTCGGGCCGCGAGATCGTGGTGTTGGACACGATCAGCCCCTGCACGCCGCCGGTCACGCAGGCCTCCACCACCGATTCCAGCCCCGCCTCCGACAGGTCGGGCGCCACCTTCACCAGCAGCGGCGGCCGCACCGGAACCGCCGCGTTGACCGCGGCCAGGATGGCGCGCAGCCGTTCCTCGCCCTGCAGGTCGCGCAGCCCGGGCGTGTTCGGGGAGGAGACGTTGATCACCACGTAGTCGGCCAGGTCCTTCACCGCGCCGATCAGCGCCGGATAGTCGCGCTCGGGATCGGCGCCGTCCTTGTTGATGCCGACATTGGCGCCCACGGGCACGCCGCCGCGCCGGTAGCGCGCCAGGTTCGCGCGGTAGACGCCGAGGCCGCCATTGTTGAACCCCATCCGGTTGATCACCGCCCGGTCCTCGTCCAGGCGGAACAGCCGCGGCCTCGGATTGCCCGCCTGCGGCAGCGGCGTGACCGTGCCGGCTTCCACCAGCCCGAAGCCGAGGCGGGACAGGGCAGTCAGCGCCACCGCGTCCTTGTCGAACCCGGCGGCAAGTCCGATCGGATTGGCGAAGCGCAGCCCCAGGCACTGCACGGCCAGGCGCGGGTCGTCGGGCCGCGCGTCGCGGCCGGCCAGCCCGGCCGCCAGGCCCCTCAGCCCGAGCAGATGGGCCCGCTCCGGGTCCATGCCCCGCAGCAGGCAGCCGGCCAGGCTGGCGAGGGTCGGCGTCATGTGCCGGACGGGCTCAGCAGCCCCTGGGCTGCAAGGCGAGCGTGGACAGCCGGCCGCGCATCGCGAAGTCGCCGAAATCCATCACCAGGTCGTCGGCCACGCCGTTGATCCAGTAGCGCATCGACACCTCGTATTCCGGCTGCTGCGAATTGCCGGCCTGGTCGAAGAAGGCAACATGCACCCGCCCGCTCGCAAGGCCGGCGAGGTCGCGCCACTTGCCGGGCTCCGGCCCGCCCCAGTTGGCCACCGCCACCGTGCTGTCCTGCGCGCCCTCGGCCCCGGTGCCGTCGAACAGCGGCAGGGCGAGGAAGCGCTTGCCGTCCATCGCCGCACGGATGATCGCCTCGGTATGGGCCATCGGAAACAGGGTGCCCTTGCCCAGCGTCCTGGTCTGTCCCTCCGGCTGGCTGTAGCGCACGGTGCCGCCGCCGGCGCCGTCCAGCTCGGCCTCGCCGGCCACGTCGGTGGTCACCGCCTGCTCGGTGGTCTGGCGCATGCGGAAGCGCAGCTGCCGGCCGTCCTTGCTTTCCCAGGTCGTGTAGTCGGAGACCATCTCGATGTCCTGGCCGTCGCGGTTGGTGATGGTCATGTTCAGCCGCTGGTGCACCGCCCAGCCGTCGCAGGCATCCACGACTTCGTAGCTCATGGTGCCGCCGGCCCCGGTCACGTCGCCGCGCGCCTTGTCGAGCGTCAGCTCATAGACCGCCTTGTGCCCCGCGAGATCGATCGGCGCGGCCGGGGCAGCCAGCGGGGGCGCCGGCCGGGCCAGCGCCAGGCCGGCCGCCAGCGCGAGGAATGCGGTTACGCGGCGTGCGCCCATGCTCGGCCAACTCCCGGGAGATCGTGCGCCCTACATAGGTTCCCCGGCGCCGCAGCGCCAGCGCCTCACTTGTCCGCCGCCGGCTCGGGCTCCAGCTCCGCCGGCACCTGCTCCAGCACCGTGTAGCCGATGGCCGAGAGATGCGAGTTGATGCGCTTGAGGTCGCGCAGGGCGGCGAGGTGCAGGGCGCTGGTCTCCAGCGCGTCGGGCTTGGCGGGCGCGAGGCGGGCAAGGTGGTCGCGGGTGGCGGCGCGCTCCAGCTCGGACAGGCGGCGCTTGGCCTCCACCAGCTCGCGGGCGCCGCGCGGGTCCTCGGCCATGAAGGTGGAGACGGCGAGCCGCAGGTCGGCCAGCACCTGGCCGTGGAAGGCGGCGAGATCCTTCTGGTCGGCGGGCGGGAAGCTCAATTGCCGCTTGGCCTTGCGGCGGGCGACCTCGGCCAGGCTGCGCTCCACGATGTCGCCGGCATGGCCCAGGTTGACCACGAATTCCTGCACCTCGTGGCGCCGCCGGGCGTCGATTTCGGCCATGTCATCGCCGGACAGCCGCGCCAGATAGGCCTTCACCGCGTCGTGCAGCCGGTCGAGCGCCTTGCCCAGGCGGGCGGCCTCCTCGATCGCGGCCTTGTCGTTGCCGGCGACGGCATCGAGGAAGCGGACCAGCA
The DNA here is from genome assembly GCA_044225615.1 of Acetobacteraceae bacterium. Lineage (GTDB taxonomy): Bacteria > Pseudomonadota > Alphaproteobacteria > Acetobacterales > Acetobacteraceae > CAIYPH01. The sequence continues at coordinate 15,200 of JBGAIK010000021.1, read as the reverse complement.
TCCGCTCCACCAGGTCGCCCATGCGCAGCGTCTCGCGGGCGGCGTTGGCGAGCGCGAGATAGGGTGTCTCGAGCGCCGCTTCGGCGAGGTAGAGCGGCCGGCCCGGGTCGTCCGCCGCGGGCGCGGGCGGCAGCAGCCGGGCCAGCAGCGCGGCGGCGGGATCGAGGATGCCGATGAAGGCGAGGCCGAGCGCCACGTTGAAGGCGATGTGGAAATCGACCACCTGGGCGCCGGGAAAGGCGGTCACGCGCTCCGCAAGCTCCGCCAGCCAGGGCAGGGCCGGCAGGGCCGCGATGCAGCCGGCGGCGCGGAAGGCGAGGTTGCCGAGCGGCAGGCGCCTGGCCACCGCGTCGCCGCCCGCGGCCAGCACCGGCGGGATGGCGGAGCCGAGATTGGCGCCCAGCACCAGCGCGAACCCGGCCACCGGCGTCACCACCCCGGCGGTGGCCAGCGGCACGATCATCAGCATCACCGCGACCGACGAATGGGCGGCGAAGGTCAGCAAGGCGGCGATCAGCACGTCCAGCACCGGCTCGCCGGTCAGCGCCGCCAGCAGGTCGCGCAGCAGCGGCGCCGCCTCGGCCGGCAGCATCGCCTCCACCAGCAGCCGCAGCGCCAGCAGCATCAGGCCGAGCCCCATGCCGACGCGGCCGATATTCTGCACCCGTGCGTTCTTCGCTCCCTCCCGCCCGCCGCGCTTGAAGGCGACGTAGCCGATGGTGAGCAGCAGCGCCGAGGCCCAGGACACGTCGAAGGTCAGCAGCTTCACGATCAAGGCGGTGCCGATATTGGCGCCGAGCATGACCGCGAGGCCGGGCACCAGCGCGACCAGCCCGCCGGCGGCGAAGGACGTCATCATCAGCGCGGTGGCGGTGCTGCTTTGCAGCAGGGCGGTGACGCCGATGCCGGCGGCCAGCGCCGCGAAGCGGTTGCGCAGGCCGAGGCCGAGCAGGCGGCGAAGGTCGGCGCCGAAGGCGCGGATGATGCCGGTCTGCACCATGCGGGCGCCCCAGAGCAGCAGCACCACCTGGCCCACCAGCTCGATCAGCAGCCGCGTCGCCGACATGCCCAACCGCCCGTTCCCCCCTTCAGCGCATGGCGAGCTGCACCACCCGCACCACCACCATGGCCACTGCCAGCAGCAGATGGAACCACAATAGCCGCAACGCCGCCTTGCCGCCCCATGACAGTTGTGCGGCCGGCAGCAGCGCCAGCGGCGGCATGCGCCAGGCGGCCTTGCGCGCCCGCGACATGGCCGGCACCGCCGCCCTCGTCCGCAGCGTCACCGCGGCCCCCGCGGCGATGCCGGCGAGCCACAGGCCGAGGCAGACCGACATGAAGGCCGCCAGGTAGTGCTCGGTGGTTGCGGGGAACAGCACCGCGGCGACCAGCACGAAGGAGAGCAGCACCAGCAGCCCGGCCACCGCGGCGGTGAACAGGTTCAGCCAGCGCCCGTTCGCCCAGGGGCCGAGCACGGCGCGGTCGTTGCACAGCAGCAGCAGGAACAGCGTGCAGCTGGGCAGCAGCACGCCGGCCAGCGTCTGCACGCCGACCGTGATCAGCCCCAGCGGCGCCCCCGGCAGCAGCACCAGCGCGCCGCCGCCCAGGATCATCGCCGCCAGCAGCAGATGCATCGGCCAGGCCTCGCGCGGGCCGCGATGCAGCGAATGGCCGCGGCGCAGCAGGTCGCCGACCGCGTAGGCGGTGGAAAGCGAGACGGCGGCGGTGCCGATGATGCTGGCATCGAGCAGGGCGAGCGCGAACAGCACCGCCGGCACGTGGCCGGCATGGCGGGCAAGACCGGCGGCCACGCCGGCGGTGTCGGTGAAATGCCCGGCCTCCGGCGTGCCGGCGAAGGTCGCGGCGGCGAAGGCCATCATGGCGACGGCGCCGGCCACCACGATGGCGATGCCGATCCACAGGTCGATCTTCTCGTAGCCGATGAAGCGCGGCGTGATGCGCTTGTCGATCACGTAGCTCTGCTGGAAGAAGAGCTGCCAGGGGGCGATGGTGGTCCCCACGATGGCGATGACCAGCAGCATCACGTCGGACAGGCGGCCCTGCGGCATCTGCGGCACCACGAGGTCGTGCGCCACCTGCGCCAGCGGCGGGTGGGCGGCGACGAGGACCGGGACTATCAGCAGGCTGCCGAGCACCAGCACCATCGCGAAGCGCTCGAAGCGGCGGAAATCGCCGGTGCCGGCGGCGACGACGGTGAGCGCCGCCGCCGCCGCGACGCCCCACAGGCGGGGGACGCCCAGCACGTCCAGGGCCAGCGCGATGCCGATGAACTCGGTCACGATGGTCAGCGCGTTCAGCGCCACCAGGGCCATCACGCTGAACCAGCCCCAGCTTCGGCCGAAGCGGGCGCCGATCAGCCGCGCATGGCCCACGCCGGTGACGGCGCCGAGCCGCAGCACCATCTCCTGGTTCACGTAGAGCACCGGCACCAGCAGCAGCAGCGTCCACAGCAGCGCGGTGCCGTGGTTCTGGCCGGCCTGCGTGTAGGTGGCGAAGGCGCCGGCATCGTTGTCGCCGACCATGACGATGACGCCGGGGCCGACGACGGCGAGCAGCGTGCGCAGGCGGTTGCGCCAGCCCCGGTTCTGCGCGCCATTGCCGGCGCGACGACGGACGGATCCAAGGGCGCCCTGGATCTCTCCGGTTGCGCTCACCCGAGCGCCTCGATTTCGCAAGAATCCATCCCTGCGTCTCCTCCTGGCCATGACTGTGTCTGGCCGGGAGGGCGGGACGGGGGTTCAGCCCGTGCGGCGCGCGCTCCCGGCGGCGGAACAGCCCGGGCGGATCAGCGGGGCAGCCGGCGGGCGCCGACTGTCGCAATCCGTGGGCTGGCTGCTAGATCGCGGTTGCATCGGGGTCCTGGGTGCAGTTGCAAGTCCGGCATAGACCCGTCGGCGGCGCGGTTCAAGCGGCCAGCCAGGCACGCCGGAAGAAGATCGCGGTCATTGCCACCGTGGTGGCGATCACCGCGCCGCGGACCACCCGGGGCGGCATGCGCTGGCCGAGCCTGGCACCGGCATAGCCGCCGGCAAGCCCGCCCAGCAGCAGCGCGAGCGTCTGCGGCCACCACACCTGGCCGGCAACGACGAAGGCGCCGACCGCGATGGCATTGGTGGCGGAGACGATCACGGTGCGGGTCGGGTTCAGCGCCTTGAGGTCGGCGCCGTCGAGCAGCGACCAGGCGGCGAGCATCATGATGCCCACCGCGCCGCCGAAATAGCCGCCATAGACGCCGAGCAGGAACTGCACCGGCAGCAGGGTCGCCGGGCCGAGGCGCATCCGCCGGCGCAGCCACGCCCCGGCATCGCGGCCGAAGGCGAAGGTGAGGGTGGCGAGCAGCAGCAGCCACGGGATCACGCCATCGAACGTGGCGACCGGGGTGACCAGCAGCAGCACCGCCCCGGCCAGCCCGCCGGCGACGCTGACCGCGAGCAGCACGGGGAAGCGCACGCCGCCGAGATCGAGCACGCCCATGCGGCGGGCTCCTGTGGTGTAGGCCAGCGCGGAGGCCAGCGATCCGGGAACCAGGGCCACGGTGGACGAGGCGTTGGCGGCGACCGATGGCAGGCCGACCAGCACCATGGCCGGGAAGCTGACGAAGGAGCCGCCGCCGGCAATGGCGTTCATTGCGCCGGCGGCGAGGCCGGCGGCGATCAGCACCAGCATGTCCATCGCGAGGTCCCGTCAATGTTTCGGCAATGCCTGTGCCGCAGCTTGCTGCCGATGGCCCGCACGGTGCCACCCACCGCGAGTATTGGAGCAGCCATGCCCCTGGCACACGGCGATGGCACCTACGAATCCCTGGAGCGCCTGGCGCGGCGGCTGATCGACGCGGCCGACAACCTGCCGCAGGGATTGCTGATTCTCGACGGCACGCTGCGGCTGGTGATGTACAATCGCGCGATGACCGGGCTGTACGAGCTGGCGGGCGACCGGCCGGAGCCGGGGCAGTCGCTGGAGACGCTGATCCGGCGGGTGGCGGCGGCCGGGAACTATCCGGGGCGGACCGCCGACGAGGTGCTGGCCGGCATGCTGGCGCGCTTCGCCGCGGCTGCGCCGTTCGGCTACCAGCAGACCCTGGCGCACGGGCGGATGGTGGATGCGCAATGGCGCCGGCTGCCGGACGGTTCGTGGCTGGGCGCCTACCAGGACATCACCGAGCAGCACCGGTCGGCGGCGCAGGTGCACTACATGCAGCGGCACGATCCGCTGACCGGCCTGCCCAACCGCGATGCGTTCCTGGAGGCGCTGGCCCTGGCCATCGGACGCGGGCGGCGGGGCAGCGAGTTCGCCGTGCTGGCCATCAACCTTGACCGGTTCCGGGCGCTGAACGAGACGCACGGCCACGCGGCGGGCGATGCGGTGCTGCGGGAGGTGGCGGGCCGGCTGTCGCGGTCGGTGCGCGAGGCGGACATGCTGGCGCGGCTGGCCAACGACGAGTTCGCGATCATCCAGTGGGCGCCGGGCCAGCCGGCCGCGGCCGAAGCGCTGGCGCGCCGGGTCGTGGCGGTGCTGCGCCAGCCGGTGCAGGTGCAGGGCGAGGAGATCCAGACCGGCGCCAGCGTGGGCATCGTGCTCGGCGGGCGCGAGAGCGGCGAGGCCGCCGCGCTGCTGCGCAACGCGATGCTGGCGCAGTGCCTGGCCAAGGCGGACAACGCGCGCCTGGGCGGCCGCGGGGCGCTGCGCTTCTTCGAGCCGGAGATGGATTCGCGGGCCAAGGCGCGCCGCGCGCTGGAGGCCGACCTGCGGCAGGCGATGGCGCGCGGCGAGTTCGAGCTGCACTACCAGCCGCTGGTGAGCGTGGCGCAGCGGCGGGTGGCCTCCTTCGAGGCGCTGCTGCGCTGGCGCCATCCGACGCGGGGCATGGTGCCGCCCGATGCCTTCATCCCGATCGCCGAGGAGACCGGCCTGATCGTCAAGCTCGGCGAATGGGTGCTGCGGAACGCCTGCGCCGAGGCGATGCGCTGGCCGGAGCCGGGGCTGCGGGTGGCGGTGAACCTCTCGGCGGTGCAGTTCGCCGAGCCGGGCCTCGCCGACATGGTGGCGCAGGTCCTCGCCGAGACCGGGCTGCCGGGATCGCGGCTGGAGCTCGAGATCACCGAGACCGTACTGCTGCAGGAAAACGAGGCGACCCTGGCCACGCTGCACCGGCTGCGCGGACTGGGGGCGCGGATCTCGATGGACGATTTCGGCACCGGCTATTCGTCGCTGAGCTACCTGCGCAGCTTTCCCTTCGACAAGATCAAGATCGACAAGTCGTTCATCAGCAACGTGACGGCGTCCGAGGAAAGCGACGCGATCGTCCGCGCGATCATCGGGCTCGGCATCACGCTGGGCATCGCGACCGCCGCCGAGGGCGTCGAGACGATCGAGCAGCTGCAGCACCTCGTGGCCGACGGCTGCACCGAGGTGCAGGGCTACTTCTTCAGCCCGCCGCGGCCGTCGGCAGAGGTTCCGCGCCTGATCAGCGCGGTGCGGGCGACGCAGGCGGCCTAGCGTCTTCCGGCGGAAATCGCCGCAGGATGTAGAGCATCAGCACCATGCTGGGGGCGGCGGCGAACATCGCGATGGCATAGAACGGGGTCCAGCCCAGCGCCGCCGCCGCGAAGCCCGACAGGCCGCCGACGGTATGCGAGGCGAGCGCCGCGATCGAGGACAGCAGCGCATACTGGGTCGCGGTGAAGCGCAGCGCACACAGGCTGGAGAGGTAGGCGACGAACGCCGCCACCGCCATGGCCTGCACGAAGGCCTCGGCCAGCACGGTCGCGTAGAGCATGGCGTGGCTGCCCGGCAGCAGGGTCAGCGCCACGTACATCGACATGAAGCCCATCTGGGTGAAGCCGGTCGCGATCAGCGCACGGGCCATGCCGAGGCGGCCGACCAGCACCCCGCCGGTGGCATAGCCGAGCATGGTGGCGGCGAGCGCGAGCGGGCCGGTGGCGAGCGCGACCGCAGCGCGGTCGAAGCCCAGGTGGCGATAGAGCGGGGCCAGCATTTTCCCTGCCAGCGCCTCGTCCAGGTAGAACAGCGCGACATAGGCGAGGATCGCCCAGGCGCCCGGGCGGGCAAGGAACTCACGCAGCGGCTCGACGATCGCGGCGGCGACGCGGGCGGCGAGCGGTCCGGCGGCGGCCGGTGCGTCGGGCGGCGCGGGCTCGGGGGCGATCAGCGTGACGATGGCGCCGAGCGCGAGCAGGCCGGCGATGGCGAGCAGGGCACCGTTCCAGCCCAGGGTCCCGGCCGCGGCGATGACGCCGGCGCCCGAGGTGAGCATGGCGGCACGGTAGCCGATGACATAGGCGGCGAGCGCGGGGCCCTGCTGGTCGGCGGGAAAGCTCTCGATGCGCCAGGCATCGATGGCGATGTCCTGGCTGGCCGAGAGGAAGGCGACGCAGGCGGCGGCGGCGAAGGTGGGCAGCGGGTGCACGACCGGGTCGGTCATCGCCAGTGCCGCGACGGCGACGGCCAGCAGCGGCTGGATCAGCAGCAGCCAGCCGCGGCGGCGGCCGAACGGCAGCGGCGGGCGCTGGTCCAGCAGCGGGGACCAGAGGAATTTCAGCGTATAGGCAAGGCCGATATTGGCGGTCAGCCCGATGGCGCCCAGCGACACCTGGCCCTCGGCCAGCCACTGGGTGAGCGTGAAGCCGGACAGCGGCAGCGGCAGGCCGGCGAGATAGCCGAAGGCCGCCATGACGGCGAGGCGCGGGTTGGTCAGGAACGGGGGCATGCGCGGGTCCGGCCGATTCGGGGGCCGGAAGGTAGCACGCCGCCTAGGCCGCGGCGCCGTGCCGCGGCAGTCGCCCTTCCACCGGTTCCGCCGGATCGGTGTAGCCCGGCGTCGACAGGTGCCCCGGCGGCACCAGCCCGTCCACCAGCGCCTCGTCCTCGGCGGTGAAGCGATAGTCGAGTGCGGCGACATAGTCGGCCAGCTGCGCCTCCGTCCGCGGCCCCGCGATCACCGAGGTCACCAGCCGGTTGTTCAGCACCCAGGCATAGGCGAACTGGCCCGGCGTGATCCCCCGCGCCTCCGCATGCGCCTTCAGCGTGCGGGCGATCACCATCGACTCGCGGCGATACTCGGTCTGCATCATCCGCCGGTCCTGCCGGGCGGCGCGGCTGTCCTCGGGCGGCGGCGCGTCGGGGTCGTATTTGGCGCTCAGCACGCCGCGCGCCAACGGGCTGTACGGCACCACCCCCAGCCCGTAGAAGCCGCAGGCCGGCAGGTGCTCGATCTCCAGCGTGCGGTTCATCGCGTTGTAGTAGGGCTGGCTCGCCACCGGCCGGTCCACCCCCAGCCCGTCGCAGACATGGCTGATCTCGGCCACCCGCCAGGCGCGATGGTTGGACAGCGCGAAATAGCGGATCAGGCCCGCCCGCTGCAGGTCGGCCATGGCGCGCACCGATTCCGCCAGCGGCGTCGCCTTGTCCTCGCGATGCAGGTAGTAGACGTCGATGTAGTCGGTGCCGAGCCGCGCGAGGCTCTGCCGGCACGCCTCCATGATCGCCTTGCGCGACGATCCGCGGTCGTTCGGCCCCGGCCCGAACGCGCCGTTCACCTTGGTCGCCACCACCCAGCGATGGCGCTCGGCGCGGATCGCCTTGCCCACGATCTCTTCCGACCGCCCGCCTGTATAGACGTTGGCGGTGTCGAGGAAGTTCACGCCCGCATCCCCGGCGATGCCGATCAGCCGCAGCGATTCCGCCACGTCCGTCGGCCCGCCGAAATTCATCGTTCCCAGGCACAGCGGCGAAACCATCAGCCCGCTGCGGCCGAGCGTGCGATATTCCATGTCCAGTCCCCCACCCCGCGGTTGCGAATGCCGCGGCACCGGTCTACCTGATCGCGCGCAACAGGACGAGGCCGCCATGCCCGCCACCGGGCGCCTCCCAGCGTCGCGGCTCGGCCGCGACATCGCGCTGGCCCTGGCCGCCAAGCTCGCGGCGCTGGTCGCGCTGTGGCTGCTCTTCTTCGCCCCCGCCCACCGCCCGCATCCCGATGCGGCGCGGCACATCGCCGGAGCCCCCTGACGTGCCGGACATGGATGTCGTCACCCTCTCGCGGCTGCAGTTCGGCATGACCGCGATGTACCACTTCCTGTTCGTGCCGCTCACCCTCGGGCTCTCGGTGCTGCTCGCCATCATGGAGAGCATCTGGGTCACCACCGGGCGCACCGTCTGGCGCGACATGACGAAGTTCTGGGGCCTGCTGTTCGGCATCAACTTCGCCATGGGGGTCGCCACCGGCATCACGCTGGAATTCCAGTTCGGCACCAACTGGGCCTACTATTCGCACTACGTGGGCGACGTCTTCGGCGTGCCGCTGGCCATCGAGGGGCTGATGGCCTTCTTCCTCGAAGCCTCCTTCGTCGGCCTGTTCTTCTTCGGCTGGGAGCGGCTGTCGCGCCCCGCCCATCTCCTTGTCACCTGCCTTCTCGCCCTCGGCACCAACCTCTCGGCGCTGTGGATCCTGATCGCCAACGGCTGGATGCAGAACCCGGTCGGGAGCGCCTTCAACCCCGAGACCATGCGCATGGAGGTGACGGATTTCGCCGCCGTCATCCTCAACCCCGTGGCGCAGGCCAAGTTCGTCCACACCGTCGCGGCCGGCTACGTCACCGGGGCGATGTTCGTGCTGTCGGTCAGCGCCATCTACCTGCTGCAGGGCCGCCACCGCGGCCTCGCCATCCGCTCGATGACGCTTGCGGCAAGCTTCGGCCTCGCCGCCTCGCTCTCGGTCGTCGTGCTGGGCGACGAGAGCGGCTACACCGCCGGGCAGAACCAGAAGATGAAGATCGCCGCGATCGAGGCGATGTGGGACACCGAGCCGGCGCCCGCCGCCTTCACCGTGATCGGCCTGCCCGACCGCGAGGCGCGCACCACCCACTACAAGATCGAGATCCCCTGGGTGCTGGGCCTGATCGCCACCCGCTCGCTCAGCGAGGAGGTGCGCGGCATCAACCAGCTCGTCGCCGACAACCGCGCCCGGATCCTGCGCGGCATCGTCGCCTATCGCGCGCTCCAGGCCCTGCGCACCAACCGCACCGACGCCGCCGCCCGCGCCGCCTTCGACGCCCATGCCGGCGACCTCGGCTACGGGCTGCTGCTGAAGCGCTACGCCCCGGCCGTGACCGACGCGACGCCCGAGCAGATCGACGCCGCCGCCTGGGACACGGTGCCCGCCGTCGGGCCGCTGTTCTGGAGCTTCCGCGTCATGGTCGGGCTCGGCTTCTTCTTCATCCTGCTGTTCGGCACCATGTTCGTGCAGGCCAGCCGGCGGAAGCTGGAGCAGCACCGCTGGCTGCTGCGGGTCTGCGCCTGGAGCCTGCCGCTGCCCTGGATCGCGGCCGAGCTCGGCTGGTACGTGGCCGAGGGCGGCCGCCAGCCCTGGACCATCGACGGCGTGCTGCCCACCTTCCTCTCCGCCTCCGACATCCCGGCGAGCCACGTGGCGGTCTCGCTCGCCGCCTTCATCCTGTTCTATTCCGCGCTCGCGGTGGTCGAGCTGTTCCTGATGGTGCGCACCATCCGGCACGGGCCGCATGCCGGCGGGGAGGCCACGTGATGCCCGACTACGAGACCCTCCGCCTGGTCTGGTGGCTGCTGCTCGGCGTGCTGCTGATCGGCATCGCGGTGATGGACGGGTTCGACCTCGGCACCGCCATCCTGCTCCCCTTCGTCGCCCGCACCGACGAGGAGCGGCGCATCGTCATCAACACCGTGGGCCCGGTCTGGGAAGGCAACCAGGTCTGGCTGATCCTCGGCGGCGGCGCGGTCTTCGCCGCCTGGCCGCCGCTCTACGCGGTCGCCTTCTCCGGCTTCTACTTCGCCATGCTGCTGCTGCTCTGCGCCCTGATCCTGCGCCCGGTCGGGTTCAAATACCGCAGCAAGCTGCCCGACCCGCGCTGGCGGGCCGTCTGGGACGGGGCGCTGTTCATCGGCGGCCTGGTGCCGGCCCTGGTCTTCGGCGTCGCCTTCGGCAACGTGCTGCTGGGCGTGCCCTTCCGCTTCGACGACACGCTGCGCCTGACCTACGCCGGCAGCTTCCTCGGCCTGTTCTCGCCCTTCGCCCTGCTCGCCGGGCTCGTCAGCGTTGCCATGCTCACGCTGCACGGCGCCGCCTGGCTCGCCTGCAAGACCGAGGGCGCGGTGAACGCCCGCGCCCGCCGCGCCGCGCCGCTGGCCGGCCTCGTCCTGCTCACCCTGTTCGCGGCGGCCGGGGTGTGGGCGGCGCTGCTGCAGGGCTACACCATCACCGCCTTCGCCGGCCCCTCGGCCCCCTCCAACCCGCTCGCCAAGACGGTCGTCCGCGCGCCGGGCGGGCTGATCACCAACTACGCGGCCCATCCCTGGATGCTGCTCGCCCCGCTGCTGCCGATCATGCTGACGCCGGTCGCGCTCGCCTTCCTGCGCACCCGGCGGCCGCGCCCCGCCTTCGTCGCCACCGGCTTCATCGTCGCCGGCGTGGTCGCCACCGCCGGCGTCAGCCTGTTCCCGTTCCTGCTGCCCTCCAGCCTCGATCCCAATGCCAGCCTCACCGTCTGGGACGCCTCGTCCAGTCACATGACCCTGTGGGTCATGACCCTGGCCACGGCGGCCCTGCTCCCCGTCGCCTACACCGCCTGGATCTACCGCGTGCTGCGCGGTCCCGTCACCGGCAAGTCGGTCTCGGCCGACCCGCATTCGTACTGAGAGCACGCCATGTGGTATTTCGCCTGGATCCTCGGCCTCGGCTTCGCCTGCGCCTTCGCCGCCATCAACGCCCTGTGGCTGGAGCTCGCGCCGGGCCAGGGCCTGCCGGATTGAGCTTCGCGCCCCGGCTTGCGGCGCTCCATCATCGGGTGCAGTGATCCTCCGTCGACGCAGGAGGGCACGATGGCACCGGGCAACAGGTTCTGGACCGAGATGGTGGCCCTGCGCGACGGCATCCGCGCCGCCACCGACGTCTACCTCCCCGACGGCGCCGGCCCGTTCCCCGTCGTTCTCGAGCGCACCCCCTATGGCCGCGACCTCGTCAGCCGCAGCGAGATCACGGCGGCCGATCCCGAGCCCATCGCGCGCCCCGACCTGGCCGGGTATTTCACGTCGCGCGGCTATGCCGTGGTGTTCCAGGACAATCGCGGCCGGCACGGCTCGGAGGGGCGGTTCGTCAAGTATCTCTCCGATGGCGCCGACGGCTACGACGCCTGCGCCTGGATCGTGGCCCAGCCCTGGTGCGACGGACGCATCTGCACCATGGGCCTGTCGTACGCCGCCCACACCCAGGGCGCGCTCGGCTCGCTGAACGCGCCGGGCGTGGTCGCGCAGGTGCTGGACAGCGGCGGCTTCGCCGATTCCTGGCGCGGCGGCATCCGCCAATGGGGCGCATTCGAGCTCAAGCAGGCGACCTGGGCGCACAAGCAGGCCATCCTCTCGCCCGAGGCGCAGGCCGATCCGGTCATGAAGGCCGCGCTGGAGGCCGAGGACATCAGCGACTGGTTCACCCGCATGCCGTGGCAGCCCGGCCACTCGCCGCTGCGCCACCACCCGGACTACGAGGCCTACCTGTTCGACCAGTGGCGCCACGGCGCCTTCGACGCGTACTGGCAGCAGGTCGGGATCTGGGCCGAGGGGTTCCACCACCAGTACGTGAAGGCCGACTGCGTCCACATGTCGTCCTGGTACGACGCCTATCCGCTCACCGCGACCGGCAACTACATGGGCCTGAAGCGGGCGGGCCGCGGCCCGCAGCGCCTGATCCTGGGGCCCTGGACCCATGGCGACCGCAGCCGCCGCGTCTTCGGCGACGTCGATTTCGGCCCCGATGCGCCGATCGATTCCTGGGCCGGGGACTGGCGCCAGTACCGGCTGCGGCACTTCGACAGCGTCATAAAAGGCACGCCCAACGAGGAGCCGCCGGTACGCCTGTTCATCATGGGCGGCGGCTCCGGCCGCAAGACCGCGGAGGGCCATCTCGACCACGGCGGCCATTGGGAAAGCTTCCAGGACTGGCCGCTGCCCGAGGCGCGGCCGACGCGATACCACCTCCACAATGACGGCCGGCTCGATCCGGCGCTGCCCGCCGAGGGCGCCGCCCCGATCGCCTACGACTACGATCCGGCGCACCCGGTTCCCACCATCGGCGGCTCGCTCACCAGCATGGAGCCGGTCGCCTCCGGCGGCGCCTGGAGCCAAATGGAGAGCCCGGACTTCTTCGGCTGCACCGCCCCCTTCCTGCCGCTGTCGTCCCGCCCCGACGTGCTGTCGTTCCAGACCCCGCCGCTCGCCGCGCCGCTGCGCGTCGCGGGTCCGCTTTCGGCGGAGCTCTGGGTCACCACCGACGGCCCCGACACCGACTTCACCGCCAAGCTGCTCGACATCCACCCGCCCTCGGCGGACTACCCGAAGGGATACGACCTGCTGCTGGCCGACGGCATCTGCCGCCTGCGCTATGCCGCCGACCCGGCGCGGCCGGAACTGCACACGCCGGGCCGGGTGGTGCGCATCACCGTCACGCTGTTTCCCACCGCCAACCTCTTCGCCGCCGGCCATCGCATCCGGCTCGACATCTCCTCCAGCAACTTCCCCAAATACGACGTGAACCCGAACACCGGGGAGCCGGAAGGCGCCGCGCGACGCCGCCGGATCGCGCTGAACACGGTGTTCATGGACGCGTCCCGCCCAAGCCACGTGGTGCTGCCGCTGCTGCCGTGACCGGCGGCGGCGCGCATGCACCACGTTCACGAAATGAAATACAATAATCCGCTACAATTCTTCCACTGACCTGGATCGCGACTTCGTGTTCTTTCGTTGACCTTTGCTTGACATTGGAGGATGAAGCTTCGTCCGTCCGTCAAACGCCCGGGTGCCACCGATGACCACCGCCCTGTCCGACTATCTCGACCGCCTGAGCGACAGCCAGCTCGCCACCATCACCTACCTGGCCGGATTCGACGCCGACCTTCAGCTTTCCGACGCGACCTTCAACGCCTATTTCGGCTCCACGACGGTGACCCCGCAGACCGCGCTGCAGGCCGGAGCGACCGTCACCTTCAGCTTCGCCGGCAATGCGGGCTTCACCGCGCAGGAGAAGGCCTATGCCGCCCAGGCGCTCGCGCTGTGGTCGGGCATGTGCAACATCAACTTCGTCTACACCAGTCGGCCAGGCCAGGCGACGCTGGTATTCGCCAAGGCCGGCACCACCTACCAGGGCTCGACGCTGGCCGCCGGCACCTACGAGATGCCGCTGACCGGGCTCACGACCGACACCGAGGGACTGATCCAGCTGACCAAGGCGCTGATCGTGCTGGACGATTCGGGTGCCTACGGCGATTTCGGCAGCTACACCGCCTATGCCGGCTACGGCATCGACGCGCTGGTGCACGAGGTCGGGCACCTGGTGGGCCTCGGCCATGCCGGGCCGTACAACGGCAGCGTCAACCCGTCGGTGGACCAGAACAACAGCACCGACGTCCGCACCTGGTCGATCATGTCCTACATCCTGCCGATCGAGACCAGCGCGGCCTACTATGCCGAGTACGATCCCGCCGGCGTCGATTTCGGCGTCGGCGACGGCGTCTACCGCGCGCCGTTCACGCCGATGGGGCTCGACCTGTTCGCCGCCCAGCGCCTCTACGGCGCCCCCACCAGCACCATGTTCGTCGGCGGCAACACGTACGGGTTCAATTCGACCATCACCTACACCGCGATCGACGGCACCCAGCAGCTGCTGTCGATGTACGACTTCACGGTGGACGTGGCGCCGGTGGTCACGCTGTACAGCACCGGCACCGGCAACACGTTCGACATTTCGGGCTTCGCCGCCAACGCCGTCGTGGACCTGCGCGACGGCGCCTTCAGCAGCGTCGCGGGGATGAGCAAGAACATCTTCATCGAATACGGCACCAGCATCGACGCCCTGGTCGCCGGCACCGGCAACGACCTCGTGCAGGCCAACGATTCCGGCGATACCATGTCGGGCAATGACGGCAATGACACGCTCGGCGGCGGCGCCGGCGGCGACAGCCTGGTCGGCGGCAGCGGCGACGACATGCTCGACGGCGCGGCGGGCGACGACACCATGTCGGGCGGCGACGGCGGCGACACCTACCATGTGGACAGTGCCGGCGACAGCGTCGTCGATCTCGGGGCAACGGGGATCGACCTCGTGCACGCCACCGTCGGCTTCACGCTGCCCGACGGGCTGGAGCGGCTGAAGCTGGACGGCACCCTGGCGATCGACGGCACCGGCAATGGCGGCGACAACCGCATCACCGGCAACAGCCGCGCCAACCTGCTTGCCGGCGGGGACGGCCGCGACGTGCTGAACGGCGGCAACGGCAACGACACGCTGGCGGGCGGGCTCGGCATCGACAGCCTCACCGGCGGCAACGGCGCCGACAGCTTCCGCTTCACGGCGGCCGACGAAGGGCGCGACAGGATCGCCGATTTCACCCCCGGCCTCGACCGGATCGAATTCTCCGCCTTCGGCTTCGGCGGTGGCCTGCTGGAGAACATGGATGTCGGCGCCGCCGGTGTCTTCGTCCTCGGCGCCGCAGCCACGCTGCCCACCGGCCAGTTCCTCTACAACCAGGCCAATGGCGTACTCTACTGGGATTCCAACGGCACGGGCGCCGGCGGCAAGGTGCAGATCGCGATCCTGACCGGCGATCCGGCGCTGACCGCGGCCTACATCAGAATCATCTTCTGACGCAACGGTTGAAGCGGCGGGGGTGGGTGACTAGGTTCGGCGCATGAGCACAATCACCATCGCCGTGGATGATCAGGTCCTGGAGCGGGCGCAGCGCAAGGCGGCGGCCCTGCACACCTCCGTGCCGGCCCTCGTGCAGGAATACCTCGCCGACCTCGCCAAGGGCGCCGAATCGGAAGCCGAGCGCTTCGCGCGACTGGCGCGCGAGGAGCAGGAGATCATTGACCGGATAGGCCATTTCAGCGCATCCGACCGCCTCCCGCGGGATCAGCTCTACGACCGGAAGTACTGACTGCTTGGTCTTTCTGGACACAAACATCCTGCTCTACCGGGTCAGCCATGACCCGACGGAGGCGGCAAAGCGGGCGCGGGCGGACCAGCTGTTGAAGCGCGATGATGTCGCCCTGTCGGTGCAGGTGCTCCAGGAGTTCTACGCCCAGGCAACGCGCCCCACCCGCGCCAACCGGCTGACGGACGCCGATGCGCGTGCCCT
>JBGAIK010000349.1:0-3711 GCA_044225615.1 Acetobacteraceae bacterium | reverse complement strand
TGAGGGATTCCTGGGGGACGGGCAAGGGAAGGAAGTGTCTTCTTTTTCTGTAGAAAAAGAAGCAAAAAGACTTTTATCCGTTGTCCCTTTGGCTGAGACCTTGAGGCCAAACGGATAAAAGTTTTTTGGTTCTTTTTTTCAAAAAAGAACCGCTTCCTTACCCTATCGTCTCTAAGATGACGTTGTTGTTCGTATAGACGCAGATCTCGGCCGCGATCTTCATCGCCCGCCGCGCGATCTCCTCGGCGGAGAGCCCGTCCACGGTGGCGAGGGCGCGTGCGGCGGAGAGCGCGAAGTTGCCGCCGGAGCCGATGGCGATGATGCCGTCGTCCGGTTCCAGCACGTCGCCGTTGCCGGTCAGCGTGAAGCTGCGGTCCTTGTCGGCCACCGCCATCATGGCTTCCAGCCGGCGGAGGTAGCGGTCGGTGCGCCAGTCCTTGGCGAGTTCCACGCAGGCGCGTTCGAGCTGGTTGGGGAAGCGCTCGAGCTTGGCTTCCAGGCGTTCGAGCAGGGTGAAGGCGTCGGCGGTGGCGCCGGCGAAGCCGGCGATGACGGCGCCGCCGCCGATGCGCCGGACCTTGCGGGCATTGCCCTTGATGACGGTCTGGCCGAGCGAGACCTGGCCATCGCCGGCCATGGCGACGCGGCCGTCGCGGCGGACGCAGAGGATGGTGGTGCCGTGCCAGCCCACCGGGTCGTGGGGAGGGGGGGATGTGCTCATGACCGGCCTAGATGGTCCGGACGGCGGCGCCGGGCAAGCCCGGCCGGCCGAACGGCGGGGGCGGAACCGGGGGGCGGCGGACTACATTGAGGGAGCAGGACGTGCAACATCATGGGGGTCGCCATGTCGAAGGAAGCTTTCCGTCAGCAACTGCGCATCCGGCTGCGCGAGGTCGGCGCCGAGATTTCCGAGGCCGAGTCGCGCCTGACCGGGGTCGCGCTGGAGGCCCGCGTGCAGGCGGCGGGCGACCTGGCGCTGCTGCGCGAGCGCCAGCGCGACATCCTGGCCAAGCTGGACCGGCTTGAGCACGAGCCGGACGGGGCGTGGGAGGCGCTGAAGACCGAGATCGAGGAGGACCTGGACGCGGTCGGCGCGGCGCTGCGGCGGATGTTCGTCAGACACTGAGTGTAGCGCGGCGGTTTGCGGGGCGGGGGGCTTTTCGGCTATCCCCCGCCCATCATGACCCGTTCCGCCAGCATCGCCCGCGCCACCTCCGAGACCGACATCCGCCTGACGCTCGACCTCGACGGGTCGGGCAAGGTGGAGACCGACAGCGGGATCGGCTTCCTCGACCACATGATCACCGCGCTGGGACGCCACGCGCTGCTCGACATCGAGCTGCGCGCGGAGGGCGACCTGCATATCGACCTGCACCACACGACCGAGGACGTGGGCATCGTGCTGGGCCGGGCGGTGGCGCAGGCGCTGGGCGACAAGCGCGGCATCCGGCGCTTCGGGCATGCGGTGGTGCCGATGGACGAGGCGCTGGTGGAGACGGCGATCGACATCTCGGGCCGCCCCTTCCTGGCGTGGAACGTGACCTTCGCCGCGCCGAAGGTGGGCGAGATGGACACCGAGCTGTTCGAGGAGTTCTTCCGCGCCTTCGCGATGAACGCCGGCATCACGCTGCATGTGATCCAGCGGGCGGGGAGCAACACGCATCACGTGGCCGAGGCGTGCTTCAAGTCGCTGGCCCGCGCGCTGCGGGTGG
The DNA here is from genome assembly GCA_044225615.1 of Acetobacteraceae bacterium. GTDB lineage: Bacteria > Pseudomonadota > Alphaproteobacteria > Acetobacterales > Acetobacteraceae > CAIYPH01. The sequence goes on along the minus strand of JBGAIK010000349.1, from coordinate 1,999 downwards.
CGGTCGAGGTCGATCCCGACCTGGGGGATGCCATTCCGTCGACCAAGGGCGCGCTATGAGATTCTGGACCGCGCATCTCAAGCAGGGGGCCGAACCGCGGCTGGTGCGCGAAGGGTTCAGCCTCTGGGCGATGATCTACGGGCCGTTCTGGCTGGCCTTCCATCGCGCCTGGATCCCGGCGGTGCTGATGCTGTGCGCCGGCGTGCTGTCCGTCCTGCTGCCCGGGCCGCTCGACGCCATCGCGCCGCTGGCGCTGGCCTGGGCGACCGGGCTGTTCGGGCGCGACATGGTGCGCTGGTCGCTGGCGCGGCAGGGCTGGCTGCTGGCCCACGTGGTGGCCGCGCCCGACGAGGAGGCGGCGCTGGCGCGGCTGCTGGCGGCGCGGCCGGACCTGGTACCGTCATGATGCGGGTCGCGGTGGTGGACTATGGCAGCGGCAACCTCGCTTCCGCGGCCAAGGCGGTGGCGCTGGCGGCGGAGCGCAGCGGGATCGCGGCCGAGGTGGCGATCACGGCCGATCCGGACCGCGTGGCCGGTGCCGACCGGATCGTGCTGCCCGGCCAGGGCGCCTTCGCCGACTGCGCCCGCGGGCTGGCGGCGATCGACGGGCTGCGGGACGCGGTGGTGGCGGGGGCCGAGGCGGGCAAGCCGTTCTTCGGCATCTGCGTCGGCATGCAGCTGATGGCCCGGCGCGGGCTCGAGCATGCGGTGACGCCGGGCTTCGGCTGGATCGCCGGGGACATCGCGCCGATGGACCCGCCGGCGGCGCTGCGGCTGCCGCAGATGGGGTGGAACGAGCTTGATTTCGCCCCCGGCTGCCACAAGCTGATGGAGGGGCTGGTGCCGGGCGACCATGCCTATTTCGTGCACAGCTACGCGCTGGCCGGCGGCGATCCGGCGCAGTGCGTCGCCACCACCGACTACGGCGGCCCGGTCGTTGCGATCGTCGCGGAGGGCAACCGCGTGGGCACGCAGTTCCATGTCGAGAAGAGCCAGGAGGTCGGGTTGCGCATCCTGGCCAATTTCCTGCGCTGGGATCCGTGAGCATGTCGCAGGCCGAGATCGTCCAGTCCGTCGAGCGGATCAGCGCCTTCACCGAGGAGGAGCTGGCCGACCTGTGCGAGGCGACCGACGCGGCCATCATCGGCGGCGGCGGGTTCGGCTGGGTCAGCCCGCCGGGGCGGCAGGCGCTGGAGCGCTATTTCCGCGGCGTGCTTCTGGTGCCGGAGCGGGAGCTGTTCGTGGCGCGGCTGGACGGGCGGATCGTGGGCTCGGCGCAGCTGCTGCGGCCGCCGCGCAACAACGAGGCGCAGGCCTTCGCGGCGCAGCTGATGCACAGCTTCATCGCGCCCTATGCCCGCGGCCACGGGCTGGCGCGGCTGCTGACCCGGCGCATCGAGGAGGCGGCGCGCGCCTTCGGCTACCACGTGCTCAACCTGGACGTGCGCGAGAGCCAGGCGGCGGCGATCCAGCTCTACGAGGGCATGGGCTATATTCGTTGGGGGGTGCACCCGGCCTATGCGCGCGTGGGCGGGCGGACGGTGCAGGGCGTGTTCTACTACAAGGTGCTGCAGCCCGGAGGGCGGATCGCTTGAGGCTGACGCTTTACCCCGCCATCGACCTGAAGGACGGGCAGTGCGTGCGGCTGCGCCGGGGCGAGATGGCGGACGCGACCGTCTATTCCGACGATCCGGGCGCGCAGGCGGCGGCCTGGCAGGCGGCCGGGTTCGCCTGGCTGCATGTGGTGGACCTGAACGGCGCGTTCGCCGGGCGGTCGGTGAACGCCGCGGCGGTGGCGGCGATCCTGGCGAGCGTGACCATCCCGGTGCAGCTGGGCGGTGGGCTGCGCGACATGGCGGGGATCGCGCGCTGGCTGGAGGCGGGCATGCGCCGGGTGATCCTGGGCAGTGCCGCGGCCAAGAACCCGGCGCTGGTGCTGGAGGCCTGCCGCGCGTTTCCCGGCCGCATCGCGGTGGGGATCGACGCGCGCGACGGGTTC
>JBGAIK010000020.1:0-34784 GCA_044225615.1 Acetobacteraceae bacterium | reverse complement strand
GGCGCCGACGCCGGAGGCCTGGGCCCGGCTGGCGCCGCTGACACGCAAGGACGTGCAGCGCGAAGGCGCGCGGCTGCACGCCAAATCGGTGCCCGAGGGGCATGGCGCCACCGGCGAGGTGGCGACGGGCGGCTCGACCGGCGTGCCGGTGCGGGTGCGCAAGACGGCGCTCGACGACCTGCTGTGGCAGGCGATGCACGTGCGCGAGGAGATCTGGCACCGCGAGGACCCGCTGGGCGCCATCGCCCGGCTGCGCCGCGTGCCGCCGGGGCTGACGCCGGCGCAGATCGCCCAGGTGTGGTCTCCGGACGGGCTGACCTTCGCGGACTGGGGGCCGCCGATCAGCCAGCTTTGGCGCACCGGCCCGATGCATGTGATCGAATCGACGCAGACGGTGGAGGTGCAGGCGGAATTCCTGCGCCGGACGCAGCCGGCCTACATCTTCATCAACCCCTCCAATCTGCGGCTGCTGCTGGGCCACCTGCGCGAGCATCCCGTGGCGATGCCCGGCCTGCGCAGCGTGTGGACGCTGTCCGAGGCGGTGGATGACAGCCTGCGGGCGCTGTGCCGGCAGGTGCTGGGGGTGCGGATCGTGCACAACTACACCGCGGCCGAGACCGGCTGGATGGCGCTGCAATGCCCGGCTCACGACCATTTCCACGTCCAGGCGGAGACGTTCCTGGTGGAGGTGGTGGACGATGCCGACCGGCAGGTGGCGCCGGGGGAGAGCGGCCGCGTGCTGGTGACGCCGCTGCACAATTTCGCCATGCCGCTGCTGCGCTACGAGATCGGCGACACGGCGGAATGGGGGCCGCCCTGCCCGTGCGGTCGGGGGCTGCCGGTGCTGACGCGGATCGGCGGGCGCATCCTGGACCTGCTGACGCTGCCGGACGGGCGGGTGCGGCGGACCGATTTCAGCCACTACCGGCTGTCGAGGATCGAGGCGGTGCGCGAATACCAGGTGGTGCAGCGCAGCCGGACGCGGATAGAGATCCTGCTGGTGACGGGGCGGCCGTTGACGGCGGCGGAGCGGGCGGAGGTGCTGGGCGTGCTGGAGACGGAGTTCACCGAGGGGTTCGCATTCGCGATCACCGAGGTGAAGGCGATCGCGCGGACCGAGGCGGGGAAGCTGCGGCCGTTCCTGTCGGAGGTGGCCGGGCGGGGGTGAGGGCCGGAGGGCAGGGGTGAATCGCCGGTGGGTGGATCGGCGCGGCGGCCGACCTCAAGGTAGCACGACGGAGCGGGCGATCGGTGCGCCATCGCTCGCGCGATGAAGCCGGATTGCGCCCGGCGCCATGCCCGGTGGCACATCGAGCACGAAGCCATGGCGGCCAAGGCCGATCCCGGCATCCTCGAGGTCTGCGCGGTAGCGGTTGGCCAGGAGGCGGCCGATCGGCGCGCCGCGGGCGAAGCGGATCGGGCGCCGGGCGCCGCTGGCGGTGACGCGCCGCGCGCCGATGGCGAGATGCCCGATCGGGCGCTCGCCCTGCGCGGTCATGATCCTGGTGCCCCGCAGATGGCAGGCGATGGCGACCACGGTGGTGTCGTGGTTGGCGGCGGTCCAGCCGAACTGGTCGGCCAGCCAGATGTTGAAGCGTGTGGTGATGGCCTGGTATTTCTGCACCAGGCCGGTGGCGGGCGTGAACACCAGCCCGCGCACCAGCGCCTCCAGGGCAACGGTGTTTGCCGCCGACAGCGTGTAGTCGCCGGCGCCGGCACCTGGCCTGCATTGATTGCCTTGCCATCGCTGGTGCCGACGCCCGGGATTGAACCGGGGACCTACTGATTACGAATCAGTTGCTCTACCGCTGAGCTACGTCGGCGACCTGGTTGGCACGGTGTGGGCGGCGATATAGCGAAGCGGGGGCGGGGCTGCAACCTCAACTGCCTGGTGCCCCATTGGAAGGCGGGAGCTTCGGGATTGCGCCGATCAGGCTGCGGACCTCGGCGCGGGCGGCGACGTGGCTCATGCCGAGGGAGATGCCGAGGCCGGCCTCGCGCACGTCCATCAGGGTCAGGCCCTGGAGGAACAGCTCGCGGAAGATGACGCGCTCGCCGAAGCCCTTCACGGTGCGGAAGCCGATGCGCCTGGCCAGGGTCTCCAGCGTGGCGCCGACGTCGCGCTTGTTGCGGGCCTCGGTGGCGCCCAGGCGGTTGCGGGTGACGATCCAGTCGATCTTGCCGCGGTCGCGGGCGAAGCGGCGCTTGCGGGCCTCCCACACCATCTCGCTGTAGATGCTGGGGCGGATCACGGCGTGGCGGTCGGGGTCGACCTCGGCCAGCATGGCGAAGTCGACGAAGCTGTCGTTGATGGGCGTGACCAGCGTGTCGGCGCGGGCATGGGCGTGGCGGCTGAGGAAGGTGTCGGCGCCGGGGCAGTCGATGACGATGATGTCGTGGGTGGCGGCGAAGCCGGCCAGGGCGGCGTCGAGCCGGGCGGCCTCGTCGCGCTCGGCCTCGGCGCGGCTGTCGGCCTCGCTGCGCGCAATGGCGCACCAGTCGGGCATGGGCAGGGCCACCGCCTTGGCGGCGGCGAAGGCGGCGCGGGATTTCAGGTAGCCGCCGAGCGTGGCCTGGCGGGCGTCGAGGTCGATGGCGGCGACGCGGTAGCCGTCGCGCAGCAGGCCGACGATCAGGTGCATCGCGCAGGTGGACTTGCCCGAGCCGCCCTTCTCGTTGCCGAGCACGATCACCTGCGCCCGCCGCTCCAGCGTGACCGCCACCCTCGCCCCCCGCCTGACATCGGGGGCAGCATGCGGCATGCTGGCGCCATGTCCAAGCGCGCCGCCACCCGGGCCGACCAGCTTCTCGTCGATCGCGGCCTGGCGGAAAGCCGCACCCGGGCGCAGGCGCTGATCCTGGCCGGCAAGGTGTTCACCGGCGCGGCGCGGGTGGCCAAGCCGGGGCAGACGCTGCCGGAGGCCGCGCCGCTGGAGGTGCGCGGGCAGGACCATCCCTGGGTCTCCCGCGGGGGGCTGAAGCTCGCGCATGCGCTCGAGGCGTTCGGCCTGTCGCCGGCGGGGCGCGTGTGCCTGGATGTCGGCGCGTCCACCGGCGGGTTCACCGACGTGCTGCTGGCGCACGGCGCGGCGCGGGTGCATGCGGTGGATGTGGGCCACGGGCAACTCGCCTGGAAGCTGCGCACCGATCCGCGCGTGGTGGTGCACGAGCGCACCAATGCGCGCCACCTGGAGCCTGCCGCGATCGGCGCGCCGGTGGGTGCGCTGGTGTGCGATGCGAGCTTCATCGGGCTGGCCACGCTGCTGCCGGCGCCGCTTGCGCTGTGCGCGCCGGGCGCCTGGGCGGTGGCGCTGATCAAGCCGCAATTCGAGGCCGGGCGTGGCCTGGTGGGGCGCAACGGGGTGGTGCGCGACCCGGCGGTGCACGAGGCGGTCTGCGCCCGCGTGCGCGACTGGTGGAGCGCGCTGCCGGGCTGGACGGTGCGCGGCATCGTCGACAGCCCGATCACCGGGCCGGAAGGCAACCGCGAGTTCCTGATCGCTGCCGATCACGCCGCCGCGATCGCTTAACGCAGTCTTAACATCGGCCGCGGTCAGTATTCCGTGGGCGAAAAGGCCCCGAACGCCGCCGGTTTCATCCCAATTCCCGCGACTGCGATATATTACTGTGCGGGCCGAGCCCGTGTGCTAACCTTTTGGCCAATGCCGGTCGTGCGCGGCCCCATGAGCGGAGAGAGACGATGGTCCCGATGAATCGGACGCCCGCCAGGCGCCGCCTCGCCGGACTGGCCGTGCTCGCGGCCGTGCTGGCGCTGCCGGGCGGTCCTGCCCGGGCCGATGCCTCGGCCTGCGGCGCCACCAACTGCGTGGTGATGTGGAACGAGACCCTGAACAGCCTGATCCGGCAGACCTCGGCGCTGCTGATCGACGGGCCGCCGGAAGTGGCGAACCAGATCGCCATCGCCGGGACCGCGATGTTCAACGCGGTCAATGCCGCGACCGGGATGCAGTACAACGGCTACAACTATGCGGGCGGGGCGGTGGCCAACGCCGATGCGCAGGCGGCGGCGCTGGCCGCGGGCTACGGCGCGCTGATGGGGGTGTTCGCCAACCCGGGCGCGGCGGGCAACCCGTCGGCCAGCGCGCAGACCTTCGGCGGCCTGCTGGCGACGGCCAACCCGGCGCTGTCGGCCAGCGTGACCGCGCAGATCAACACCGCATATGCCACCGCGCTGGCCAACCTGAACGGGGCCGATCCGGCGGTGGCCAACGGGCTCGCGCTCGGTGCGGCGCGGGCCGGCGACATGGTGAACGCGCGCAACGCCGACGGTTCCTACCAGTCGATCGTGATGGGGCTGGCGACCTTCACGCCCACCGGGTCGGGCAGCGTGCCGGGCGTCTACATTCCGCCTTCGGCGCGGCCGGCGATGTATCCGACCTGGGGCAGCGTGACGCCGTGGACGATGTCGTCCTCGACCCAGTTCGGGCCGGGCGCGCCGCCGGGCCTGGGCTCAGCCGAATATGCCGCCGCGGTGCTCAAGACCCAGTGCCTGGGCGGGGCGGCGCCGCTGTCGGCGGCGGTGGCCGGGGCCTGCGCGGCGGCGGCGGGCAGCTTCGGCCTGCCAGCCAGCAACGGCATGATCGGCAGCATCGGGGGCGCGGGCGCGAGCAATGCCGAGCTCGCGCTGTTCTGGAACGATCCCGGCACCACCATCCAGCCGCCCGGCCACTGGCTGCAGATCGCCGACACCGCGATCCTGGCCAACGGCACCGACCTGCTGGGCAGCGCCCGCATCACCGCGATGATCGGCGTGGGCATGGCCGATGCCGGCATCGCCGCATGGCAGTCGAAATACGACTATCTGCTGTGGCGCCCGCAGGACGCGATCCGCGACTGCGCCGACGCCTGGAACGCCGCCTTCACCACCTGCGACGCGACGTGGGCCTCCCTGATCGCGACCCCGCCGCATCCCGACTACCTGGCCGGGCACCCGACCTTCAGCTATGCCGCCGCGGGCCTGCTCGATGCCTTCTTCGCCGACGGGATCACCGCGTTCTGCTCCACCTCGGACGCCTACAACAACGGGCCGGGCAACCCGGTGGCGGCGATGACGATCTGCTATGACGGCTTCCTCGAGGCTGCCTCGGATGCCACGATCAGCCGGGTCTATGGCGGCATCCATACCGACTTCGCCTCCACCGGCGGGGCGCTGATCGGGCAGCAGATCGCGCAGCAGATCCTCGACAACGAGTTCCTGATCGCCGAGCCGGCGACGGCCGCGCTGCTCGGGTTCGGGCTGGCCGGGGTTATGGGCGCACGCCGCCGGCGCAACTAACGTCGCCGGCGCGGCTAACGCCGCTTTCACCGCACGGCCACCGGTGCGTACGGCCGCGCATCGTATCCGCTGAGCATGGATCGCCGACCGCGCGCGATCCCTGACATTGCGGAGCACAGTGCATGACACAGATCGATCGCCCCTCTCCCCGGCGCTGGCGCGGCGCCCTGCTGGCGGGGCTGCTGGCCAGCAGCGCGCTGGCCGGCCTCGCCATCCCCGGCATCGCGGCACCGCCGGCCAACGACGCGCCCATCGCCACGCCGCTGCACCGGGTGCCCGACTTCGCTGATCTCGTTGCCCAGGTGACGCCGGCGGTGGTGTCGATCACCACCGAGATCGGCGCCCAGCCGGCCGCCGATGCCGGGCCGATGCGGCCGCGCGGGCCGCGCGGCGAGGCCAAGGGATCGGGCTTCATCATCGACGCCGACGGAACCGTGGTGACCAACGCCCATGTGGTGGCCGAGGCGCGCAGCGTGCGGGTGACCCTGTCCGACGGCACCGAGCTGCCGGCGAAGGTGGTCGGGCGCGACACCCGCACCGATCTCGCGGTGCTGAAGGTGGCGACGGATCGCAAGCTGCCGTGGCTGGAGCTGGGCAAGTCGGCCGAGGTGCGGCCGGGCGAATGGGTGATCGCGGTGGGCAACCCGTTCGGCCTGGGCGGCACGGTGACCGCCGGGATCGTCAGCGCCCGCGGGCGCGACATCGGCGCCGGGCCGTATGACGACTTCCTGCAGATCGACGCGCCGATCAACCGCGGCAACTCGGGCGGGCCGCTGTTCACCCAGGACGGGCGCGTGGTGGGCGTGAACACGGCGATCCTGTCGCCCTCCGGCGGCAGCATCGGCATCGGCTTCGCCATCCCGGCCGACAAGGTGCGCACCGTGGTGGCGGCGCTGCAGCGCGACGGGCACGTGACCCGTGGCTATCTGGGCGTGGAAACCCAGCCGCTCAACGCGGGCCTGGCCGCCGCGCTGCGCCTGCCGGGCGATGGTGCGCCGCGCGGCGCGCTGGTGGCCGGCGTCAGTCCCGGCTCGCCGGCGGCCAAGGCCGGGCTGCGCGCCGGGCGACGTGATCCGCGCGGTTGACGGCAAGCCGGTGGGCACGCCGCGGGAGCTGGCGCTCGGCATCGCCGATGGCAAGCCCGGCGCGGTGGTCGACCTCGACCTGCTGCGCGACGGCGCGAAGCAGACGGTGAAGGTGACGCTGGCGAGCCAGCCCGATGCCGAGGCGACGGCGGACAATGCGGCCACGCCGGCCGCGCCGCCGCAGCTGGGCGTGGGGCTGGCCGGGCTGACGCCCGAGCTGCGCGACCGGCTGGACCTGCCGGCCGACACACGAGGGCGTGGTGATCGCGAACGTGGTGCCCGATTCGCCGGCGGACCAGGCCGGGCTGCGCCAGGGCGACGTGGTGGTGGGCGTGGGCCGGAAGGCGGTGACCTCGCCGCACGCGGCGGTGGCGGCGATCCGTGCCGCCGGTGCCGGCGGCAAGACGGTGGCGCTGCGCATCCTGCGCGACGGCCAGGCCGGATTCGTCGCGGTCAAGCCGGGCCGGCTGTCGGCGGCGCCGGACGCCGACGCGGCGGGCTGACGCGGCAGGCTGATTGGGGCGGGCCGGGGGCGATTCCCGGCCCTGCCTTCAGCAGTGCCCGGCCGGGGCCAGGCGGTCATGGCCGGTGACGCGGACGACGCTGGCCAGCAGGCGCAGGGCGTCGGGGCCGCCGAGATCGCTGAGGCGGCCGCTTTCCATCTCGCCGGCCAGCAGCTCGGCCTGGCCGGCGATGGTTTCGGCGGCGCGGCACAGGGCCTCGCGCGAGAGGGCGAGCTGCAGCTCGTCGGACAGCAGGTTCCAGTCGCGAAGCATCGGGGCAAATCCGCTAAGGCCGTTCTGGCGTGGTCTGCCGCGGGTCGTTTGCGCGCGGTCGGTGCCGGCAAGGTCGGTCTTGCCGGTTTGCCGGTTAATCGAAGCTTACCGGCCGGGCCTGTCCGATGGGCTAGTGTCCCGATTCCGAGTTCGTTGCCACGTGCAGTGGTCGGAATCGGGACACTGCTCTTTGATTTCAGTGTCCTGTTCACCCTAGTCCGCCATGAAGGATGGCGAACTTCGGGGACAGGACACTAGGCCGGGGGCAGGCCGGCGAAATCGGCGATCACCTCGCAGGGGCCGTCGAGCCAGATCGGCGGGGTGACGCTGCCGAGCATGACGACCTGGCCGGCCCTGAGGCCGCCGAAGGCGGCGATTTCGGGCGAGGCGGCGAGCCAGGCGAGTGCTGCGAGCGGGTGGCCGAGCAGGTCGCGGCCGAAGCCGCTGGACCGCTCGGTGCCGTCGACGAGGAAGCGGCCGGGGACCGATTCGAGGTCGAGCGTGCGCCAGTCGGCCGGCGGCGGGGCGAGCACGGCGGCGGCGTGGTAGACCTGATCGGCGATCAGCGTCGGGGTGCCGAGCGCCTTGAGGTCGCCGGCCGGGGGCGGGCCGTAGCGGTTCTCGACCAGCTCGATGGCGGCGAACAGGCTGCCCACGGCGGCGCCGGCGCGGTCGCGGTCGCAGGGGCCGGGGGCAGGTCATGCGCGAGGCGGACGGCGAGCTCGCACTCGACGCCGAGGCCGCGGAACCCGGACCAGGGCGTGGCGGGGCTGGCGTGCAGGCCGGGGGCGGGCATGAAGCCGGCGGCGGGGCCGGACAGGCCGAGATAGTCCTGCATGCGCTTCGCGGTGGCGCCGATCTTGAAGCCGCCGGGCGGGACGGCGCCCATGCGGGCGGCGAGCGCCACCTGCACGGCGATGCCGTCGGCGATGGTGGGCGGCACGATCGCGGCCGGCAGCGGGCCGGCGGGCTGACCGGCCTGGCGGGCCGCGTGGAGGGCGGCGGCGGCGGGGGCGGGGTCGAAGCTGCTCATGCGGGGCGGCTGATCTCGTAGAGGGCGATGGCGGCGGCGGCGGAGACGTTGAGGCTTTCCATTTCCGATTCGTGGCCCTTCGGCATGGCGAGCCCGGCCGTCTCATCGCAGGTCTCGCGGGTCAGCCGGCGCATGCCCTCGCCCTCGGCGCCGAGCACCAGGGCGACGCGGCGGTTGCCGATGCTGGCGGCGGAGAGCGGCGCGCCCGAGGCGTCGAGGCCGATGCACCAGAGGCCGGCGGCCTTCAGCGCGACGATGGTGCGGGCGATGTTGACGGCGCGGAACAGCGGCACCTTCTCGAGCGCGCCGGAGGCGGCCTTGGCGAGCGCGCCGGTTTCCTCCGGCGCGTTGCGGTCCTGCACGATCACCGCGGCGACGCCGAAGGCGGCGGCGGAGCGCAGGATCGCGCCGACATTGCGCGGGTCGGTCACCTGGTCGAGCACCAGCACCGGGCCGGGGCGCTCCAGCGCCTGGGCCAGCGCCGGCGGCGTCAGCAGGTCGGCGAGCAGGGCCATGTTCTGGTGGGCGGTGTCGCGGCCGAGCAGCTGGTCGAGGCGCTGGCGGTCCACCCGCTCGGGCTGGATCGGCCAGGGCTGCTTCGCTTCCAGCGCCAGCGCGGCCTCGGCCTCCTCGGTCAGGAGCAGGCGGCGCAGGCGGCGGGCGGGGTTGGCGAGCGCGGCGGCGATGGCGTGGGTGCCGTAGAGCCAGACGGTGCCGCGCGGCGTGTCGTGCGGGTTGGGGCCGCCGCGGCCGCCGTGCCGGCCGGCATGGCGGTCGTCCGGGCGGTGGTCCTGGCGCTGGTCGTGGCGCTGGTCCTGGCGCTGCTGGGGGCGGGGGCGAGGTGCAGGCGCGTGTCCTCGCCGCCCTGGGCCGGGCGGGGCTGGGCGTGGCGCTCCTGCGGCGGGCGGTCGCGTCCGCGCTCGCCTTGCGGGCGGTCGCGGTTGCCCTGCCAGCCGCGCGGCGGCCCGTCGCCGCGGCGGCCGCCGGCGTCGCCGCGCGCCCCGTCACTGCGATTGCCGTCACTCCGGTTGCCGTCGCTGCGATTGCCGTCGCCACGATTGCCGGGGCCGCGATTGCCGGGGCCTCTGCCATGCGTTGATTTCATGCGCGTTCGTATAGCCGGGCGCGACAGGGCCGACAAACCCGCCCTGCGCAGGGCTTCGTTGACAAGCGGCGGGGAAAGGCTCTAGTCCCGCCCCGGTCCGGCGCGGGCGAGAGCCGCGGCCGAGGCGGAGGGGTGCCCGAGTGGCTAAAGGGGACGGACTGTAAATCCGTTGGCGTGCGCCTACGTTGGTTCGAATCCAACCCCCTCCACCAGCCGCAGTTTCCGGCCTGCCGTGCCCGGCGCGGGTGTAGCTCAATGGTAGAGTCCCAGCCTTCCAAGCTGGCTGTGCGGGTTCGATTCCCGTCACCCGCTCCATTTTCCGCCGCGCCGCTGCGCGGCACTTGACATCGCGGTCCGGGCAGCCTTTCTACGCCCCCCTGGACCCGGGTCCGGGTGCCGTGCGGTGCCGCGTGCCCGGACGGCCGGATGCGGAAGGGGTGTAGCTCAATTGGCTAGAGCGCCGGTCTCCAAAACCGGAGGTTGGGGGTTCGAGACCCTCCACCCCTGCCACCCCAGGGCCGGCCAGGGCGTTTCCCACCGGATGGCGATCGAGAAGGGCGTTTGAGGAGCATGAGCGGCGTGGCGATTGATCCCTTGAAATTCGCGCGCGAGGTGCGCGGCGAGATGGCGAAGGTCACCTGGCCGTCGCGCAGGGAGACCATGATCACGACCGGCCTGGTCTTCGCGCTGGCCACGCTGGCCGCCGCCTTCTTCTTCATCGCCGACCAGATCATCGGCATCGGCGTGCGCCTGCTGTTCGGCACCGGGTTCTAGGAGGGTCGCAATGGCCAAGCGCTGGTACGTGGTGCACGTCTATTCGGGCTTCGAGAAGAAGATCGCGCAGCAGATCAAGGAGCAGGCGAGCCAGAAGGGGCTGGCCGACCAGATCGACGACGTGCTGGTCCCCTCCGAGGAGGTGGTGGAGCTGCGGCGCGGGCAGAAGGTGAATGCCGAGCGCAAGTTCTTCCCCGGCTACGTGCTGGTGAAGATGGAGCTGTCGGACGAGGCGTGGCACCTGGTGAAGGACACGCCGAAGGTGACCGGCTTCCTGGGCAGCAAGACCCGGCCGCAGCCGATCAGCGAGGCCGAGGCCGACCGCATCATGAAGCAGGCGCAGGAAGGGGTGGAGCGGCCGCGCCCGGCGATCCTGTTCGAGATCGGCGAGCAGGTACGCGTTGCCGACGGCCCGTTCACCAGCTTCAACGGCACGGTCGAGGAAGTGGACGAGGAGAAGGGCCGGGTGAAGGTCAGCGTCTCGATCTTCGGCCGCTCGACGCCGGTGGAGCTGGAATACGGCCAGGTCGAGAAGGTCAGCTGAGCGGGCCTGGGGAGCGGTTCGGGCGAGCCAGCACGATTCGAGCGGCCGCCAGCCCTCCCCCGTCCCCTCCCACAAGGGGAGGGGTGAAGATCTGCCATTATCCCGGCGGCGTGACTACAGCAATTGGATGAGCTGGCCCTTCAGGTAGGCTGACTCGGGAAGCATCGGGTGCACCGGGTGGTCGGGGCCGGCGCCGGTGGTGGCGAGGATGCGGGCATCGCGGCGGGCGCGGTGGATGCCTTCGGCGATCGCCGCGGCGAAGTCGGCGATCGGGGCGTGGTGGCTGCAGGAGGCGGCGAAGAGCAGGCCGCCGGGTGCCACCAGCGGCGCGGCGAGGCGGGCCATGCGGCCATAGGCGCGCAGGCCGGCGTCGCGGTCCTTCTTGGACTTGGCGAAGGCGGGCGGGTCGCAGACGACGATGTCGTAGCGTTCGCCGGCCTCCTTGAGCGATGACAGGACGTCGAATGCGTCGCCGCGGCGGGTGGTCACGCGTTCGGGGAAGCCGTTGCGGCGCGCGCCTTCCTCGGCGAGGCCGAGCGCGAAGGCCGAGCTGTCGACCAGGGTGACGTGGGAGGCGCCGGCGCCGGCGCAGCGCAGGCCGAAGGCGCCGACATGGCAGAACACGTCGAGCACGCGGGCGCCGGCGGCGTGGCGGGCGACGAGGTCGCGGTTGGGGCGCTGGTCGAAGAACCAGCCGGTCTTCTGGCCCTCCAGCGGATCGACCGGGAAGCGGACGCCGCCTTCCTCGACCACGGCCGCGGCGCTCGTGCCGTGCAGCAGGGCGACCTGCTCCGGCAGGCCCTCCTGGGTGCGGGCGGCGCTGTCGTTGCGGGCGACGACGGCGCGGATGCCCATGGCGACGAGCGCCTGCGTGATCTCGGGCAGCAGGCGGTCCATGCCGGCGGTGTTGGCCTGGACCACGGCGACGTCGCCGTAGCGGTCGATGACGAGGCCGGGGAGGCGGTCGGCCTCGGCATGGACGAGGCGGTGGAAGCCGCTGTCGCAGATGCGGGCGCGCAGCGCGGCGGCGCTGGCGAGGCGGTCGGCGACCCAGGCGGCGTCGATCGCGGCGGCCGGATCGCGGTCGAGCAGGCGGGCGGCGATCAGGCTGTGCGGGTTGAACATGAAGGTGCCGTAGCGCCAGGCCTCGGCGCTCTCGATGCGGACCGGCAGGCCGGGCGGCATGCCGCGGTAGTCGGGCAGCATGCGCAGCTCGTTGCTGTAGACCCAGGGGTGGCCGGCGCGCAGCCGGCGATCCTGGTTGGGGTTGAGGCGGAGCAGGGGGCGGTCGGTCATGGGCGGGCAAGTGCCATGGGCGGGGCGGCCAGGGGAAGGGAGGCGCTTGCCGGGCTACCGCTCCACGAAGTCCGGCAGCGTATGGGCCATGATGGGAGGGATCGGCCCGTCGAACGGTGCGACCTCGACCAGGCAGGTCTGCGCGATGCAGCCCTGGGAGAGTTCGGAGGCGCCGATGTCGAGCGTGAGCACGTTGGGATTGCCGTGGCGTTCGGGGGCGCCCGGGGCCGGGTCGGGGTCGAACCAGGCGCCGGTGGAGAGGCGGACCACGCCGGGGCGGATGTCGGGGGTGATGCGCAGGCCGGCGAGGGTGGCGCCGCGGGCGTTGTGGACGCGGACCACGGCGCCGTCGGCGAGGCCGCGGGCGGCGGCGTCGTCGGGGTGCATGCTGAGCGGCTGGCGGCCCTGGACCTTGCCGGCGGCGCTCCAGGGGCTCGGGTCGAGCTGGGAGTGCAGGCGTCGGTCGGGCTGGTCGGAGAGCATGTGGAGCTGGCCGGGGGCGGCGGTGCCGAGATATTCGGCCGGGGGCTGCCAGACCGGGTGGCCGGGGCAGTCGGGCAGGGCGAAGCCGGCGATGCGCTGCGAGGCGATCTCGATCCGGCCGGACGGGGTCTTGAGCGGGTGGGCCGCGGGATCGGCGCGGAAGGCCTCGAACATCACCTTGGCGACGCTGCCGCCGGTGACCTCGGCCACGCCCTGCTGCCAGAAGACGTCGAAATCGGGCAGGTCGACGCCGGCGCGCCGCGCGCTGGCCCGGCTCTGGCCGTAGAGCAGGCGCAGCCAGTCATGGGCGCTGCGGCCCTCGGTGTAGGTATCGTGGCAGCCGAGGCGCTGGGCGAGGTCGCCGAAGATGGCCCAGTCGTCGCGCGCCTCGCCGGTGGGCGTGCGGACCTTCTTCATCGCCACCATGAAGCGCTCGCGGGTGGCGTAGCCGATGTCGTCGCGCTCCAGCGTGGTGGTGGCGGGGAAGACGAGGTCGGCGTGGCGGGCGAGCGGGTTCCAGTACTGCTCGTGGACGATGATCGTCTCGGGCTTCTGCCAGGCGCGCAGGAAGCGGTTGAGGTCCTGGTGGTGGTGGAACGGGTTGCCGCCGGCCCAGTAGACCAGGCGGATGTCGGGGTAGGCGCGGGTCTCGCCGTTGTAGCGGAATTCGGCGCCGGGGTTGAGCAGCATGTCGGCGATGCGGGCGACGGGGATGAAGTCGCGCACCCGGTTCTCGCCCTGCGGCAAAGTGGGGCCGGCGAAGCGGGCGTGCGGCGAGCCGGCGGAGTTGGTGGGCCCGTAGGCGACGCCGAGGCCGCCGCCGGGCAGGCCGATCTGGCCGAGCATGGCGGCGAGCGTGGCGCAGGACCAGAAGGCCTGCTCGCCGTGATGGGCGCGCTGGAGCGACCAGGCGATCGAGAGCATGGACCGGGTGCCGGCCATCTCGCGGGCCAGGGACGCGATGCGCGCGGCGGGGATGCCGGTGATCCCGGCCGCCCAGGCGGGGGTCTTGGGGGTGCCGTCGGCGGCGCCGGTCAGGTAGGGCAGGAAGGTCTCGAAGCCGGTGGTGCAGCGGGCGAGGAAGTCGCGGTCATGCAGGCCGCTCGTGTGCAGTTCGTGCATCATGCCGAGCAGCAAGGCGGTGTCGGTGTTGGGGCGGATGGGCAGCCACTCGAACGCGTCGCCGGTGTCGAGGTCGTCGCGGGTGGGGCTGATGTTGACGAAGCGGCAGCCGGCCTGCGCCATGCGGCGCAGGGCTGCGGGGACGCGGTGCTCGGAGGGGCCGCCGGCGCCGACCTGCGCGTTCTTGGCCGGCACGCCGCCGAGGCTGACGAAGAGCTTCGTGTGCGCCTCCAGCACGTCCCAGGTGGTGTGGAGGGCCATCATCTCATCCATCGGTGCCAGTATATGCGGCATCAGCACGCGGGCGGCGCCGAGGCTGTAGCTGTCCTGGTGGCGGACATAGCCGCCGAAGGCGTTGAGGAAGCGGTGGATCTGGCTTTGTGCGTGGTGGAAGCGGCCGGCGCTGGACCAGCCGTAGCTGCCGCCGAAGATGGCGCGGTTGGTGTGGGCGTCGCGGACGCGCCGGAGCTCGCCGGCGGCCATGTCCAGCGCCTCGTCCCACGGCAGCTCGACGAAGGAATCCTGGCCGCGCTGCATGCGGTCGCGGACAGCGAGCCAGGACTTGCGGGCGGCGGGCCGGCGGATGCGCAGGCGCTCGAGCTCGGGGGCAAGCGCGTGCAGGCCGATGGGCGAGGGGTCGGGGTCGCCCTTGAACGGGTGCAGGGCGACGGCCTCGCCGCCTCGCATCTCGACCTCGTAGACGCCCCAATGGGCCGCCGTCAGGATGGTCATGTCGCGCGGGTCTCCCGGGGTAGCGGCTGAAGCGCGCGGATTGCGCGATCGGGCATGCAGATTGCACGATGGAGTCCGACGACCGCAAGGCAAGGGGCCCGCGCAGCATGACCGACGAACTCTGGAAACTCGACGCCGTGGATCTCGCGCGGCTGATCCGGCTTGGGCAGGTCTCCGCGCGGGAGGCGACGGACTCCGTGCTGGCGCGGATCGACGCGGTGAATCCGAAGCTCAACGCGATCGTCCGCCGGCTGGATGGCGAGGCGCGGGCGGCGGCGGATGCGGCCGACGCGGCGCGGGCGAAGGGTGCGGCGCTGGGGCCGCTGCACGGCGTGCCGGTGACGATCAAGGTCAACACCGACCAGGCCGGCCACCCGACCGACAACGGGGTGGAGGAGTTCCGCGACCTGATGGCCAGCGAGGACGCGCCGCTGGTGACGAATTTCCGCAAGGCCGGGGCGGTGATCGTGGGGCGGACCAACACGCCGGCCTTCTCGATGCGGCTGTTCACCGAGAACGCGCTGCACGGCGACACGATCAACCCGCGCGACGCGAGCCGGACCGCCGGCGGCTCCTCGGGCGGGGCGGGGTCGGCCACGGCGGCGGGGTTCGGGCCGATCCATCATGGCAACGACATCGCGGGCTCGGTGCGCTATCCGGCCTATTGCAACGGCGTGGTCGGGCTGCGGCCGACGCCGGGGCGCATCCCCAGCTACAACGCCACCCGCCAGGCCGGGCGGGCGATCGGCGGGCAGCTGATGGCGGTGCAGGGGCCGCTGACGCGCAGCGTGCGGGATGCGCGGCTCGCGCTGGCGGTGATGGCCGGTGCCGACCGGCGCGATCCGCGCTGGGTGGACGCGCCGCTGGAGGGGCCGCCGGCGGCGAAGAAGGTGGCGCTGATGGCGCGCCCCGAAGGCGCCGAGACGCTGCCGGAGCTGGTGGAGGCGGCCTATGCCGCCGCGCGCCACCTGCAGCGCGCGGGCTATGCGGTGGAGGAGGTCAATCCGCCCGATTTCGCCGAGGCGGCGCAATTGTGGAACCGCATCGCCGGCACCGACGTGCTGCCGGCGCTGCAGCCGAGCGTGACCAAGTATGCCGACGAGAAGGCCAAGCGCTCGCTCGACGGCTGGCGGGCGGTGGCGCCGCCGCTCGACCTTGCCGGCTACGTGAAGGCGCTGGGCGACCGCGACTGGCTGCTGCGGCGCTGGCTGACCTTCCTGATCGAGTATCCGATCGTGCTGATGCCCTCGTCCTGCGACCTGCCGCTGCCGGTGGGGCTGGATGCGGAGAGCCTGGCCGGGAAGGCGCATGTGATGGCGAGCAACCCGCAGCAGATCGCGATCCCGCTGCTGGGGCTGCCGAGCCTGCAGGTGCCGGTGGGATCGCACGGGCGGCTGCGGCTGGGCGTGCAGCTGGTGGGGGCGCGGTATCGCGAGGATGTGGTGCTGGCGGCGGGCGAGGTGATCGAGGCGTCGGAGGGGCCGTACGGACCGGTCGATCCGCTGGGATAGCGTCAGCCAGGGAAGATTCACAAAGAGGCGGTGAGGCAGCGAGAAGGAAGGCTTCTCTTTCGTCACGCTGGCTCGCGGCCTCTTTGTTCAACCTTCCCATGCAAGGGCACCGGTTGCCGGCGCCGGAAGCCGCGCCATACTCGCCCCGGACCGCGGACCCACCGCGGCGCCTGAGTCGAGGAAACGCCTGCATATGGGCCTGCCCACGTGACCATCGCCCTCGGGGCCATGGTGCCGCCGCCGTTCAGGCTGCGCAGCTTCCGCTTCCAGTTCGCGGGCGACCTGCTCACCTCCGTCGCCTTCGAGATGGAGACGCTGATCCTGAGCTGGTTCATCCTGGTGGAGACCGGCTCGGTGGTGCTGCTGACGCTGTTCGGCTCGCTGCAGTTTGTCGGCACGCTTGCCGCGCCCGGCTTCGGGCTGGCGGCCGAGCGGTTCGGCACGCGCCGGCTGCTGGCGGCGATGCGGGCCAGCTACGCGCTGGTCGCCTGCGCGCAGATGGGCTTCGCGGCGGGCGGAGGGCTCGACGCCGTGACCGTGATCGTGCTGGCGACGCTGACCGGGCTGGTGCGGCCGTCCGACATGACGATGCGCAGCCTGCTGATCAGCGAGACGGTGGGGCCGGAGCACATGATGTCGGCGCTGTCGATCTCGCGCATGACGCAGGACGTCGCGCGGATCGCCGGCGCGATGGCCGGGGCGGCGACCTTCGCGCTGCTGGGCATGGTCTGGGCCTATGTGGCGGTGACGCTGTTCTACGCGGCGGCGGCGGCCTGTGCGGCGCAGGCATCGGGCGGGGCGCGGGCGGCGGAGGCGAAGCGGGGGGCGCCGCTCCGTGACCTGAAGGAGGGGCTCGCCCATGTCCGGGCGACGCCGGTGCTGCTGGCGGCGATGCTGCTGGCCTTCCTGGTGAACCTGCTGGCCTACCCGCTGTCGGGCGGGCTGCTGGCCTATATCGCGCGCGACGTGTACGGCACCGGGCAGGCGGGGCTGGCGCAGCTTTCGGCCGGCTTCGCGGTGGGCGGGCTGGCCGGGTCGTTCGTGCTCAGCTTCACCGGGCGGGCCGGGCATCCGGCGCGGATCATGCTGGTGGGCACGCTGCTGTGGTACGTGGCGCTGGTCTTCTTTGGCCACACCACGACGCCGCTGGCCGGCATGGCGCTGCTGGCGGTGGCGGGGTTCGTGCAGAACCTGTCGATGGTGCCGATGTCGCTGCTGATCCTGCGGGCCAGCAGCGAGCGGTTCCGCGGCCGGGTGATGGGCGTGCGGATGATGTGCGTCTATGGCCTGCCGATCGGGCTGCTGGCGGCGGGCTGGCTGATCGCGCCCTTGGGCTTCGCCGGGACGAGCCTGGTGTATTGCGCGCTGGGCATCGTCACCACCCTGGCGGTGGCTGCGCACTGGCGCCGGGCGCTGTGGCATTGACAGCCGGCCCCCCGCACTCAGGATGGCCGAAACAGCCGCGGAAGGGCCTGCCGTGACCGAGACTGCCGCCACCCCCGACCGCATCACCGTCTCCGTCATCCAGCACCGGCTGCACGCCATCGTGGAAGAGATGGGCGAGGCCATGCTGCGCACGGCGTATTCGCAGATCCTGAACTCGTCGCGGGATTTCTCGACGGCGATCTGCGGGCTGGACGGGCGGCTGATCGCGCAGGCCGAGCACGTGCCGATCCATGTCGGCGCGCTGCCCTGGGCGGCCCGCGCGGTGACCGAGTTCTTCGAGGGGGACATCCACCCAGGCGACGTGTTCCTGCTCAACGACCCCTATCACGGCGGCAACCACATCCCCGACCTGACCGCCTTCGTGCCGGTGTTCGCCGACGGCAAGCCGCTGTTCTGGGCCATCAACCGCTCGCACCAGTCGGATATCGGGGGCGCCACCCATGGCGCCTACAACGCTGGGGCCACCGAGATCTGGCAGGAGGGCATCCGCGTCACGCCGCTGCGGCTGTACGAGAAGGGGCAGGTGCGGCGCGACGTGTTCGAGATGCTGGTGGTCAACGTGCGCCATCCGAACGATTTCCGCGGCGACCTGGCGGCGATGATCGGCTCGGCGCATGTCGGCGAGCGGCGGATGCAGGCGCTGGCGGCGGAGTTCGGGTGGGCGACGACGCTGGCCGGGATCGAGGCGATGCTGGACGGGGCGGAGCGGCAGGCGCGCGCGGTGATCGCGACCTGGAAGGACGGGGTCTACAAGGGCGAGGCGATCCTGGACGATGACGGGCATGGGATCGAGGAGATCCATATCCGCGCGACGGTGACCAAGCAGGGCAGCGACCTGACGGTGGACCTGACCGAGAGCGACCCGCAGGTGATCGGCTTCGTCAATTCCTCGCATCCCAACATGCAGTCGGCCGTGGTGGTGGCGCTGGCCTACCTGATCGACCCGCACACGCCGAAGAACGACGGCGCGCTGCGGCCGGTCAAGGTGATCGCCAGGCCCGGGACGGTGGTGTGGGCCAATCCCGGCGCGCCGGTGACGCTGTGCACGAACCATTGCGGCCAGGAAATCATCGAGGCGATCATCACGGCGCTGGCGCCGGCCTGTCCCGATCGCGCGATGGCGGGATGGGGGCGGCGGTTCCGCATCGCCATCTCCGGGCGCGATCCGCGCAACGGCAGGAAGTTCATCTGGCACCTGTTCCAGGCGCGGCCGGGGGGCGGGGCCTCGCCGGCCGGCGACGGCTGGCCCGGCGGCGGGGAGTGGCAGGCGGCGGGCGGGATCAAGTTCGGCTCGCTCGAGGTGACCGAGGTGCGGTTCCCGTTCCTGTTCCGCCGGCACGAGTTCCGCCCCGACAGCGGCGGGGACGGGCAGTACCGCGGCGGGCCGGGCGGTCTGCTGGAAATGGTGTTCGAGGCGGCCGAGCCGGCGCTGGGCAACACCGCCGGCGACGGGGTGCGGCACGGCGCCTGCGGCATACTGGGCGGGCAGGACGGCGCGCCGCACCGCTACGAGCTGCATTCCGGCGGTGCAATTCGGGCGATCCGCACCAAGGAGGTCGGCATTGCGATCCGGCCGGGCGACGTCTTTGTGATCCGCTCCGGCGGCGGGGGCGGGTGGGGCGATCCGGCGCGGCGCGCGGCCGAGGCGCGGGCGCAGGACCGCAGCAGCGGCTTCGTGGAGGGCTGAGCCGTGCTGCGCATCGGAATCGACGTGGGCGGCACCTTCACCGACCTGGTGGCGGTGGACCCGCAGGGGCGCTCGACCCTGGCGAAATCGGCCTCGACGCCGGCGGATCCGTCGGTGGGGGTGCTGGCCGGGCTGGAGCTGCTGGCCGGCATGCTGGGCATGGGCCTGGCGGAGATGCTGGCCGGCACCGAGCGGATCGTGCACGGCACAACGGTGGCGACCAACGCGCTGCTGGAGCACAAGGGTGCGAAGGTGGGGCTGCTGACCACCGAGGGGCATCGCGACGTGGTCGAGATGCGCGAGGGGCTGAAGGACGACCGCTACAATCTGCGGGTTCCGCCGCCGCGCCAGCTGGTGCCGCGCGCGCTGCGGCTGGGGGTGCGGGAGCGGATGCGGCCGGACGGGCGGGTGGAGCTGCCGCTCGATCGCGCCTCGCTCGATGCCGCGATCAGGGGAACTGAAGCGGGCGCAGGTGGAGGCGGTGGCGATCTGCTACCTGCATTCCTGGCGCGATGCGGTGCATGAGCGGGAAACCGCCGCGGCGGTCGCCGCGGCGATGCCGGGCGCCTACCTGTCGCTGTCCTCGCAGGTGTTTCCGCAGATCAAGGAATTCGACCGCGTCTCGACCACGATCGTGAACGCCTATGTCGGCCCCGCGCTGTCGCGCTATCTGACGCGGCTGGAGGCGCGGCTGAAGGAGGCCGGCTATGGCGGGCCGCTGCTGATCATCCAGTCGCATGGCGGGTGACGCCGGTGGCCGATGCGGCGCGGCTGGCGGCCGGCGGCGTGCTGTCGGGGCCGGCCGGCGGCGTGGCCGGCAGCCGCTACGCGGCGCGGCTGCTGGGCACGGGCGACCTGATCCCGTTCGACATGGGCGGCACCAACACCGATATCTGCCTGATCGTCGATGGCGAGCCGTCGCTGGCCACGGGGCGCGGCGTGGGCGGGCACCGGCTGGCGCTGAACAGCCTGGACATCGCGAGCCTGGGCGCCGGCGGCGGCTCGCTCGGGCGGGTGGATGCGGGGGGCATCCTGCATGTGGGGCCGGAGAGCGCGGGGGCGATGCCGGGGCCGGCCTGCTACGGGCGCGGCGGCACGCGGGCGACGGTGACGGATGCGAACCTGGTGCTGGGCTATCTCGATCCCGGCAGCTTCCTGGGCGGGCGCAGCCGGCTGGACCTGGCGGCGGCCGAGGCGGCGGTGGACCTTCTGGCGGCGGAGCTGGGGGTGACGCGCATCCAGGCCGCCGAGGGCATCCATCGCGTGGTCAACACCAACATGGCCGAGGGCATCCGGCTGGTCTCGGTGCGGCGCGGCGTCGATCCGCGGCGGTTCGCGCTGCTGTCGTTCGGTGGTGCCGCCGGGCTGCACGTGGCCGACGTGGCCCGCCAGCTCGACCTCGCGCGGGTGGTGGTGCCGCGCGTGGCGTCCGTGCTGTCGGCCTGGGGGATGCTGGCGACGGACCTGCGCTTCGAGGTGTCGCGGACCCATATCGGCGATGCCGGGCGGCTGGACGGGGCGGCGGTGAAGGCGATGTTCGACGCGATGGAGGCGGAGGGGCGGGCGCGGCTGGCGGCCAATTTCGACGGGCCGGTGCGGATCGAGCGGACGGTCGAGATGCGCTACGGCGAGCAGATTTTCGAGATCGCGGTGCCGCTGGCGGGGATCGACTGGACGGTGGCCGACCCGCTGCCGCAGATCGTGGCCAGGTTCCATGACCGGCACGAGGCGCTCTACACCTACGCGCTGCGCGACCAGGAGGCGGTGCTGGTCAATGCCCGCTGCGCGGTGATCGGCGTGCTGCCGGACCTGCCGCAGGAGCCGGAGCTGGCGGCGCGTGCGGATGCCGCGCCGGCGGGGACGCGGCGGGTGCATATCGGCGGCTGGATCGAGGCCGCGGTCTACGCGCTGGACGCGCTGGCGCCGGGGCAGGTGATCAGGGGGCCGGCGGTGGTGGAATCGGCGCTGACGACGGTGCTGCTGCGGCCGGGCAACACCGCTTCGGTGACGGCGCATGGGTGGCTGGATATCGCGGTGCCGGCGGGAGCCTGAAGGAAGTCGAACCAGGGAAGTTGAACAAAGAGGCAGCGAGACAGCGAGAAGAAGATTCAAAGATTCTTCCCATCTCGCTGTCTCTTTGTTCAATCTTCTGACTGAAGCTCCGCTAGCACCGGCAGCAGGTATTCCAGGAACAGCGGCGGGTTTTCGGCGAAGGGGAAGTGTCCGATGCCGTCCATGCGGCGGAAGCGGACGCCGGGGATCAGGGCTGCCGTGGCCGCGGACATCTCGGCGGTGCAGGAATAGTCGTATTCGCCGGTGAGCATGAACAGCTTGCAGCTTTTGGTGTCGATGCGGCCGACGCGGTCGGTGGCGTTCCATTCGCCGGAATAGAAATGGATGTCGCCGGCGAAGACGCCGGGGCCGCCCTGGGCGTAGTGCCACAGCACATCCTGCGCGCATTCGGCCGGGCTCTGCGGGGCCATCAGGCCGTGGATCCATTCGGGGACGAACAGCGATTGGTTCACCTCCGGATGGAAGGCCCATGGGGTGCGGCGGCCGGGGACGTGGGCGGTGGCCTCGCAGGCGATGATGCCGCGGAAGGCGTCCGGGTGGCGCAGGGCCAGTTCCAGGCAGATCTCGCCGGACATCGAGGCGCCGAGCACGATCGGGCGGTCCAGCCGCGCGGCGGCGATGAAGGCCATGATGGTCTCGACGTAGAAATCGGTGGTGAGCCGCCACTGGCCGGGGACGGCGCCGGCCGGGGGCGGGCTGTTGCCGTGCCAGGGCAGGTCGAAGGCGACCAGGCGGTGGCCGGCGGTGAGGCGCGGGTCGGCCATCAGGCGGTGGAACTGGCGGCGGTCGGCGCCGGCGGTGTGCAGGCAGAGCAGGTCGCGGCCCTGGCCGGCGGCCTCGTAGTGCAGCACGTGCGGAATGCCGGCGAGAACGGCCGGGACATCGTGCGCGGTGCGGCCGCCGGGCGGGGGCGGGGGGAGGGATGGCCGCAGCGCGGTCGGCACCGGCAGGGCGCGGCCGAGGGTGAGCCACTTGCCGATTTCGAGCACCCGGCGGACCAAATGGCAGTGGCGGGCGAAGGCGCGGGCGTCGCCGTCGAGCCGGACGCCGGGCAGGCGGGCGAGCATGGCCAGGATGACGTGATGGTGGCGGGGCGGGACCGGTTCGAGGAACTTCGCCCAGGTCGCGGCGGGGGCGGCGAAGGTGAATTCGGGCGGCCCGCCGGGCGTGGCGATCCGCCCGTCCGCGAAGGCGAAGGCGGCCGGGGTTGCGTCCTGGGCGATGGCGAAGCGCACCGACCAGGGGCCGGCGAGGGCGCCAAGCACTGCGTCATCCGCGCAGGCGGCGTGCCAGGCGGCGAGGAAGGCATCGTCCAGGGTCCATCCGGGCATCGTCGGCCTCTGCGTCGTGATGTCACACTATGCCGCAATCGCGGCGTTGACGCGCGGGGCGGATGGGCCGGAGAATTCCGCGACTTGGCACGCGCCGCGGCTTCATGCCACAGTTACCGCTACCATGAAGAACAACGAACTGGGGGATTCAATGACGGACAGGAACAATTTCAGCCGGCGCGCCCTGCTGGGCGGTGCGGCCATGCTCTCCACCGGGCTCGGCGCAGGGGAGGTCCGGGCGCAGAGCGCGGCGCGCAAGGCGACGCTGGTGATCGGGCTCGACATCAGCGATGCGATCTCGCTCGATCCGGCGCGGGTGGCGCAGTATTCCAACCCGCTGCCGGCGCACAACGCCTATGACTCGCTGGTTACCTACAGCCCCGGCGACTACATCAACCTCAAGCCGTCGCTGGCCACCGAATGGGCCTACCAGCCCGACGGCAAGACCATCCGCTTCAAGCTGCGCCAGGGGGTGAAGTTCCGCTCCGGCGCAACGATGACGGCGGAGGACGTGCGCTTCTCGCTGACCCGCGTGATGATGGTGAAGGACCAGCCGTCGCAGTACATCGCCCATCTGGAGGCGGTGAAGATCGTTGATCCGCAGACGGTGGACCTGGTGCTGAAGGACGGGTCGATCCCGATCCTGACCATCCTGGCCGCACCCGAGTTCACGGTGATGGAGAAGAAGGTGGCGATGGAGCACGGCGCCACCGATGCGGCGGATGCCAAGGAGAAGGACACCGCCGTCAACTGGCTCAACGACAACTCGATCGGCACGGGGGCGTACCAATATACCGGCTGGCAGCGCAACCAGCAGATCCAGATGGTGGCCAATCCCAACTACTGGGGCGGCAAGCCGGGCTTCGAGCGCGTGCTGATCCGCCACATGAGCGAGAGCGCGGCGCAGCTGCTCGCGCTGAAGCGCGGCGACATCGACGTGGCGTTCAACCTGATCCCGGAGCAGATCGCCACCCTCAAGGACGACCACGACATCGAGGTGAAGGGGGCCACCAGCCTCGACTTCATCTACATGGCGGTGGCCGCGCACCCGGACAATCCGGCGCTGCAGAAGAAGCAGGCGCGCCAGGCGATCGGCTACGCGATCGACTATGACGGCATCATCAAGAGCCTGATCGGCGGCTTCGCGGTCCGCCCGGTGAGCTTCCTGCCGGTCGGCGTGAACGGCTCCACCGAGGCCCTGACCAAGGAGATCGGCTTCAGGGAAGACCTGCCGCGGGCGAAGAAGCTGCTCGCCGAGGCCGGGCTGCCCGACGGGTTCAGCTTCGTGCTGACCTACGGCAATGCCGCCATCGCCGGCGTGCAGTACCAGAACCTGGCGCAGAAGATCCAGGCCGACCTCGCCCGCGTCGGCATCAAGTGCGAACTGAACCCGATGGACCAGCTCAATGCGCGGACCATGTATCTTCAGGGCAAGGCGCAGGCGACGCTGACCTTCTGGAACCCGCCGGCGCCGGAAAACCAGCTCTGGGCCGCCGCCACCGTGGACCGCGTGGCCAAGCGCATCCACTGGGACACGCCGCCGGATCACCCGATGCGCAAGATCATCGCCGACGCCTCGGCCGAGCGCGACCTCGCCAAGTCGGCGGCGCTGTGGCGCAAGTATCAGGAGGGGATGGTCGACCAGGCCAACCACTTCGTGCTGATCCAGCCGATCTACCAGGTCGCGGTGCGCAAGAGCGTGAAGGACTTCCAGCTCACCGCCGCCGGCTGGATGGCGGAACTCGCCCACGCCAAGCCGGGCTGAGCCACGCCGCATGCTGCGCTACGTCGCCTCGCGCCTCGTCACCGCCTGCCTGATGGTGGTGCTGGCCTCGTTCGTGGTGTTCCTGATCGCCACCACGGTGCCGGGCGACCCGGTCTTGTCGGCACTCGGCGACCTCGCGGCCTCCAACCCCGCGACGGTCGCCGAGTACCGCCTGAAATGGGGCCTCGACCTGCCGCTGTGGGAACGCTACTGGATCTTCCTCAGCGGCATGCTGCACGGCAATTTCGGCGAATCGATCGCCTCGCGCCGCCCGGTGCTGGACGACATCGCCGAATACGGCCCGGCCACGCTGGAACTCGCCACCGCGGGCTTCATCCTCTCGCTTGTGGTCGGCCTGCCGCTCGGCGTGCTGGCCGCGGTCAAGCGCGATACCTGGATCGACAACCTGGCCCGGCTGGTGTCGCTGATCGGCGTCTCGGCGCCGACCTTCTGGCTCGCCTTCATCATGCTGGCGATCTTCTACGGGGCGTTCGATCTGGCACCCGGGCCGGGCCGGCTCGACCCGGTGGCCTTCCCCCCCGACCGCGTCACCGGCCTGCTGCTGATCGACACCGCGCTGGTCGGCGACTGGGAAACGTTCCACGACGCGCTCGCCCATCTCGTTCTGCCCTCGATCGTGCTCGCCGCCTCCACCCTCGGCCTCATCACCCGGACCACGCGGGCGGCGATGCTGGAGGCGCTGTCGCAGGACTATGTGCGGGTGGCCAAGGCCAAGGGGCTGAAGGGTGCGGCCGTGGTCACCCGCCACGCGCTGCCCAACGCGATGCTGCCGGTGGTCACGCTGGGCGGCCTCGCCTACGCCAACCTGCTGGCCGGCGCGGTGATGACGGAGACGGTGTTCTCCTGGCCCGGCCTCGGCCGCTACACTTTCCGCAGCGCCGTCACCCTCGACTTCCCCGCCATCATGGCCATCACCACCATCGTGGCGGCGCTGTTCGTGGCGGTGAACTTCCTGGTCGACATGTCCTACGCG
Source organism: Acetobacteraceae bacterium (assembly GCA_044225615.1). Classification (GTDB taxonomy): domain Bacteria; phylum Pseudomonadota; class Alphaproteobacteria; order Acetobacterales; family Acetobacteraceae; genus CAIYPH01. The sequence continues at coordinate 9,731 of JBGAIK010000020.1, read as the reverse complement.
GTGCTCGACCCGCGCACGGTGAAGAAGTGAGCGGTAGCAAGGAAGCAAGACCCACCACAGAGGCACAGAGGACACGGAGAAGGAAGATGGAGGACTTCTCCTCTCTTCCTCTCCGTGCCCTCTGTGCCTCTGTGGTGAATCTTCTTGCTTCCAAGCGATCGGCATGAGCACCGCCGTCGTCGTCCCCCGCGTGGCCTCCGCGCGCGCCCGCTGGTGGCGGCGCTACGGGCTGGCTGTGTTCGGCGCCACGGTCATCCTCGCCTGGCTCATCCTCGCCGGGCTCGCCCCCTGGACCGCCCCCTACGACCCCGCGCTGGTCAACGTCGCCGCCCGTCTCAAGCCCCCCTCATGGGAGCACTGGCTCGGCACCGACGCGCTCGGCCGCGACGTGCTCTCCCGCGTCATCTGGGGCGGCCGCACGTCGCTGTTCGTCGGCTTCACCGTGGTCCTGGTTGGCGCCGCCTTCGGCACCCTGCTCGGCGCGCTCGCCGCCTATGCGCGCGGCTGGGCGGAGGAGGCGCTGATGCGGCTCACCGACCTCGTCTTCTGCTTTCCGCCCATCATCCTCGCCATGGCCATCGCCGCCGCGCTGGGCATCGGCACGGTCAACACCATGATCGCCATGCTCGTCGTCTGGTGGCCGAAATTCGCCCGCCTCGCCCGCAGCCTGGTGATCGGCCAGCGTGCGCTGGAATACGTGGAGGCCGCGCAGACCGTGGGCTTCGGCCCGGCCCATATCCTGCTGCGCCAGATCATGCCCAACGCCGTCGGCCCGCTGATCGTCCTGGTCACGCTCGATCTCGGCAACGCCATCCTGGTCTTCGCCGGCCTGTCCTTCCTCGGCCTCGGCGTGGTCCCGCCTGCCGCCGAATGGGGCGCCATGGTCGCCGAGGGCCGCGAGCTGGTGCAGCAATGGTGGGTCGCCACCTTCCCGGGCCTGGCCATCCTCACCGTGGTGATGGGCTTCAACTTCGTGGGCGACGGCCTGCGCGACTGGCTGGACCCGCATGCAAGAAGCCGCTGACGCCCCGCTGCTGTCGGTACGCGACCTGCGCACGTGGTTCCTCGCCGATGCGGGGCCGATCCGCGCCGTGGACGGCGTGAGCTTCACGCTGCGCGCCGGCGAAACCCTCGGCATCGTCGGCGAATCGGGCTCCGGCAAATCGGTGCTCGCCAAGTCGGTCATGCGCCTGCTCGACGAGCCGGCCCGCATCGTCGGCGGCGAGATCCGCTTCCGCGGTCGCGACCTCGCCCATATCGGCGACGCCGCCATCCGCGAGGTCCGCGGCGCCGAGATCGCCATGGTCTTCCAGGATCCGATGACCTCGCTGAACCCGGTCCTGCGCATCGCCCGCCAGCTGGTGGAAGCGATGACCGCCCATGGCCGCTTCACCAAATCCGCCGCGCGCAAGCGGGCCATCGAGCTGCTGCGCCGCATGGGCGTCTCCGCGCCCGAACGCGCGGTGCAGGCCTGGCCGCACCAGTTCTCCGGCGGCATGCGCCAGCGCGTCATGCTCGCCATGGGCTTCTCCAACGAGCCGTCGCTGCTGATCGCCGACGAGCCGACCACGGCGCTCGACGTCACCATCCAGGCGCAGATCCTCGATTTGCTGCGCGAGCTCAACGAGAGCTTCGGCGCCGCCGTCATCCTGATCAGCCACGACCTCGGCGTCATCGCCAATGTCTGCTCCCGCGTGCTGGTCATGTACGCGGGCGAGGTGGTGGAGGAAGGCGCCCCCGAGGAGCTGCTGACCGACCCGCGCCACCCCTACACCTGGGCGCTGCTGCACGCCGCCCCGCGCATCGACGCCGAGGCCGAAGACCGCCGCCTCGCCACCATCGAGGGCCAGCCGCCCGACCCGCGCGCCTGGCCCGAAGGCTGCCGCTTCCGCGCCCGCTGCCCCTTCGCGGTGGAAAAATGCGCCGAGCACCCCGAGCTTCTCCCCTCGGGCGAAGGCCGCCTCGCCCGCTGCTGGGTCACGCAATCCGGCACCAGCCTGCACGCCCCCGCCCGGCCCGCCGCCAGCGGCGCCGTCCGCCCCGCCTCGTCCGGCCCCCTGCTGTCGCTCTCCGGCCTGTCCAAGCATTTCATCCTCCCGCGCGAAACCCTGTTCGCCCGGCCCCGCATCCTGCGCGCCGTCGACGCCGTCGACCTGGAGGTGGCGGCCGGCGAAACCGTCGGCCTGGTCGGCGAATCCGGCTGCGGCAAATCAACCCTGGCCCGCCTGGTCACCCGGCTGCACGAGCCCACGGAAGGCCAGGTGATCTTCGCCGGCCAGGACATCACCCACGCGACGGTCGGCGAAATGCGCCCGCTGCGCCGGCGCATGCAGATGATCTTCCAGGACCCCTACGCCTCGCTCAACCCGCGCATGACCGTGGGCGAAATCCTCTCCGGCCCGCTGCGCCTGCACGGCATCACCGATACGCCGGCCCGGCGCGTGGCCGAACTGCTCGACCTCGTCGGCCTGCCATCCACCCACGCCACCCGCTTCCCGCACGAATTCTCCGGCGGCCAGCGCCAGCGCATCTCCATCGCCCGGGCGCTGGCCGTCGGCCCCGAACTGATCGTCGCCGACGAGCCGGTCTCGGCGCTGGACGTCAACATCCAGGCCCAGATCATCAACCTGATGGTCGACCTGCAGGAACGGATGGGCCTGACCTACCTGTTCATCGCCCACGACCTCGCCGTGGTCCGCCATGTCTGCGACCGCATCGTGGTCCTCTACCTCGGCAAGGTCATGGAAATCGCCACCGCCGCCGACCTCTTCGCCCGCCCGCTGCACCCCTACACCCGGACCCTCATCGCCGCCGCCCCGGTGCCCGACCCCCGCGTCGAACGCACCCGCCGCCGCGTGCCGATGAAAGGCGAACCACCCTCGCCCATCGCACCCCCCTCCGGCTGCCGCTTCCGCACCCGCTGCCCGGTGGCCGAACCGATCTGCGCCGAACAGGCGCCGCCGCTGATACCGGGCGCGGCTGGCCAGCTGGTCGCTTGCCACTTCCCAGGTCGGGTGTGATACCGGCCTGGGCGATGGCAGGCGAAGGCGCATGCGCGGCGAAGTAGGGAAGCAAGGCTCCGCCGGCCAAGGGCCATTGGCCCTGGAACCCATTCCTGCTGGCGGCTGCATCGACGGCCTTCGGTTATTGGCCGAAACGGTGGTGCAATGCTTTCTTGCGCCGCAGGCATTCAATCCGTGCCCCCGCACGATGCCGGGAGTGGGAGAGATTTATTGCGGCGCAGGTTTGTCGCCTTGCGGCGCCAAGGGTCGTGCCAATCACCGAAGGCCGGCGCCACAGCCGTCAGCACACACGGGTTCCAAGGGCCAATGGCCCTTGTCCGGCGGAGCCTTGCTTCCTTCTTCTTTTCTCTCATGACGCCTCCCGACCTCGCCGCCCGGATTGCCGGCTTCTGCGCCGTCACCTGCGACGTGTTCGACACGGCCCTGCTGCGCCGTCTGGCCCGGCCGGAGGATCTGCATCTCGCCACCGGCGCCCGCCTTGGCCTGGAGCCGGCCGGTTTGCAGGCCCTGCGCCGTGCCGCCGAGCAGGCGGTGCGTCGCCGGGCCGAGGATGCTGGCCGCGACGAGCCGACTGTCGCCGAGATCTATGCCTGGCTCGATGCCTGCGGCCTCCATGCCGACCCGGCCGCCGAGCTGGAAACCGAGCGTGCCGTCTGCTTCGCCAATCCGTCGGTGCTCGGGGCCTTGGCCGGCCGGTCCCCCGGCCAGCGCCTGCTCTTCGTCTCCGACACCGTGCTGCCCGGCGCGGGGCTGGCCGGGCTGCTCGAAGCTTGCGGCTACGGCGCGTGCGAGGTGGTGACGTCGGCCGATGCCGGGCTGAGCAAGCATTCGGGGCGGCTGCATGCCCATGTGCTGGCGCGGTTGGGCTGTGCGCCGGGCGAGGTGGTGCATCTGGGCGACAATCCGCACAGCGACGGGCGCATGGCGCGCGCCGCGGGGCTTGCCACGGTTGCGCTGCCGCCGCCGGGGCGGGTGCCGGAGACTGCCGAGGTGGCGGCGCGGGCGCCGGCGCTGCGGCTGCTGCACAGCCTGCGCCGGGCGGCGCCGGCGCCGGCGGGCCGGTTCGCGCTGCTGCACCGGCGGGTGGCGTTGCTGGCGATCGGCTTCGCGTTGTTCGTGCTGGCCGAGGCGCGGCGGCGTGGCGTGCGGCGCATCCATTTCCTGGCCCGCGACGGCTGGCTGCCGCTGGCGATTGCGCGGCGCGTGGTGGCGCGGACGGGCGAGGATTTCGACCTGCGCTATCTCGCGGTGTCGCGCGGGTCGGCCGCGGCGCCGGAGTTGCGTGCCCATCTCGCCCGGGAGGGTTTCCTCGATGACGGGACGCGGCTGGTTGTCGATGTCGGCTGGCGGGGCACCATCCAGGCGGCGCTGGCGGCGCTGACGGGACGGCCGGTTGCGGCTGCTATCTCGGCCTGCTGCCGGCGGCGCTGCGCCCCGGCATCACGCCTGACAGCGCGTCCTGCTACCTGTTCGGCTTCGGCCATCCGGCCCCGGTGATGGACATGGTGCTGGACGGCTATGCCCTGCTGGAGCTGTTCTTTTCCGCCCCCACCGGCTCGGTGCTGGGCTATGCGCCGGACGGGTCGCCCATCCATGCCGAGGAGGCCGAGCCGGGTGCCGGCATCCGCCGTGCCGCGTTTGCCGCGATCGAGCAGGGGGTGCTGGCCGAGTTCGATGCGCTGGATGCCGTGCTCGGCGGCCACTGGCCGGCGGCGATCGATGCGGAGTCGGCGCTGTTCGACCTTGTCCCGCTGCTGACCACGCCCAGTGCCGCCGATGTTGCCGAGATCAACGCCATTCCGTTCATCAACGGCCCCGATGGCGGCGGGAACGTGGTGGCGGTCAATCGCATGCCGTTCCGCACCTTCGTGCTGGACCCGGAGGCGGCGCTGCGCCGGTCCGCCAACTGTCCGTGGCGCGCCGGCTGGGTGCGCGCCAATCTGCCCTGGCCGTTCCCGGCGATGACCTACGCGACGTTCAGGGACCGCGCCGGGCGGCTGCTGAAGCGGCGCTGACGCCAGTAGCCTTCCGCCGGCCGTACCTGGAGTGCCAGCTGGCCGGGCCGGTCCAGGACGATCTCCGCCGCGCCGTCGGTCCAGCGCCAGGCTGCTTCGGGCGGGTGGAAGCCGGCCCCGAGCCGCTTGTCGTCGAGCGCCAGTGGCGTGCCGTCGAGCGACAGGGCCTGGATCATGACGCCGAGCCGCCGCCGCTCGGGATGGCCGTGGGCGCGCTCGGCAGGGACGACCGCCAGGCTGTGCAGCACCGCGCGTCCCGCCGGGAGGTCGAAGCGCCACATGCCGCCGGCGCGCGCCGGCCGGACGATGCGGCCGCCGGCGAGGATATGCAGTTCGGGGTCGTCCGTCGGCACGTGCCCCAGGGCTACGGCCCGGACCGCGAGCCGCGCGTGCAGCGCGGCGACCAGCGCGCCGCCCTCGTGCAGCGGGGCGCAGGATTCGGCGTCCCAGGTGCGGCGGGCGAAGTCGGGGTGCAGTGGCTGGGCCGCGGCGCCGGCGAAGGCGTCGCGGTTGCCGGTGTCGAGGAAGCTTTCCGCCGGCAGGCCTTCCGCCAGCAGCACGTCATGCGCGGGCAGCTCGACGTGGAAATAGGTGATCCGGTCGGCCGGCACCTGGCGGATGCTGGCGCCGTTCAGCAGGTGGCGGATCGGCACGAGCGCCCCGCCGGCGAACACCGCGTGGTCGGGGCTCAGCCACAGGTCGCGCAGCGGCAGGCCTGGGGCGAAGGCGTCGGCCTCGACCAGCACCGGCTGCATGTCGGCCGGGCGGGGATGGCGGGCCGGCGCGAGGGTGCGGCGGCCGATCCAGCGTACCGGGCGCAGGCGCCCCGTCAGCACGGTGGCCACCAGGTCGCCTGCCGCGAGCCGCTCCACCTCGACCGCTCCGCGCGCGGTGAGGATGCGGGTGCCGGCGGCGAAGCAGGCCACATTGGCATAGGCGGCCGCGATCGCCGCGATGTCGGAGGCGTTCGGGCTCTCGTTCTGCACGCCCAGCGCCGAGGGAAACATCACCGCCCGGTCGTCCGTCGAATGCCCGATCCCCAGCGCGTGTCCGATCTCGTGCACCGTGATCTGGTAGAAGGTGGAGGCCAGCCCCTGGTAGGTGTAGCCGCCGATCACGCCAGGGGTGGAAATCAGCGGCGTGATCCCGGGGTCCTGCAGCCGGATCACCACGTCGGGCTGGAAGGTGTTGCCGAAATAGTTGAACGAGGCCTGGCCGATCTCGCCCCCGGTGCCGAGCAGGCTGCCCCAGCCGAAGCGCAGGTCGGCGGCCTGCGCGGGATCGCTGCTGTCGGCCTGCTGCACGAAGGTGAAGCCGCCGATCGTGGCCCAGGTGTCCAGCGCCTGCTGGATCACGGCGACAAAGTCGGCCTGGCCGGTGGCATCGATCATGCTGCTGAACGGGATGTCGCGCGAGCCCTCCTCCGGCGTCGGCGTCGGGTCCGCGTCGATGGCGTACTGGAATTGCGCCAGGCTCCAGGTGATCGTCCGGTCCGCCCAGTGGGCATCCTCCAGCTCGAAATGGCGCGGATTGACGCCGCTGACGGTGATCCGCGTGCCCCCCGCGCCGTCGCTCGCCCCCGAGAAACTCGCCATCGAATAGTCGCCCACGAACGGCAGGGTGTAGACCGTGCCGCCGTTGTTGAGGATGTTCAGCGTGTTGCCGACCAGCGTGGCGTCGTTGGAGACGATGCCGTGCAGGTCGATCGTGTCGCCGGTGCCGAAGCCGACGATGCTGCCCTGGTATGCGTTCGGGATGGTCAGCACCAGCCGTCCATCGGCGCCGTTGAACGCCACGTCGCCGACCCCGCCCGGCAGGTTCAGCGTGGTGACCGCGCCAACCGACCCGCCCTCGATCAAGTAGCCGCCGCTGCCGCCGGTCGCACCCAGCGTCATCGTGCCGGCCGGCACCCGCACCGTGCCGTTGTTGATCAGCTGCGACGTAAACGTGCCCGTGAAAGACAGCGTGGCGTTCGCATCGACCTGGAGCACGCCGGTGTTGGTCACCCCCCCGGCCAGCACCAGCGTGCCGAGCTGCGCCTCGACCTGTCCGCCATTGGCGATGGCGGGCGTGATCGTGCCGTAGCCGACGACATAGGCGAAGCCGTTGTTGGTCATCGCCGGGGCGGAGAACGTGCCGCCGCCCAGCGCCAGCACACCCGAATTGGTGAAGGCCACCGTGGCCGCGTAGTCCCGCCCGCCCAATACATTCAGCACGCCGCCGGACTCGATCGTGCTCAGCGTCGCCTCCAGCGTGGCGTAGACGCTGACGCTCGGCGTGCTGGAAACCGGATCGTAGCCGAACAGGTACGAGCCCGGCCCGTCCAGCGTGATGGTGCCGCCGAGCCGCAGGATACGACCGTCCTGCCCGTCCGCCTGGCTGCCGACGATGTCGATTGCGGTGCCGTTGCCGGACACCTCGTAGGTGCCGCCGGTGAGCAGCCCCTGGACAAGGTTGGTGAAGGTGGTGGCGGTCACGAACAGGATGGCGCCGTTGCTGGCGCTGACCACGCCCTGGTTGGTGAAGGCGACGGTGTTGATCTGCAGCACGCCGCCGTCCACGGTGGCTTCGATCAGCCCCTGGTTGGTCAGGCTGCCGGACGGGGTTGCGCTGTCGATCCGGCCGCCGCCGGTGGTGCTGCCGCCGTAGAGCGTGCCGCCGATGCCGACGAAGGACAGGTCCGCCAGCGTCAGCACGCCGGCCAGCGCGATCGAGCCGCCGTTCTGGGTCAGGCCGCGGACGCCGAAGGTCTCGCCGTCGAGGATGCTGGCGGTGGAGGCGCTGGCGTTGAAGACCACGTCGTCGGTGCCGGTGGGCACCACGCCGCCAAACCAGCGCGACGGGTCGGACCAGTTGCCGGTGGTGTTGTTCCAGAAGATGTTGGCCATGCGCGTTCCCCGACCAGGTGGCGCAGCCTAACCCCGAACCGCCGCGCCGTCATAGCGCCTGGCGCGCCTGGCTCATTCCGGCTATCGATGGTGCCGCAACGGCATCGGATGGCGCGGATGCGCGTGGCCGACTTCCTCGCCGCCGACCCGGCCGCGCTGGTGGCGGCGCTGGCGCGCGACGATGCCCAGCGCTTCCGCCGCAACGAGCCGGCGCAGCTGCGCGCCTGGACCGTCCAGCTTGCCTGCCTGCGCGGCGCAATCGATGGCTGGCTGGAGGCGGCGGACTGGGAGCTGGCGCTGGAATACAGCCTGGTGCGGCTGGGCCGCCGGATCGATGCGGTGCTGGTCACGCCGCGCGCCATCTTGGTGCTGGAATTCAAGGTTTCCGCCGCGGCCTTCCTTCAGGCCGATCGCCGGCAGGTGGAGGACTACGCGCTCGACCTGCACGATTTCCATGCCGCCAGCCGCGGGCATCCGATCGTCCCGATCCTGGTGGCGACCGACGCGGTGCCGGCCGCGCCGCGCTGGCCGCTGCTGCTGCCCGACACGGTCGCGCCCGTCCTCGATGCGTCCGCCGCGACGCTCGCCGCCCTGCTGCGCGGCCTGTGGGAGCGGCTGCCCGCGCCGGCGGCGGCGCTCGAGTGCCGCTTCTGGGCCGAGGCGCCGTACCGGCCGGTGCCGGGCATCGTCGAGGCCGCGCGCAACCTCTATGGCCGGCACGGGGTGGCGGAGCTGACCAGCGCGCGGGCCGAGGCCCGCAACCTCACTGCCACGACCGGGGCGATCCTGGCCTGCGTGGCCGCCGCGCGCAGCGCGGGCGGGCACAGGGTGCTGTTCGTGACCGGCATCCCCGGCGCCGGCAAGACGCTGTGCGGGCTGAACGCCGTGTTCGGCGCCGGCGAGAGGGACGCCACGTTCCTGACCGGCAATCCGACGCTGGTGCACGTGCTGCGCGAGGCGCTGGCGCGGGACGACGCGCAGGGCCAGGCCGGACGGCTGCGTGCGGCACGGCACAACATCAAGTCGGTCATCCAGGCGTTGCCGAAGTTCCGCGACGACAACGTCGAGGCGGCTGGCGCGCCGCATGACCGCATCATCGTCATCGACGAGGGCCAGCGCGTCTGGTCGCGCGCCCATGCCATCCGCAAGAGCCGCGATCGGCCGGTGCAGCTGACCGATTCCGAGCCGGGCCATCTGCTCGACATCATGCGCCGCCATGCGGACTGGGCGGTCGTGGTGTGCCTGGTCGGCGGCGGGCAGGAGATCCATGACGGCGAGGGCGGGCTGGCCGAATGGGGCGCGGCACTTGCCGGCCGGCCGGACTGGCAGGTTTCCGCCGCGCCGGCGGCGCTGGCCGGGTCCGACCCGCGCCAGGTGCTTCCGGGCCTCCCCGGGCTGGTGCTGGAGCAGGCGCTGCATCTCGACGTGCCGATGCGCAGCCTGCGCAATGCCGCGGCGGGACCCTGGGCGGATGCGGTGCTGGCCGGCGACGCCGCAGCCGCCCGGACCATCGCCACGCAGGCGCCGCTGCCGTTCGTCCTGGTCCGCGACCTGGCGGCGCTGCGGGGCCATCTTCGTGCGGCCGCGCGCGGCCTGCGCCGGGCCGGGCTGGTGGCCAGCTCCGGGGCGAAGCGGCTGCGCGCCGAGGGGCTGGGCCACGAGCTGGCGCATATGGATGCCGGTGCCGTTGCCCGCTGGTTCCTGGATCGCTGGCCGGACGTCCGCGCCTCCGATGCGCTGGAGACGGTGGCCACCGAATTCTCCTGCCAGGGGCTGGAGCTTGACCATGTCGGCCTGTGCTGGGG
>JBGAIK010000348.1:0-3770 GCA_044225615.1 Acetobacteraceae bacterium | reverse complement strand
TTGGGCGTGGGCAGCGATTCGACGCTCAATCCCAGGATCTCGTTGGTGAAGAAGGCCGTGTAGTCGGAGCCGATGCAGCCGCCGAGCAGCAGCGGCGCGGCAAGCATCAGCGGCGGCACTAGGCGGGGGGCGGCGCGGATCATGCGGAATCTCCCTGCTGGATGGGCGGCCCCGCGATCCTGGTGCGCGCGAGGTCGCAAGGAAGGCAGTCGACGGCGAGCAGCCCGTCCGGGCCGACCTGCACCAGGCGCTCCCGCGCCCAGCCGAGCACGATCCCGGTGGCGGCCCGGGTGCGCAGCAGCGCGAGGCCGTAGACGTCCACGCCGCTGACATCGGCACCGCCCGCCTCCGGCCCGGCCTGCGCGGCGCGCACGGCGCCGACGGCGCGCAGGCGGCCCGCCTCGTCCTCCCACACCACGGCGCAGCCGGCGGCGGGCAGCGCGGCGAGCAGGGCGGCGAGCAGGTGCAGGCGGCGCAGGGCGGGCATCGCTGGCTCCGTCAGCGGCGCGCCATGCGCCGCGGAACACAGTTGAGCCCCCGCTCGTCAGGCCGGCGGCTAACGGCGCGTCAAAAAACGCCGCGCTGGCCGCGCAGGCCCCGGCTGGGCTAAATCCGTCCGACCCGCAGCGTCCAAGGAAGCGCCATGAACCTGCCCCTCGGCACCGCCGCCGACCTGCTGGCCGGCAAGTACCCGATCATGGTGCTGCTGGTGGACGACCAGGTGATGGTGGGCGAGGCCATGCGCCGCGCGCTGGCGGCGGAGGCCGACATCGACTTCCACTACTGCGCCGACCCGGGCGAGGCGGTGAAGGTCGCCGAGCGCATCCGCCCCACCGTGATCCTGCAGGACCTGGTGATGCCGGGCGTGGACGGGCTCGCGCTGGTGCGCGGCTACCGCGCCAACCCGGCGACGCGGGAAATCCCGGTCATCGTGCTCTCGACCAAGGAGGAGGCGACGGTGAAGCGCGCCGCCTTCGCCGCCGGCGCCAACGACTACCTCGTGAAGCTGCCCGACAACATCGAGCTGGTCGCGCGGCTGCGCTACCACTCGCGCGCCTACCTCAACCAGCTCCAGCGCGACGCCGCCTTCCAGGCGCTGCGCGAGAGCCAGAAGGAGCTGGTCCAGAAGAACGTGGAGCTGTCCCGGCTGATCAACGTGGACGGGCTCACCGGGCTCAACAACCGCCGCTACTTCGACGAGTTCTCCGACATCGAATGGCGGCGCGCGGCGCGCGGGCACGGCGCGGTCGGGCTGCTGATGATCGATGTGGACGACTTCAAGCGCTACAACGACACCTACGGCCATCTCGCCGGCGACGACGTGCTGCGCAGCGTCGGGCGCACCATCGGCGCCTGCGCCGAGCGGCCGGCCGACATCACCGCGCGCTATGGCGGCGAGGAGTTCGTCGCCCTGCTGCCCGGCGCCGGCGCCGCGGGCGTGCGCCAGTTCGGCGAGAAGCTGTGCCGCCGGGTGGTTGCGCTGCTGATGCCGCACAGCGCGTCCACCGTCGGCGGCTGGGTGACGGTCAGCGTCGGCGGCGTCTCCGTGGTGCCGCAGGCGCAGGACAGCGTGGTGGCCGCGATCGCTGCCGCCGACGCGGCGCTCTACCAGGCCAAGCGCGACGGCAAGCACCGGGTGGTCGTGCGCGCGGGGCTCGACGGCCAGCCACCCGATGACGTTGAGCATCCTTAACGTACCTGTCGCCTCCGGACCATTCTGCAACCGCGCCTGCTCACAACGAATTTTGTACAAACCATTCATCTTCAACGATACGTGAGGAATGCACGCTGAGGGCGCGGGCTAGAAAGGCTCGTCCCCGCCCGGACGGAATCGCAGGATGCCGTTGATGCTTCGGAACAGCTACGGGCAGGGCAGCCGAGGAGGCGTCTGCCGGTGTCAGGGTTGCGTGCGAGGCCGTGGGCCCGCGGACTGGGTCTGCTCGCTCTTGCTGCCCTGCCGGAGATGGCGGCAGCCCAGGCCCTGGTGCCGCCCGCCCAGGGCACGCCCATCCCGCAGATCGCCCCGCGCGCCGCGCCCGATCTCGGGCCCGGCCTCGATGTCGGCGCACCGGCCGCCGCAGCACTGCCCACCGGCAGCATGGACGTGCGCGGCGTCGCGATCGACGGCGCCACCGCGTTCCCGGCCGCGCAGTTGCAGCCCCTGGTCGCGGACCTCACCGGCAGTGGCGTACCGCTGGCCAGGGTGGAGGCGGCCCGCGCCGCGCTGCTGAGCCTCTATCGCGAACAGGGCTACACCTTCACCACCGTCGATGCGGTGCTGCGCCCGGGCGGCATGCTGCATTTCGTGGTCGGCGAGGCCCAGGTGACCGAGGTGCTGCTGGACGGCGATATCGGCCCCGCCGGGCGCCAGGTGCTGCGCTTCCTCGAACATCTGAAGGACGTCCGTCCGCTCGACGTGGCCAGCCTGGAGCGCTGGCTGCTGCTGGCCAAGGAAATCCCCGGCGTCTCGGTCCAGCCGGTGCTGCGCCCCGCCGGCACCGGGGCGGGGTCGCTGACGCTGGTGGCCCGCGTCTCCCGCCAGGCCGTCTCCGGCTATGTCACGGCCGACAACCGCGCCGACCGGCTGACCGGGCCCGAGCAGATGCTGGGCGTCGCGCAGTTCAATTCGTTCACCGCACTCGGCGAGCGGACGGAGCTGTCGATCTTCGGCGCCGCGCGGGCCTCGCAGATCTTCGGCCAGGCCTCGACCGAGTTCTATGTCGGCGGCTCCGGCCTGCGCATCCGGCTCTACGCCGGGCACGGCTACGCCCAGCCCTCGGGCGCGCTGCGCGGCATCGGCTACCTGGGCGAGACCACGATCGCCGGCGTCGGCGCCTCCTATCCGCTGGTGCGCCAGCGGGCGCGCAGCCTGACGCTGGACGCCTCGCTCGACGCGATCGAGAGCGACGTGGACGTGGACGGGTTCGGCGGCACCACCACGCGGCTGTCGCACGACGCGCTGCGGGTGGCGCGCATCGGCGCCACCGGCGCGCTCTACGACCTGCTGCTCGGCGATGCGCGGCCCGGCGCCAACCAGGCGACGGTGCGGCTGTCGCAGGGCATCGACGCCTTCGGCGCCGGCACGCGCGGCGGGCGCAACGGCAATGTCGGCTTCACCAAGCTCAACTTCGAGCTGACCCGGGTGCAGACGCTGTTCTCGCCCTGGGAGAACGCCTCCGTCGCGCTGCAGGGCACGCTCGCCGGGCAATGGACCGACGACGTGCTGCCGCTGGCGGAGAAGTTCTATCTCGGCGGCGCGCGGCTCGGCCGCGGCTTCTATGCCGGGCAGGTGACGGGCGACCGGGCGCTGGCCGCCTCGGCGGAATTGCAGCTGACCACCAGCATGAGCACCACGCTGTTCGGCACCGCGCTGCAGTTCCAGCCCACGCTCTACGTCTTCTACGACTGGGGCCAGGGCTGGCAGAACCTCGCCGCCGATGCCGACCGGCGGCTGCAATCCTACGGCATCGGGCTGCGGGTGCCGGTCAATGACCGTTTCGAGGTCCAGCTCGAAGGCGTGCACCGCGAGACCCGCCAGCCGGGCGGCGCGGGTGCGCCCCGCCTGCAGGCCGACGCCGTCTTCTGGCGGCTGGTGCTGCGGCTGTAGCGCGAAGGAGGGCGTCATGTTCCATCCCAGGCTGCGCGCGGCCCTGCTCCAGGGCACGATGCTGCTTTCCCCGGCCCTGGCCGCGGCACAGGCGGTGGCGCCCAACACACAGCCGCAGGGCGGCGTGGTGGCGGCGGGTGCGGCCAGCATCGCACAGGGCGCG
>JBGAIK010000019.1:9390-32454 GCA_044225615.1 Acetobacteraceae bacterium | reverse complement strand
GGAACCGCTCGCGCTGTGCCGCGCTGCCATGCCGGGCCAGCGGCGCCAGGCAGCCGAACAGATGCGCCCCGGCCGCGAACAGCAGCCCGCGCGGCGCGCCCCCTTCGCCCAGCGCCGCGAACACCGACGCCGCCCGCCGCGCCCCGCGGCTCGCCGCCGCCGGATCCAGCGCCTCGAACGCCCCATGCGCCGCGAGCCTGCGCAACCGCTCCCGATCCAGCCCCGCCGGCGCCGCCCCGGCCAGCCGCTCGCTGGCGAAGCGGCGGGAAGCGGCGGCCTGAACGGCGTGCTCGGCGTGCATGCGGCCATCTAAGGATGCGCCCGCGCCGCAGGCAACAGCGTCAGGCGAAGCCCATCGCCGCCACGTACAGCCGGTGGAAATGATGCACCGCCGCCTCCGTCGTCTGCCCCCCCTCGGGGTCGTGCACGAACCGCCCGGCCGCATACCCGCGCGAGGCCAGCCCGCGCTGCACCGACTCGCAGATCGCCACGTCCTCCGGCCCCAGCGGGTGTGCCGGACAGCCAGCGCGCCGCCGGATCGGGCGCCTGCCCGGGCAGGCCGTAGCGATGCTAGCGCCGCACGCTGCTCGTCGCCGTCACCGGCAGCACCGAGGTCACGCTCAGCGACGCCAGCCCCGGCAGGAAGCCGAACGTCGTCGTCGGCCACAGCCACCAGAACCGCGCGTCCTGCACCGCCCCCGGCGCCACCGGATATGCCTTGTTGTCGGCCTTGGCAGGGTCGGTCAGCGCGACCAGCCCGTGTCGTGGTGCGATAGCACGCCATGTCGAGCATGTCGGCGAAGGCCGGGTGCGCCGGGCCGCAATGGTAGCACTCGTGGAAATTGTCCAGCACCACCTTCCAGTTGGCCGCCATCGGCCGCTCGGACGGCGGGTCGGACGGCGCCAGCGCGGCAAATTCCGGCACGTCGGCCGCAAGCTCGCCGGCAAGGTCGGCCGCCAGCTCGCCGAGCGGCACCGCCTCGGGGTCGAGGTTGAAGAACACGAAGCGCCCCGCGAACACCTCCACCCGCACCGGCTTCAGGCGAACCGCGCCGAAACAGCCCGGCTGCCGCTCCGCCCCGCGCGCCGTGCGCAGCCCGCCGTCGTCGTGGTAGCTCCAGGCATGGTAGGGGCAGGTCACCACGCGGGCATTGCCGCGCCCCTCCAGCAGCTCGTGCGCGCGGTGCTGGCACACGTTGTAGAAGCCCCGCAGCCCGCCGTCGCGCCCGCGCAGCACAAGCACGTTCTGGTCCAGCAGCCGGGCGGTCACGTAGTCCCCGGCCTGCGCCAGCTCCTGCACCCCGCCGGCGTAGTGCCAGGTGCGGAAGAACACCCGCTCGCGCTCCTGCGCCAGCACCGCGGGATCGGTATAGGCCCAGCCCGGCAGCGTATCCGACAGCGCCGGATCGGCAGCAACCTCGATCCGGCGCGGCGGCGACAACTCGTTCATGGAGCGACCTCCCGGCGCGCGTTTTCCCGCACCCTACCGCGCCCGCCGCCCGCCGCGAAGTCCGGCTTGCGGCGCCGCCCCCGCCCCGCCATGCTGGCGCCGGGGAACATCACGCAGAGCCGCAGGAGCCGCCGGCATGCCCCCGTTCCGCCTCGTCCTTTCCCTCGCCGCGCTGGCATGGCCCGCCGCCGCCCAGGTCCCCGCCGGCGACCCCCAGGCCGGGCACGAGCTCGCCCTCGCCTGGTGCGCCGGCTGCCACGCGGTGGAGCCACGCCCGGTCCGGTCGGGCGACGCCGTGCCCAGCTTCGCCGCCATCGCCGCCATGCCGTCGGCCACCGCCATGTCGCTGACGGCCTTCCTCACCACCCCGCACGGCCGCATGCCCAACTTCCAGCTCAGCCGCCAGCAGGTGGACGACGCGGTGGCCTACATCCTCAGCCTGCGCGGGCGCTGACGCCTCATCGCCTCCGCGCCCCGGCCAGCATCGCCTGCAGGTCGGCCAGCGACAGCGCCCCCGGCAGCAGCGCGTCGCCGATCACATAGGCCGGCGTGCCCTGGATGTTCAGCGTGTGCGCCAGCCGCAGGTTGGCGTCGATCCGCGCCTGGATCGCCGGGTCGGCCATGTCGCGCTGCAGCCGCTCCCAGTCGAGCCCGATGCGCTGCGCCGCCGCCTTCACCGCCTCGGCGTCGATCTGCGGCGCCCCGGTCATCAGCGCCTCGCGCAGCTTCAGGTAGCCGCCCTGGCGCTGGGCGGCCAGCACCGCCCGGGCGCCGACCACGCTGGCGGGGCCCAGGATCGGGATGTCCTTGTACAGGATGCGCACGTTGCGGTCGCGCTTCAGCAGGTCGGCCACCACCGGCAGCATCCGCCGGCAATACGGGCAGCGCACGTCGTAGAACTCGACGATGGTCACGTCGCCGTTCGCATTGCCCTCGATCGGGTCGCCCGGCGTGCGCAGCAGCGCCTCGCGGCTGGCCGCGATCGCGGCCCGCGCCGCCCCCTGCTCGCGGTCGGTGTCGTCGGCCTGCAGCGCGGTGACCGCGTCGCGCAGGATGGAGGGATCGCTGCGCAGCGCCTGGCGGATGATCTCGATGATCTCCTGCCGCTGCGCCGCGGTGAAGCTGCCGGCGGGCGCGCTGGATTGCTGCGCCGGCGCCGGCAGCGCGGGCAGCAGGAAGGCGAGAGTGGCGAGCACGCGGATCATCCGGAACGGCCTTGCGGTTGCAGCCGCCTGCATAGCTCAAAACCCGGTCCGGTTCTCCTTCTTCACCGCATTGGCGATGTCGCCGGCGCGCATGCGCGCCGGGCCCTGCGGCAGCTGCTGCTCGGCCTTGGCCGCGAAGCCGCGCGCCACCTTGATGTCGCCGTTGATCAGCGCCTCCTCGGCCAGGGCCAGATTGGCCTGGCCGATCTCGCCCAGCCGCCCCCACGCCACCCCCAGCGTGCGCCAGCCCGGCGCATTGTCGTGCTCGCGCTGCAGCGCCGCCTGCAGCTGCTGGATGGCCGGGCGCAGCTGCCCCGCCTCGCCCGTCTCCACCAGCGCCTGGGCCAGCGCAAGCCGGATCAGCGGCTGCTCCGGCACCAGCCGCACCGCATCGCGATAGGCGCCCACCGCGTCGCGGACGCGGCCGTTCTCGAACAGCATCTGCCCCTTCAGCTCGTGCAGCCAGGGGTTGGCCGGTTCGGCCGCGATCATCCCGTCGATCAGCGGCAGCGCCTCGGCCAGGCGGCCCAGCCGGAACAGCGCGATCGCGCGCGCATAGCGGGCCTCCGGCGCCGCATCCCCTGCGCCCACCGCGCGCAACGTCCGCGAGCTGGGGTCGAGGAACGCCGCCAGCTTGGCGCGCACCATCCGGAACCCGGTCTCGAACCCGGCGGGCAGGCTGTTGCGGCTGTACGGGCTGCGCCCGACATGGTTCTGCACGAAGGCCTTGCGCTCCCGCGTCAGCGGATGCGTGACCATGTACGGGTCCTGCAGGCTTGCCGACAGGATCTCCTGCCCCTCCATGTGGCGGAACAGCTCCAGCATGCCGGTCGCCGGCCAGCGCAGCGCGTCCAGCAGCCGCACCGCCGCCTGGTCCGCCGCGCGCTCCATGCCCCGCGTGAACGACAGGAAGTTGCGCTGCGCCAGCTGCGCCCCGCCGACGATCCCCGCCCCCATCCCGTTGCCGCGCGTCGAAGCCCCGGCCACCGCGCCGATCAGCATCGCCACGATGCTCTCGATCAGCAGCTCGCGCAGCGCCTCGGGCAGCCGGGCCAGATGGCCGCCCGCGATATGCCCCGTCTCGTGCGCCAGCACGCCCACCAGCTCGGCCGCCGAATCGGCCTTCACCATCAGGCCGGTGTTCACGAACATCAGGTTGCCGGTGCTGACGAACGAGTTTATGGCAGGGTCGCGGATGACGATGAGGCGGACCAGGTTGGGCTCCACCCCGGCAGCGCGGAACAGGGGGTTGGCGAAGGTGCGCAGCAGCGTCTCGGTCTCGGCGTCGCGGATGACGGTGATGCGCCCGCCCGGTGCGGCGGCGGCCGGCGCGTCGCACAGCAGCGAGCCCGCGGCCAGCGCGGCCGGCAACGCCAGCGCCGCCCGGCGCGAGAGCGGCCGGCAGCAGGGCGACAGGCAGCGCGGCAGCCATGGGCGGGGAACCGGCGTTCTGGGCGGCATGCGCCGCATCATAGCCGATCCCGCCCGCGCCGTCGCGCTGGCGCTCGCCCTCGCCCTGCCCGGCTGCTCCACCGTCTCCGGCCTGCTCGGCACCGGCCGCCCGGCCGAGGGCACGCCCGGCTTCGTGCGCGGCTTCATCGGCGCGGTTGCCGCCGACGAGCCGCGGGCAGTGCTCGCCGCCCGCCAGGTGCTGGCATCCGGCGGCAACGCCGCCGACGCCGCGGTGGCGCTGGGCCTCGCGCTGGCCGTCACCCTGCCGTCCCGCGCCGGCCTCGGCAGCGGCGGCGCCTGCCTCGCGCTGAAAGGCGACACGAACGCCACCGGCATCCCCGAGGCCATCCTGTTCCTGCCCCCCGCCGGTGGCGGCGGCGACCGCCCGGCCGCCGCCCCCATGCTGGCGCGCGGCCTGTTCCTGCTCCATGCCCGCCACGGCAAGGCACGCTTCGAGACGCTGATGCAGCCCGCCGAGACCCTGGCACGCGAAGGCACGCCGGTCAGCCGCGCCTTCGCCGCCGACCTCCAGGTGGTCGGCGGCGCGCTCGCCTCCGACGGGCCGGCCCGCCTCGCCTACTTCCCCGGCGGCCGCCCCCCGGCCGAAGGCGAGGTGCTGCTGCAACCCGATCTCGGCAGCACCCTGGCCCAGCTCCGCCGCGCCGGCGTCGGCGACCTCTATGTCGGCACGCTCGCCCAGCGCCTCGTGCAGGCCTCCGCCGCCAACGGCACCGGCCTCACCGCGGCGGCGCTGCGCGCCGCCCTGCCATCCACCGCGGCGCCGATCACCATCGCCCTCGGCCAGGACCTCGACGCCGATTTCCTGCCCGCGCCGGCCGATGGCGGCGCCGCCGCCACCGGGTTCCAGGCGCTGCGCGCCAACCGTCCGGCCTCGCCGGCGCGCGCGCGGCGGCCTCGCGGTGGCGCAGGCGCGCGGCAACGTGCCCGCCGCGCTGCCGGCCAGCAGCTTCGTCACCATGGACCCCGCCGGCAACGCGGTGGCCTGCGCTCAGCATGGGCAACCTGTTCGGCACCGGCCGCGTGGCGCCCGGCACCGGCATCCTGCTCGCCGCGCCAGCGAAAAGCTGGATGCCGGCACCCCTCTACGCCGCCGGCATGCTGGTCAACCGCCGCGCCGAAGCGCGCAAGGTCGCCGCCGGCGGCGCGCTGGCCAGGAAGGCGCACCCTGCGTCGCCAGGGCCCTGGCCGACGGCCTCGCGTCGCCTTCGCCGCCACCATCAACCCGGCCGCCGCGCCCGAACCCGGCCGCACCAACGTCATCGCCTGCACCGGCGTCCCCGCGAAAGACCCCGAAACCTGCGGCTGGGCCACCGACTCCCGCATTGCTTCGCCACCAGCGCCGCTTTGATGGCCGGCCTCAGCGTGTGGCGACCGGGGAAGGAAGCAAGGCCAGGGCGCGCCTGGACCCCGCCAAAGAGGCCGGAGGCCTTTGAAACCCGGTCGTTTCAGGGTTTTGTGGAAGGGGGGGCCAACGCGGCGGTTGCAACCGCTCGGTCGGCCCCCCCTTCCACAAAACCCTCAAGGATGGGTCCCAAGGGCTCAGCCCTTGGTGGGGGTCCAGGGGGCAAAGCCCCCTGGCCTTGCTTTCTCTCCCCGGTCGCCATGCTGAAGGTCGGCCGCGGGGCGGCGGCGCCGCCGTTCATGGTGATGGATGTCATCACGGCGGCGAATGCGCGGCAGGCGGCGTTGGCCCCGGGTGCGCCGCATGTGATTCGCATGGAGGTCGGCCAGCCCGCGACCGGCGCGCCGGCCGGCGCGGTGGCGGCGGTGCAGCGTGCCTTGGGGGAGGGGCTGGCGCTCGGCTACACCGAGGCGTTCGGCCTGCGCAGCCTGCGCGCGCGGATTGCCGCGCACTATGCCGACTGGTATGGCGCGGCGGTGCCGTTCGAGCGTGTGGCGGTCACGGTCGGGGCGTCGGGGGCTTTTCCGCTGGCGTTTCTGGCCGCCTTCGATCCGGGCGACCGGGTGGCCATGGCCGCGCCGTTCTACCCGCCCTATGTCAACATCCTCACCGCGCTTGGCATGGTTCCGGTCATGCTGCCGGCGGGGCCGGAGACCCGGTTCCAGCCGACGGTGGCGATGCTGGAGGCGCTGTCGCCGCGGCCCGACGGGCTGATCGTCGCCAGCCCCTGCAATCCGGCCGGCACGATGCTGCACCCGGAGGAACTCGCCGCGATCGCCGCCTGGTGCCACGCCCGCGGCGTGCGGCTGATCAGCGACGAGATCTATCACGGCCTGCATTATGACGCGGCGATCGCCACCGCCGCGGCGCTGAGCCCGTCGGCCGTGGTGGTCAACAGCTTCTCCAAGTATTTCTCCATGACCGGCTGGCGCATCGGCTGGCTCGTGCTGCCCGAGGACCTGATCCGCCCGGTGGAGTGCCTGGCGCAGAACCTGTTCATCTCGCCGCCGCACATCGCCCAGGTCGCGGCCGAGGCCGCGTTCGGGTGCCGGGACGAGCTCGAGGCCAACGTCGCCCGCTACCGTCGCTCGCGCGATCTGCTGCTGGCCCGCCTGCCGGCGGCCGGCTTCGCACGGATCGGCCCGGCCGAGGGCGCCTTCTACCTGTGGGCCGACGTGTCCGACCGCACCAACGACAGCCGCGAATTCTGCGCCCGCATGCTGGCGGAGGTGGGCGTGGCCGCCTCGCCGGGCGTGGATTTCGACCGCGACCGCGGCCACCGCTTCGTCCGCTTCAGCTATTGCGGGTCGGAAGCCGACATGGCGGAGGCGGCGCGGCGGCTGCAGGCGTGGCGGTCGTAGGCCCGCCGCCGCGTCCTGTCAGACCTCGATCGGCGTCCACGCGCCGTTGGCCGCGCTCGAGGCCACGGCGGCGGTGACGAAGGCCACCCCGCGCACCCCTTCGGCCACGCCGGGCACCTGCATCACGGCCGGATCGGGCGCCGTCCCCGACCTGCGCGCCCGGAGCTGCACGGCGACGTCGCGATAGAGCTGCGCGAACCCCTCCAGGTAGCCCTCAGGATGCCCGGCCGGAATGCGCGTCGCATGCGCCGCCGCCGGCCCCGCCCCCGGTCCGCCGCGGGTGATGGTGGCGGGCGGCTGGCCGAGTGCCGCGTGCAGCAGCTGGTTCGGATGCTCCTGCCGCCAGGTCAGCGAACCTTTCTCACCATATACCCGGATAGCGAGTCCATTCTCGTTGCCCGGCGCCACCTGGCTCGCCCACAGCGATCCGCGTGCGCCGCCGGCGAAGCGCAGCAGCATCTGCGCGTTGTCGGCCCGCCGCCGCCCCGGCACGAAGCTCTGCAGGTCGGCGGCAAGCTGGGTGCAGTCCTGCCCGCCGATGAACTCGGCCAGGTTCAGCGCATGGGTGCCGATATCGCCGATCGCCCCGCCGGCGCCGCTGCGCGCCGGGTCGGTCCGCCACGCCGCCTGCTTCTGCCCGGTCGATTCGAGGTCGGTGGAGAGCCAGTCCTGCGCGTATTCCACCTGGATGCTGCGGATCGCGCCCAGCGCGCCCTCGGCCACCATGGCCCGCGCCTGCCGCACCATCGGATAGCCGGTGTAGTTGTAGGTCACCGCGAACAGCCGCCCCGTCGCGGCGACGCGCGCGGCGAGGTCGCGCGCCTCCTCCATCGTCCGGCACAGCGGCTTGTCGCAGATCACGTCCAGCCCGGCCTCCAGGCAGGCCACGGCCGCCGGGTGATGCACATGGTTGGGCGTGACGATGGCCACCGCGTCGAGCCTCCCGGCCTCGGCCCGCGCCATCTCCGCGAAGCTGCCGTAGCAGCGCCCGGGATCGAGATGCAGCGCCGCCCCGCTCCGCCGCGCCCGCTCCGGATCGGACGAAAGCGCCCCCGCCACCAGCTCCCATTCGTCGTCGAGCCGTGCCGCGATGCGATGGACGGCGCCGATGAACGCGCCCTCGCCGCCGCCGATCATGCCCAGCCGCAGGCGGCTCACGGCGCCAGCCCCAGCATGCGCCGGTTCGCCGCGTCATCCGTGCCCGCGGCGGCGAAATCGTCGAACGCCTTGTCGGTCAGCGGGATGATGTGCCGGCGGATGAACTCCGCCCCCTCCCGCGCGCCCGCCTCGGGCGATTTCAGGCAGCACTCCCATTCCAGCACCGCCCAGCCGTCGAACCCGTACTGCGCGAGCTTGGAGAACACCTCGGCGAACCGCACCTGCCCGTCGCCCAGCGAGCGGAACCGCCCCGCCCGGTCGATCCAGGACTGGAACCCGCCATACACGCCCTGCTTCCCGGTCGGGTTGAACTCGGCGTCCTTGGCATGGAAGGCGCCGATCCGCTCGTGGTAGAAATCGATGAACTGCACGTGGTCGAGCTGCTGCAGCACGAAATGGCTCGGATCGTACAGGATGCGCGCCCGCGGATGGTTGCCCACCCGCTCCAGGAACATCTCGAAGCTCGACCCGTCATGCAGGTCCTCGCCCGGATGGATCTCGTAGCAGACATCCACGCCGTGCGAATCGAACGCGTCCAGGATCGGCCGCCAGCGCGCCGCCAGCGTGTCGAACGCCGTCTCGATCAGCCCCGCCGGCCGCTGCGGCCAGGGATACACGTAGGGCCAGGCCAGCGCGCCCGAGAACGTCGCATGCGCCGCGAGCCCGAGCCGCTCCGAGGCCCGCGCCGCCTTGATCAGCTGGTCCACCGCCCATTCCTGCCGCGCCGCCGGGTTGCCCCGCACCTCGGGGGCCGCGAACCCGTCGAAGGCCGAGTCATAGGCCGGATGCACCGCCACCAGCTGCCCCTGCAGATGCGTGGACAGCTCCGTCAGCTTCAGCCCGTGGCTGGCCAGCAGCCCGGTCACCTCGTCGCAATAGTCCTGGCTCCCGGCCGCCTTCGCCAGGTCGAACAGCCGCCCGTCCCAGCTCGGGATCTGCACCCCCGCATAGCCCAGCGAGGCGGCCCAGCCGGCCATGCCCGCCAGCGTGTTGAACGGCGCCGCGTCGCCCGCGAACTGGGCCAGGAAGATGCCCGGCCCCTGCATCGTCCTCTTCATTGCAGGAACACCTCCTCGCCGGTGCCGAGCGGCAGCGCCGCCGGCCGCTCGCAGCTGGTCGCAAGATCGACCCAGCGCTTCTCGCGCCCGGCCACCCCGATCGCCTCCAGCACCTCCAGCACATGCGTGGTCAGCTCGCCGCTGGCCCGGTGCGGCCGCCCCTGCTGGATCGCGGCCGCCATGTCGAGCAGGCCGATGATCCGGTAGTCGGCCACCTGCGCGCCCGTCCGCGTCGTGCGGTTGGGCACGCCGAAGGCATGGGCGGAAATGTCCACCGGCGCCCAGTCCGCGCCCTGCTCGGAAATCTCCGGCGCGCCGCCGAACCAGTTCGGGTCCGGCACCAGCAGGCTGCCGTCCTGGCCGTACAGCTCGAACGGCAGGCGGCGGTGCCGCCACACATCCCATGAGGCCGACAGCGTGACGCAGGCGCCGGAGGCGAAGCGCAGCAGGGCGGTGGCGGTGGTCTCGATCTCCACCTTCAGCTTCTCGCCGGCGCGCGGCTGGCTGGTGATGGTGCGCTCGGCATTGACGATCGCCGTCTCGGCCGCGACGCGCGTCACCGGCCCCAGCAGATGCACGAGATCGGTCACGTAGTACGGCCCCAGGTCCAGGATCGGCCCGCCGCCGCGGATGAAGAAGAAATCCGGGTTCGGGTGCCAGTGCTCCATCCCGTGCGACAGCACGCTCGCCGCCCCCCCGAACACCGTGCCGATCCGCCCCGCGTCGATCGCCCGGCGGCAGGCCTGGTGCGAGGCGCCGAGGAACGTATCGGGCGCGCCGCCCACCCGCACGCCCCTGGCCTTCGCCGCCGCCAGCACCTGCGCCGCCTCCTCGTACGTCGCGCAGAACGGCTTCTCGGTATAGACGTGCTTGCCGGCCGCGATGATCGCGCCGTTCACCGCCGCATGCGCCAGCGGCACCGTCAGGTTGATCACGATCGAGATGTCCGGATCCGCCAGCAGCGCCTCCGGCGTCACCGCCGCCACGCCGTATTCCGCCGCCTTCGCCTGCGCCGCCTCCGGCCGCATGTCGGCCACCGACTTGACCGAGACGTAGGACGACCGCGCCGCGCCCTTCAGATAGGCGTCGCTGATGACGCCGGTGCCGATGATGCCGATCCTGATCGGGTCCATGGCGCTCACCCGGCCACGGTGCGCAGGAAGGCCAGGCTGTTCCGTGCCGACTGCCCGGGATCGGCCGGCTTGTCATGCTCCACCACCATCCAGCGCGCGCCGGCGGCACGGCAGGCGGCCCACAGATCCTTCCAGTCCAGCACCCCGTGGCCAACGTCGGCCCAGCCATCCTGGTCCAGGTTCGTCCCCGCCGGCGCGATGTCCTTCACATGCGCCGCCGTCACCAGATGCCTGTACCGGTTCATCCACGCCTTGGGCTCCACCCCGCCGCGTACCAGCCAGGCCACGTCCGCCTGCCACTTCAGCGGGCTGCTCGCCGCCTCCTCGAAGATCAGCTCCAGCGCGGTCTTGTCGCCCTCCTTCTTCTCCATCTCCCAGTGATGGTTGTGGTAGCCCAGCGCGATGCCGGACTTCGCGAAGGTCTCGGCCATGCCGGCCAGCTCCCTGCCCACCGCGCGCCAGCCCGCCGCATCCATCGCCCGCATCTCCGGCGGCACGGCCGGCATGTACAGGTCGGTGAACCCGAACGTCTTGCACGCCGCGATCACCCGCTCCGGCCGCTCCCGCAACGCCATCAGCCCGACATGGGAGGACTGCATCTTCATCCCCCGCGCCGCGACCTTGCGCGCGACGGTCTCGGCCTCGTCGAGATGCGAGCCGATGCCCTCCACGTTCCTGTAGCCGGCGGCGGCCACCGTATCGAGGATCAGGTCCACGTCGCCGAGCGCGCGGAGCGTGTAGAGCTGGATGGAGATGCTGTCTGACATGGCGGGACTTTCTTCGGTCTAGAGACGGCGTTCAGTGGTGGCATCGAACAGCGAGGCATGTTGCAGGTCGAGCGCCAGCCGCACCGGGCCGGACACCGAGCGCGCCCGTTGCGGCTGCAGCCGGGCCGAGATGCGATGCCCGCCCAGCGTGAACCAGCCCAGCGTATCGGCGCCCATCGGCTCGATGAACTGCGTCTCGGCCACGTACCCGTCCTCGGCCAGCGCCACGTGCTCGGGCCGCACGCCCAGGATCACCCGCGCACCGTCGCCCGGCCGGCCATCCAGCGCCAGCGCGTCGAGCGGCACCGACAGGCCGCCAAGGTCGATCGCCCCGCCCCTGATCGTGCCCGGCAGGAAGCTCATCGAGGGCGCGCCCACGAACCCCGCCACGAACAGCGTCTCCGGCCGCTCGTACAGCGTGTCGGGGGACGCATACTGCTCGATATTGCCGCCCTTCATCACCGCGATCCGCGTCGCCAGCGTCATCGCCTCGATCTGGTCATGCGTCACGTAGACGATGGTCATGCCGAGCTCCTTGTGGAGCTTCTTGATCTCGACCCGCATCTCCGTGCGCAGCTTGGCGTCCAGGTTCGACAGCGGCTCGTCGAACAGGAACAGCTTCGCGTCCTGCACCAGCGCCCGCCCGATCGCCACCCGCTGCCGCTGCCCGCCGGAAAGCTGCCCGGGCTTGCGCTCCAGCAGCGGCGTCATCTGCAGCAGGTCGGCCGCCCACGCCACCCGGCGCTCCAGCTCCGCCCTGGCCACCCCCTTCACCCGCAGCCCGAACGACAGGTTCCCCCGCACCGTCATCGTCGGATACAGCGCGTAGGACTGGAACACCATCGCAATGCCCCGCTTCGCCGGCTCGCGCCGCGTCACGTCCTCGCCCGCGATCTCGATCCGCCCCGCGTCGATCTCGTCGAGCCCGGCGATCGCCGACAGCAGCGTGGACTTGCCGCAGCCCGACGGGCCGAGCAGCACCGTGAACTCGCCCGGCTGCACCTCGAGCCCGATCTCGTGCAGCACGCGCAGCGCGCCATACGACTTCGACAGGCCGGAAACCCTCACGCCCGACATCGCTACCCTTTCACCGCGCCGGCGGCGATGCCGCGGACGAACCAGCGCCCCGAGATGAAATAGACCGCAAGCGGCACCAGCGCCGTCAGCATGGTGGCCGCCATCTCCACGTTGTATTCCCGCTCGCCCTGGGTGGAGTTGACGATGTTGTTGAGCTGCACCGTCATCGGCAGGTTCTCCCGCCCGGCGAAGACCAGGCCGAAGATGAAGTCGTTCCAGATGCCGGTCACCTGCAGGATGATCGCCACCACGATGATCGGCACCGCCATCGGCAGCATGATGGAGCGGAAGATGCGCCAGAACCCGGCCCCGTCCACCCGTGCGGCCTTGAACAGCTCGATCGGCAGGCCCGCGAAGTAGTTGCGGAAGATCAGCGTCATCGTCGGCAGGCCGAAGATGGTGTGGATGATGACGATGCCGGCCAGCGAGTTGTTCAGCCCGAAATTGGCGAAGATGCGCACCAGCGGATAGATGAACACCTGGTACGGCACGAAGGCCACCGCGATGATCACGCCGAACAGCAGCGTGCCCCCGCGCGGCCGCCACAGCGACATCGCGTAGCCGGTCACCGACCCCACCGCGATCGAGACGACCACGCTGGGCACCAGGATGCGCAGCGAGTTGAAGAACCCCACCCGGATGCCGTTGCAGGTCAGCCCGGTGCAGGCCGAGAACCAGGCCTTGCCCCACGCCTCCAGGCTGGGCGAGGCCGGCAGCGCCAGCATGTTGCCCTCGCGGATCTCCGGCATCGTCTTCAGCGACGTCACCAGCATCACGTACAGCGGCGCCAGGAAGAACAGCGCCGAGATCGCCAGGAACGCGTAGATGCCGAGCCGGGCGGGGGAAAACCGGTCGCTGCCGATCATGCCGCGGCCTTCGCCCGGTTCTGCCAGTACATCAGCGGCGCGATGATCGCGATCACGGTGATCAGCATCGAGGTCGCGGCCGCCGTGGCCAGGCCGACATTCTGCCGCTCGAACAGGTTGTCCATCACGAACTTCGCCGGCACCTCGGAGGCGATGCCCGGCCCGCCGCTGGTCATCGCCACCGACAGGTCATAAAGGCGGACAACCGACGTCGCCATCAGGATCGTCGCGGTGGCGAAGCTGCCCTTCAGCATCGGCAGCACAACGAACAGGTAGGTGCGCCAGGCCGGGATGCCCTCGATCCGCGTCGCCTTCCAGATCTCCTGGTCGATGCCGCGCAGCCCGGCCAGCATGATCGCCATCACCAGCCCGGCGGCATGCCACACCGCCGCTGTGACCAGCGTGTAGATCACCCGGTCCTGCCGCACCAGCCAGTCGAACTGCACGGCGTCGAAGCCGAAATCGGCGGCCAGCTTGCTCACCCCCAGCGTCGGGTGCAGCACCCAGCGGAAGGCCAGCCCGGTCACGATGAACGACATCGAGAACGGGTAGAGGAACATCGAGCGGAACAAATCCTCGCCCCGCACCCGCTGGTCGATCATCACCGCCAGCAGGAAGCCCAGCGCCAGCGAGATCACCACGAACATGGTGCCGAACAGCGCCAGGTTGCCGACCGAGACGATCCACCGCTCATTGGCCAGCAGGCTCTCGTACTGCCGCAGCCCGACGAAATTGTTGTTCGGCAACATCCGCGAGTTGGTCAGCGAGATCCAGATCGTCCAGATCGTGGACCCGCAATAGACCGCCAGCGCGATGGCCATCGCCGGCAGCAGCGCGGCATGCGCCGCGGCGCGGGAGGAGAAGGAGCCTGTCATGGCAAGCCCGGGCGGCCGCCTCCGGCCGCCCGGCTCTCCCTCAGAGCGGCTGCGCCAGGGCGGCCGACACCTTCGCGATGAAGGCATCGACGGTCATGGAATTGTCGTTCCAGAACGCCGAGATGATGTCCTCCACCGCGCCGGTCAGCGCCGGCGGCGACAGCAGCTCGTTGGCCGGGATCTGCGCGGACTTGTCGCCAAGCCAGGCCACCGCCTTCTGGGCGCAGGCGTCGAGCGACTTCACGTCGAGATCGAGGCGCGACGGGATCGAGCCCTTCTTCTGGGCGAAGGCGATCTGCGTCGCCGGCTCCATCATCACCCGGGCCAGCAGCGCCTGCGCCTTTCCGACATCGGCGGATTTCGGCTTGGGGAAGGCGAACACGTCGCCGCCCATCACATAGCCCTTGCCCGCATCGGACAGCACGGTGCAGCCGTATTCCTTGCCCGGGGTCTGGCCGGCGGCGGTGAACTCGCCCTTGGCCCAGTCACCCATCATCTGGAACCCGGCCTTGCCCTGGATCACCAGCGTGGTGGCGTCGTTCCAGTTGCGGCCCGGGCTGGCCGCGTCCACATACGCCTTCAGCCGGCGATAGGTCTCGGCCACCGCGCGGAACTGCGCGCTCTTCACCGCGGCCTGGTCGCGCTTGCCCCAGATCGCGACGAACAACTCGGCGCCGCCCTTGCCGGCCAGCACGTTGTTGAACATGTTGCGCTCCCAGTTCTTCTGGTCGCCGAACGCAAGCGGGATCAGCCCCGCGGCCTTCAGCTTGTCGAGCGCGACGAACAGCTCGTCCCAGTTCCTCGGCTCCGTCGCCCCGGCCTTGGCCAGCGCGGCGGTGGAGTAGAACAGCCAGTTCTGGCCGTGGATGTTGACCGGAACGGCAAAGGCCTTCCCCTCGCGGGTCACCGCGGCCAGGATCGCCGGCGGAATGATCTTCTTCCACTCCTGCGCCGCCGCCACGGCATCGACGTCGGCCAGCATGCCGCCTTCCACCAGCTCGTCGAACTGTTTGCCGGTGTTGAACTGCATCGCGGTCGGCGGATTGCCGCCGATCGTGCGGTTGATCGCGGCCGTGCGCGCGTTCGCCCCGCCGGCGATGGCAGTGTCCACCCACTTGCCGCCGGCCGCGGTGAACTGGTCGGCGAACACCTTCACCGCCGCCGATTCGCCGCCCGAGGTCCACCAGTGGATCACCTCGGCGGTCTGCGCCGCGGCGGGGCGGACGGCGAGCAACGCCGCCATGGCGACGGCGCAGGACAGCAGGCTTCTGGTTGAGACCATGACGCGTTTCCCCTCGATGACTCTTGTCGGCCTTGGCGGCCTTGCCGGACTCATACAAACGATTGCACAATAGCGTCAAGCCGATCGCGGCTTGCCGCGCCATCCCCGGCGCGCGAGGATCGTCCCATGACGTTGCCGCAGAAGTCCGAGCCGGCCGGCGGGGCCCGGCCCAAGATGGAGGACATCGCCCGCATCGCCGGGGTTTCCGTCTCCACCGTCAGCCGTGCCCTGGCCGGCTCCCCCAAGGTCACCGGCGACACCCGCGCCCGCATCGAGGCCGCGGTGCGCGAAACCGGCTACGTCGTCAACCAGGTCGCCCAGGGCCTGCGCCTCCAGCGCAGCCGCCAGCTCCTCGTCCTGCTCCCCACCATCGCCAACCCGTTCTTCGCCGAGGTGGTCCAGGGCATCGAGGAAGAGGCCGCCGCCGCCGGCTTCGGCGTCCTCGTCGGCAGCACCGAGAACGACCCCAGGCGCGAGGCCACCCTCGCCCGCCAGCTCCTCACCGGCGGCGTCGACGGCCTGGTCCTGCTCACCGGCCGCATCCCCGAAGGCCTCGCCGAGCAGGCCGCCGCCGGCCAGCTCGTCGCCGTCTCCGAAACCATCCCGGGCAGCCGCCTGCCCACCATCGCCATCGACAACGAGGCCGCCGCCGCCGCCGCCGTCGCCCACCTGCTCGGCCTCGGCCACCGCCGCATCGCCCATATCGGCGGACCCCCCGGCAACGTCCTCACCGCCCAGCGCGCCCGCGGCTGGCGCCGCGCCCTGGCCCAGGGCGGCATCGAGGAGCCACCCGTCTTCGGCGACTTCACCATGGCCTCCGGCGAGGCCGCCATGGCCGCCCTGCTCGCCCGCACCCCGTGCCCCACCGCCGTCTTCTGCGCCAACGACGAGATGGCCATCGGCGCGATGAAGGCCGCCCGCGCCGCCGGCCTGCGCGTCCCCCGCGACCTCTCGCTGGTCGGCTTCGACGACATCAGCTTCGCCGCCTTCACCGACCCGCCGCTCACCACCATCCGCCAGCCCCGCCGCGAGTTCGGCCGCGCCGCCGTCATCGCCCTGCTGCACCGCCGCACCCGCCGCCAGCCCATCCGCCACGACCTGATCGTCCGCGCCAGCACCGCCCCGCCCAGGTGAAGCCCTACGTCATCAAGGCCGCGATCGCCGACCCCGCTGCGGAGAACTTCACCTTCACCGCCCAGAAAACCATGTACGGCGGCAAGCACATCGCCCCCGGCGACACCGCCTACCTCCTCGCCAGCGAAACCCAGGGCGGCACCGGCCTCATCGCCCGCGCCACCGTCACCGCCGCCGTCCCCGTTCCCCCGCGTCCCGGCATCCCCCGCCAGACCCCGCGCGTCACCGTCACCGTCCAGGTCACCGCCCGGCCCCGCCACCCGCTCGGCCGCACCGACCTCAAGCCCCGCACCGGCAACCAGCCGGGCGCCGAGCTCAACTTCAAATTCTACCGCCAGGCCACCAACAAGATCGCCGCCATCTCGGACACCGAGGCTGCGTTTCTCGACGGCTTCTTTCCGGAGTGACCATACCAGTCCTGTAGGCGACTGATTGTTCTTCCCCCTCCCCTTGTGGGAGGGGGCAGAGGGGTGGCAACCGCCCCAATGTTGCCCAAGCAGCCTATCCCTGAAAGCAGCAGGCCAAGAGCCTCCGGCGGCCAAAGGCCGGGGGCCTTTGGAAACCGATCCATTCGCCATCCCTCTTCCTTGGCGCCGCAGGCAATCGAACCCCACCAACGGACCCGGCATGGCGCGGTGGCACAGATCGATTGCCTGCGGCGCAAGGAAGCAAGTTCGGCCAATCACCGAAGGCCACCGCCCCAGCCGCCAGCAAGAATGGGTTGCAAGGGCCTCTCGGCCCTTGCCCGCCGGAGGCCGCTTCCCTTCAGCTTCGCGCCGAGCGCAGCGGCAGGTCCTTCATCACCGCCGCCACTGCCAGTGCCGCCAGCGTCACCCCGGCGCAGACAAGGAACGCCGTGTGGAACCCGCCGGCCAGTGCCTCGGCCACCCGTGCCGTCAGCCCGGCCGGGATCGGCACCGCGCCAAGCCCGTGCAGCGCGCCCAGGTTCACCTGGCCGGCCAGTGGCGTGCCGGCCAGCCGGGCCGAGAAGCTTGCCGCCAGCACCGCGCCCACCAGGGTGCTGCCCACCGCGCTGCCCAGGCTGCGCAGCAGCAGCAGCGCGCCGGTGGCGGCCCCGATGTCGCGCCGCTCGCAGGCGTTCTGCACCACCACCACGCTGTTGGGCATGCACACGCCGATGCCGCCGCCGATCATCGCGATCTCGGCCAGGATCAGCCAGGTCGGGGTGGACCCGTCCGCCATGGCCAGCACCATGAACCCGGCCGTCGAGATGCCGAGCCCCACCAGCATGATCGCCTTCACCCGGCCCAGCCGGCGCGCGAACTGCCCGCCGATGAACGCCCCCATGGTGGACACCACCAGCAGCGGCACCAGCTGCGCGCCGGAGGCCGCCTCGCCGGCGCCGCGGGCGAGCTGGAAGAACAGCGGCAGCAGGAAGGTCGCGCCCAGCATCGCGGCCGAGCCGAGTGCGCCGATCAGCATGCCGCAGACGATCACGCCATGGCCGAACAGCCGCGGCGGCAGCAGCGGGTCGGCCGCGAGGCGTTGCTGGAAGGCGAACACGGCCGCGCCCGCCACGGCGATCAGGCCGGGCACCCACAGCACCGCGCCGCTTTCGCCCTCGCCCGCCCAGCTCAGCAGGGTCAGGAACGCGGCCACGAACACGGTCAGCAGCACCGTGCCCGTATAGTCGATCCGCGCCGGCCGCCGCACATGGCGCAGGATGCGCAACGCCCGCCAGCTCGCCAGCATCGCCAGCGCGCAGATCGGCAGGTTGATCCAGAAGATCCAGTGCCAGGACAGGTGCTCGGTCAGCCACCCGCCCACGATCGGGCCGGATACGCTGGCCGCCCCCCAGGTGCCGGCCATGTAGGCCTGGTAGCGCCCGCGCTCGCGCGGCGCCACCACGTCGGCGATCACCGCCTGCGCCATGGCCATCAGCCCCGCGCCGCCGAGGCCCTGCAGCGCGCGGGCCGCGATCAGCAACGGCAGCGTGTCGGCCAGCGCGCACAGCGCCGAGGCCAGCGCGAAGATGCCGATCGCCGGCACCAGGAGCATGCGCCGCCCGAAAATGTCGGATAGCTTGCCGTAGATCGGCGTCGCCGCGGTCGAGGTCAGCAGATAGGCCGAGACGATCCAGGAAAGCTGCCCGAACCCGTTCAGGTCGGCGGCGATCGCCGGCACCGCGGGCACCACCACCGTCTGGTCCAGTGCCGAGAGGAAGATGCACAGCAGCACGCCCGACAGCGCGCCGATGATCTGCCGATGGGTGAAGCTCTGCGGTGGCGGCAGCGTCTCCACGGCTTCGATCGTCGGCTGCGGTTCGTCCATGAAAACCCGGCCTTGCTGCGCTGCAACATGGTAGGCCCCGCCAGCTCTTCCCGTCCACCGCCCCGGTTGACGCCGCCGGGCGCACGTGTGACGCGTCTGGCGCATGGATGGCGGGAGACGCAGCATGAACCTCACCTCCGGGCTGGTCGGCGCCGAGACGCGCGGCCCCATCGGCTGGCTGATCTGGGACAATCCGGACAAGCTCAACGCGCTGTCCCCCGGCATGTCGGAGGATGCGCTGGCGGTGATCGAGGCCTATGCCGCCGATCCCGCCATCAAGGTGGTCATCATGCGCGGCGCCGGCCGCAAGGCGTTCATCTCCGGCGGCGACATCAAGAGCTTCGAGACCACCCGCTTCGACCCTGAGGCCGCCGCCCGCGGCCGCAAGGTCCCGGGCCTGCTGCGGGCCGCGATGCTGAACCTGGAAAAGCCGCTGATCGCCATGATCCACGGCTGGTGCCTGGGCGGCGGCATGGGCATGGCCCTGAATGCCGATCTCCGCTTCGCGTCGGAGGATGCCCGGTTCGGCATCCCCGCCGCCGTGCGCGGCGTCGCCTACGCGCCCGACGGGCTCAAATCCCTGGTCGACCTGGTCGGCCCCAGCATCGCCAAGGACATCATGTTCTCCGCCCGCCGCCTGAAGGCCGAGGAGGCGCTGCGCATCGGCCTGGTCAATCGCGTCGTCCCGGCCGACGAGCTGGAAGCCGAGACGGTGGCCTATGCCGAGACGCTCGCCGCCAACGCCCCGCTCTCGATCCGCGCCTCCAAGTTCTTCATCAACCAGCTCGGGCTGGAACGCGACCAGCGCGACGCGGCGCGCATGGAGGCGATGCAGCGCGAGGCCGAGAACAGCGAGGATTTCAAGGAAGCCACGCGCTCCTTCATCGAGAAGCGCAAGCCGGTCTTCACGGGGCGGTGAGCGCGATCACCGCCGCCTGGCCCTTGGTTCCGCGCAGCCGCCGCCCGAGGTCGAGCAGCTTCTTCCACGGAAAATACTTGCGGTCCAGCAGCCGCATCCCGGTGGCGAACGCTTCCCCGTCCACCAGCCGGGCCTTCGCCCCGGTCCAGTCGCCGGTGACGCGCCCGCGCATGTCGCACGGTGCGATGCGGCAGCGTCCGTCGCGCCGCACCCGCTTCGCCTTGCCGGATTCCGCGTTGGTGTACACGTACAGCACCGGCCCGTCCGCTGCGAACCAGACCGGCGTCTGCACCGTGCGCCCGTCGCGGCGGTAGGTCTCCAGGTTCAGGTAGTACCTGCCCGGGAATCCGGCCAGTCCGTCCGCCATCTGATCGCCCCTTCGCAACGTGATCGCCTGAATGGGCAACCGGGAAATCGCCTATGCCCATCTTCCAGCGGGCCGACGGCGAAATCCACTGCCAGCAGCACCGCGCGCGCCTGCCTCGTGACGCGCGAGCCGGTCTTCAAGGGGCGGCAAGGCTGTCGGCAGGCAGCGGCTTCGCCGTCTCCACGCCGAGCTGCCGCGCTACCGAGCGCAGCCAAGCCGCCTGCCGCCGTCGCATGGCCGCATCGGGCGCCAGCCGTTCGCGGATGATCCGGTAGATGCGCGCGATCTCGGTCACATGGGCCGCCGCCGCGGTGGCGGAGGTCACGCTGCCGGCATGGCGGCGGTGGGCGTTCAGCGGCCGGGCGACATAGGCCACGCTGCCCTCGCTGTCGGCCAGCAGCTCGACATAGAGCCGCCAATCGCCCGCAACGCGGAAGCTTTCCAGCTCCGGCCAGCAGCGCTCCAGCGCCGCCAGCAGTGCCGTGCGCCGCCACAGCACGGCGGAGACGTTGAGGATCAGGTTGCGCTCGGCAAGGAAGCGGGCGGCGAAGTCGCGGGCCGGGAACAGCCCGTCATGGGCGAGTGCGCCGGCGCCGGCCTCGGCGCAGTACTGCTTATGGTCGGCCCAGAGCAGGCTGCCATGGGCGTCGATCGCGCGGCTGTCGCAGAACGCCAGCACCGCGTCGGGCTGCGCGTCCAGTGCCGCGGCCAGCGTGGCCAGCAGCGTCGGGTCAGCCTCGTCGTCGGCCTCGGCGATCCACAGGAACTCGCCCCGGCTGCGGCGGGCGGCCTCGCGCCACTGGTGGAACACGCTGGCGGAGTTGCGGGGCGACCGGTGGATCGTCAGCTCCCGCCGCCACTCCGCGGCCGTGCGGCGCGCAACCGTCAGGCTGTCGTCGGTGGAGGCGTCGTCGAGCAGGATCACCTCCGCCACCGGATAGGTCTGGGCGAAGATCGAGCCCAGCCTCCGCTCCAGGTACGGCGCGTAGTTGTAGTTGGGCACGGCAACCGAGACGCCGCGCAGCGCCGGCAGCACGGCGCGCAGCAGGGCTGCGGCGTAGGACGGGAAATCCCGCCCCGCGTGCAGCGCCGTGCCCATACGCGTGCGGGCGGCACCGTGCCGCCGGGGCGGCAGCGCGTCCAACAATGCCTCGACCTCACCCATGGGCACGCTGGCGCCGCCCCCGGTCGTGTCCAGCAGCGCCGGGATGCCGCCGCTGCCGGCGAAGGCCAGCACGGGGAGGCCGGACGACAGTGCCTCCAGCACCACGGAGGGATAGGGGTCTTCGCGCGACGTCAGCAGGACATCGGCGGCGGAAAGGAAGGCGGCGATGTCGTCCTGCCGCCCGGGCAGCAGGAACCCGCCAGCCGCCCGGGCCGCTGCGATTTCGGGGGCGAGATAGGCTTCCATCGCCGGATCAAGGTCGCCGAGCCAGCAGAATACGGCGTCCAGCCCGCGCCGCCGCGCCGCACGCCAGGCCTGGAGGAACAGGTCGAACCCCTTGCGCAGATCGCCGTAGCCGGCACCCAGCAGCAGCCGGGTTCCTGCCCGCAGCCGCAGCCGCCGGCGCAGCCGGGCACGATCGGCGGCACGGAACGGCGCCGCGCGATAGGCCCCCTGCGGCAGCAGCAGCGCCGACTCCGGCATCATGCCGGTCACCGCGGCGAAGCGGTCGCGCACGAAGGCGGCCGGGAACACAACCTGCCGCGCCACCGCGGCACCCAGGCGCGCATCCTCCAGCAGGTGCTTTTCCTGCATCAGCCCCGGCAGCTCATGCACCAGCAGCGTCACGTCGAAACCGGCGGCGCGCAGCCGGGGCGCGACGCCCGCCGCCGCCGTGGTGTTGACGATTGCGGCAGCGAAGCCGCGCGCGGCCCAGTTGGCCACCACCGCCTCCACCCGCGCCGGCGCGCCGTCGGGCACCACGATCCCGGGCGCCAGGGCGGCATAGTCCGCGGCCAGCGCACCCTCGCCCAGCAGCAGGTATTCCACTTCCACCCCGTGCGCATGGCGCAGCCGGCGCAGCAGGTGCAGCAGCAGCATCTGCGCCCCGGCCGGGAAGGCGTCGTGCCCCACCAGCAGCAGCTTCGCCGCGGGCACGCCCACGCCGCCCCGCGTCGCCGCCCGCGCCGTCGCGTTCAGCCAGGCCGCGCCGTAATGCACGTCGGGCTCCAGATAGGCGCCCTCGGCCCATTCGTTCCAGGCGTTGATGCAGACGATCGGCACCCCCAGCGCCGGCGCGGCCGCCGCCCGCGCCACCAGCGTCTCCAGCCAGGCCTGGTATTTCGCCGGGGTCGCGCCGCGCAGCACCAGCCCCGCCCCCTGGCGCCGCGCATCGTTGTCCCAGGCCGGCACCGCCGTGCGCAGCAGCGCAAACGGCGGCGGCGGCTCGCTGCGCGAGGCATGCACGATGTCCTCGTAGTCATGGATGTTGGCCGTCATCCGCGCGTCGAACAGCGCGATCTCGGCGTTGCGCCGCGGCGCCCCGCGGGCGAGCTTGTGCGGCGGGAACTCCACGGCCGCATCGAAGCCGAACCCGCGCGGATCGATCGCATCGAAGGCCTGCGCCATCACCAGGATCGGCCGCTCGCGGTGGCGGGAGACGAACAGCTCCCGCCACCGCGCCACCGTCGCCGCGGTGTCGGGAATGTCGGCCGCGCGATAGATCATCAGCAGCGGCCGCCCCTCGATGCGGATATAGCGCGGATCGCGGAAATGCCGCGCGAAGCAGTCGATCAGCGCCGCGTCGTCGGCCCGGTCGTAGTCCTGCGCGATCAGCACCTCGTCCTCGGAGCCGTCCCAGCGCCGGGTCCAGTTCTCGTTCGCCCACATCAGGCAGAACGGGATGTCGATGCCGCGGTCGGCCAGCATCGCCTCGGTCGGCGCCTCCAGCAGCCGGCGCCGGTTGAACCAGTAGAAATAGTGGATGAACCCGCCCAGCCCCGCGTCGCGCGCCATCGCCGCCTGGCGCCGCATCACGGCCCGCCCCTCCGCCGTGTCGCCCAGCCGGTAGTGCCCCAGGTCGCGCGGCAGGCGCGGCTGGTAGTGGCCCGGGAACCGCGGCATGCCGCGCCCGATCGCGGTCCATTCGGTGAACCCCGCCCCCCACCAGGCGTCGTTCTCCGGGATCGGATGGAACTGCGGCAGGTAGAAGGCCAGCAGCATCGCCCGCCGCACCGCCCCCTTCGGCAGCTTCTCGAACGTCTCGAACTCGGGCCCCGGCCGGGCGAAGCGCCGCGCCTCC
>JBGAIK010000019.1:0-9378 GCA_044225615.1 Acetobacteraceae bacterium | reverse complement strand
ACGTCGGTCTCGCCCGGCTGCGCATGCGTGTGCAGCCGCAGCGCATGGCGCCAGCGCCGGTAGTGCAGCAGCGGGTTCTCGTCGGTCCGCCCGTCCAGGTAGCGGTGCAGATAGTGCCGCGTGTCGAAGGCGATCGACGGATCGCGCCCTTCCTTGAACCCGTACAGCAGGTAGTGCTCGAACGGATCCACCCCCGCCGCCGCCACGTCCGGGTAGCGCGACAGGTAGAACCCGGCGTCGAACTCCGGCAGCGGCGTCACCCGCCCCGACGCCTTGTGGGCCAGGAAATGCGCCAGCAGCAGCCCGTCGGCCTCGCCGGCATGGCGTCCGGCATACCATTCCAGGTCGAAATGCTCCGCCGGCGCCCGCCCCTCCGCCTCCCCGGCGGCGATGTAGTGCAGCACCGGGTTCAGCCCGGCCCGGGCCACGTCCGGATTGGCGTGCAGGTACCACGCCGTGTCGAAATAGAAATTCGGCCGCCGCCCCTCCTGCCACCCGCGCGCCACGAAATGCGTCGCCGGATCCACGCCCGACGCCGCCACGTCGCCATAGGCATGCAGGTACCACGGCGCATCGAACAGGTCGGATGCCGCCAGCATCGCCATGTCCGAGGCATGTGTCTCGCCGAGCGCCTCGCTGACCGACCATGCCTCGCTGCCGGCCCACAGGCCGCGCCCCGGGACATCGTTCATCGCCTGCCTCGGCGTCGACCGCGCTGCGCCATGGACTGTCCGCCGGTATGCCAATTCTTAACGGCAGACAGCTTCCATGGCCGCCAGGGCCAGGCAAATGCAAAACCCGTGACTTCGCCGGATCACGGCGAATTAGCGGTCGCCCGCCGCCCCGCCTACAGCATCGCCAGCGGCTGCTTGCGCCGCGGCGGCGGATAGGCCGCGTCGATCTCCGCCACGTCCTCCGCCGTCAGCGCCAGCCCCGCCGCCGCCGCGTTCAGCCGCACATGCGCCGCATCGCCCGATTTCGGGATCGAGATCACCCCCGGCCGCAGCAGCGACCACGCGATCGCCACCTGCGCCGG
Organism: Acetobacteraceae bacterium; assembly: GCA_044225615.1. Taxonomy (GTDB): domain Bacteria; phylum Pseudomonadota; class Alphaproteobacteria; order Acetobacterales; family Acetobacteraceae; genus CAIYPH01. The sequence goes on along the minus strand of JBGAIK010000019.1, from coordinate 8,342 downwards.
CGTCGCCCCGTGCCGCCCCGCCACCGCCTTCAGCGCCGCCGCCCGCAGCAGCCGCCCGGCCTGCCCCACCGGCGAATAGGCCATCACCGGCATGGCCTTGCCTTCGCACCACGGCAGCAGGTCGAACTCGATCCCGCGATGCTCCGGATTGTACAGCACCTGGTTGGTCGCGCACGCGTCCGAGACGGCGGCCAGCGCCCCCATGTCGTCGGTATCGAAGTTCGACACCCCCCAGCGCAGGATCTTGCCCGCCGCCTTCAGCTTCTCGAACTCCCCCACCGTCTCCGCCAGCGGCGCCGAGCCCGGCCAGTGCAGCAGGTACAGGTCGATCCGGTCGGTCCGCAGCCGCTTCAGGCTCCGCTCGCACGCCGCCGCCGTGCCGCGCCGTGTCGCGTTGTGCGGATACACCTTGGTCACCACGAACACCCGGTCGCGCACGCCCTCGATCGCGTCCGCCACCACCTGCTCCGACGTGCCCTCGCCGTACATCTCGGCCGTGTCGATCAGCGTCATCCCCAGCTCGACGCCCAGCCGCAGCGCATCCGCCTCCTCCGCGCGGCTGCGCAACCCCTCGCCGATCCGCCACGTCCCCTGGCCGAGTGCGGCAACCTCCGTCCCGTCGGGCAGGCGGACCTTGCGCATCGCGCCTATTCCGCCAGCGCCTCGGCGCGCCGCAGCACCCGCAGGAAGTTGCCCCCCCACAGCAGCGCGATCTCCTTCGCGCCATAGCCGCGCCGCAGCAGCTCCACCGTCAGGTTCGCGCTCTCGCCGGCATCGTGCCAGCCCACGAACCCGCCGCCCCCATCGAAATCCGACGACAGCCCGACATGCTCGATCCCGATCCGCTTCACCGCGTAATCCACGTGATCGACATAGTCGGCGACCGTCACCTCCTCCTCCTTCTTCCCCGCCTTCAGGAAGCCCGGCACCGCGGTGATCTGCGCCACGCCTCCCACCGCGCGCAGCGCGTCCAGCTGCTCGTCGTCCAGGTTGCGCGGGTTGTCGCACAGCGCCTTGATGCAGGAATGCGTGGACAGCACCGGGCTGCGCGACAGCCCCGCCGCCTGCAGCATCGTCTTCTTCGAGGTGTGGGCGATGTCCACCAGCATGCCCAGCCGGTTCAGCTCCACGATCGCCTGGCGGCCGAGCGCCGACAGCCCGCCATGCTCCTCCTCGGGGTCGTTCAGGTCGCGCCGCGGGTTGGAACTGTCGGCCAGCGCGTTGTGCCCGAAATGGGTCACCGTCAGATAGCGCGCGCCGCGGTCGCGGAACGCCTTCAGCCGCTTCGGATCGCCGCCCACCGCGTGCCCGTTCTCCACGCAGGGCACGATCCCGGTCACCCCGTCGCGCCCGGCCCGCTCGATCTCGTCGGCGCTCACGCACACCCGCGCATCGGGCCCCGCGCCCATCGCGTTGATCGCGTCCAGCATCGCGCAGGCCTTGGCGAACGCCGCCTCGTTGGCCTCCGGGCTGCGCGGCACCTGCGCCACGTAGGCCGCGAAGCACCCCACCGCCATGTGCCCCCGCCGCATCTTCGGCAGGTCCACCCGCCGCGTCGTGTCCTCGAAGAACGACGGTCCCGTCGGGAACGGGATGTCGATATGGGTGTCGATCGTGAGCAGCGAGCGGTGCAGGGCATGTGCGTCGGTCATGCCCGCACGGTCGGGCGCCGCGCCGCCCGCGTCAAGCCTGCTCAGTCCGCAACGACCTCCCGGTACAGGTGCCATGTCGCATGCCCCAGCACCGGCAGCACCACGCACAGCCCCACCAGCAGCGGCAGCGAGCCCAGCACCAGCCCGCCGGTCACGATTGCCGCCCAGCCCAGCATCGGCCCCGGATTCGCCCGCACCACCCGCAGCGAGGTCGTCACCGCCGTCTCCAGCCCCACGTCGCGGTCCAGCAGCACCGGGAACGACACCACCGAGACCAGGAACGCCGCGGCGGCGAACACCGCCCCCGCCGCCGTGCCGGCAATCACCAGCGCATGCCCGGCCTCCGTCGCCCACAGCGTCCGCGCGAAGCCCGCGATCGAATCCGGCGGCAGCGGCCCCAGCGTCAGGTCGTAGATCGCCTGCGCCGTCACCAGCCACAGCGCCAGGATCAGCATCAGCATCGCCCCCAGCAGCGTCATCCGCCCGATCCCCGGCGAGCGGATCACCCCCAGCGCGTCGAGCCAGGTCACGTCCCGCCCCGCCTCCCGCCGCCGGCTCAGCTCGTACAGCCCGATCGCCGCGAACGGCCCGACGATGGCGAAGCCGGAGGCGAGCGGGAACAGCAGGTGCAGCAGCCCGCCGCTGGCCGCCATCGCCCCGAACACCAGCCCGGCCAGCGGATAGATCACGCACAGGAAGATCACGTCGCTGCGGTTGGCGGCGAATTCCCGCGCACCCGCCGCCAGCGCCCGCCCCAGCGCGTCGAAGCCGATGCGCCGCACCGCGGGCACGCCGGCCCTGCGCGCGCCCCAGTATTCGTCGGGCGCCGCCGATCCCACGGCGCCGAATGCGTCCTTCAGCCGGTCATAGCCCCAGGCCGGGGGCGTGCGGATGGTCATGGCCGTCCTCCCGATGTTGCGTCTCGGCGCGGAAGGCCTGGCCCATGCGGGGCCCGGCCCGCCGTCCGGCCATGCTACGCCGCGGGCCGCGCCGAAGCCATCAAATCCGCGCGCTCGGCCGGCGGGTCCGGCGGCAGGTCGGTCTGTCCCAGCACCCAGCCTTCCCAGCGCCGCAGCCAGGGATCGTCGGGAATGCCGCCCGGCCGGTTGCCCGCCAGCACGTTGATGACGCCGAGCACGCCGATCACGCAGTCGAACCGGTCCTCGCCGGCCGCATCGGCGCCGAACCCGTCGCCGACGGCGGCCGCCAGCGCGGCGTCGGGCACCGCCCCCAGCCCCGCCATCGCCGCCCGCAGCGGCCCGGCCAGCGCCGCCCGGTCGGCCTGCCGCCGCTTGCTCCCGGCCAGCCGCAGCCCCAGGTGCCGCAGCGCCTCGGCCGGATAGGTCTCGGCCAGCACGAGGTCGTGCCGCGCCAGCAATGCGTCCAGGTCGCCCATGAACGGCCACAGCCCCGGCGGGTCGGGCCCGTTCAGCGCCGGCGCCAGCAGGTCGCGCCACGCCGCGATCGCCGCCTTGCCGGTCTGGTTGGCCCCCAGCGTCCAGAACAGCGGCGCCCCCGCCGGCCGGATCGCCGTCGCCCGGTCGCACAGCCGCGACAGCCCCCGCGCGTCGCCCAGCCCCAGCGCCGCCGCATGCGCCGCCCGCGTCATCCCGCGCCGCCCGCGCGCCGGATAGAACGGCCGCCCCGGATGCAGCTCCGCAAGCTCCGTGCAGACCTCGAAGAACCCCGGCCGTCCCGCCAGCCCCCGCAGGAAGGCGGGGAAGTCCGCCTCCGTCGCATGCCGCGCCGCGAACCGCCGCGGCAGGCCCAGCGGCAGGTCCACCCCCAAAGCCACCGGCCGGCCCGCGGCAAGCAGCCGCGCGAACAGCGTCGCCAGCTCACCCACCGGCTCGGGCGCCGCGATCATCCACGCGCCGGGGCCGCCCGCCGCCCGCGCCATCCAGCGCTTCCGCCCGTCCACGCTCCAGTCGGCATGGACCGCCAGCAACGACGTCAGGAGCCCAGCGGCTTGTGCGCCTTGTCCAGCAGCCGCGAGAAGAAGCCCGGCTTCTTCGGCGGCGGCGGCGGCTTCGCCGCCTCCTCGCGCGCCTTCACCTCCTGCTGGCGGTCGCGCTCCTTCTGCGACAGCCACTTCTCCAGGCTCACCCCGGCCTTCGCCGCCCGCTTGGCCTCGTAGGCACGCTGGCCTTCCGTCATCTGCCTGGTCATGCTGTCCCCGATCCGGTGCGCCGCCTTTTGGCAGCCCCGCCCGATGGCATCAAGCCCGAGTCCGGGGCATAACGGCGCGTGCGGGCAACAGTGGCCCGCCGGAGCGAGGGGCGCGATGGGCGAATTCGACGTGATGACGATGCTGCTGATGAAGCTGCTCGACATCGATCCGCTGAACCTGCCCCCCCCGGTCCGCCTGCTCGGCTTCACCATGACGGTGATGTTCACCACCTTCCTGGTCTGGATGGTCTGGAGCATCCTGCGCTACGTCTTCGCCACCGCCTCCGACCTGCTCGACGTCGCCTCCTCCAAGCAGCGCATCGTCATCGCCCGCGGCCTCACCCGGCACGACTACGAGCAGGTGCGCAAGGGCATCCGCGCCTGGCACCTGCTGCTCGTCCGCTACGGCAGCGACGAGTATCTCCGCACCATGGCCGGCGAGGCCGACCGCCATGCCGGCCGCACCCGCTACGACGTCATCAAGATGAAGCTCGCCCTGTCCGCCATCGGCGAGGTCACGCTGAGCTGGAGCCTGCCCGTCCACCGCCGCCTCGGCACCCAGTTCCGCTGCTATATCGACATCCGCCCCGGCGGCGCCGGCGGCGAGGTCCTCACCGGCATGCTCCGCCACTACGACGAGATCGAGGTGCTGCCCTCCGAGGTCGCCGACCCGACGCGGGTCTATTTCCTGCTCAAGAAGTTCCGCACCGTCCCCTCGGCCGATGGCGGCCGGCAGAACATCGTGCTGCCCGAATAGCATGGCGGCCGCCCACGCCATCCTCAACGGCTTCGGCCGCACGCTGGGCGATTCCATCATCGGCCTGCAGGCGCTCGCCGCGGCCACGGCGCTCGGCGCGCTGCCCGCCCCCCCGGTGCTGTTCCGCCTGCCCGGCCTGCCGGCCATGGTGGCGGCACCCTATGCCGCCGCCGCCGACCTCGCCGCCGTCGCCGACCTGCCCTGGGATGCCGCCGAGCCGGCCCATCCCTGGCCCGGCGCGGCCGGCTTCGCCCGCGTCACCGACCTGCGCGACTTCGCCTTCGACCCGGAATTCCGCGGCACCGCGATGATCGATTACTTCCTCCGCCGCCTCGGCCTCGATCCCGCCGCCGTGCCGCCCGCGCTGCGCCGCAACGCCTGGCTCGCCCCGCGCCTGCGGCCGGAGCCCGGATCGCGCGGCCACGTCCTGGTCTGCCCGCGCACCAATTCCCCGCTGCGCGACATGCCCGAGCCGGTCCACGCCCATGTCCTGTCCTGGCTCGCCGGCCGCGCCCCGGTCCTGACCCAGGCCAGCCTGCCCCCCGCCCGCTCGCTCGCGGAACTCTGCGGCCTCGTCGCCGGCGCCCGCCTCGTGGTCAGCGCCGACACCGCGATGGTCCACCTTGCCGACGCCATGGGCGTCCCCTGCCTCGCCTTCTTCACCACCCACCGCCCGGACTGGCGGGTGCGCGACTATCCGCTTTGCCGGCCCGTCCATCTCGACGCCGGCCTGCCGCCCGCGCTCGAATTCGCCCGCGGCCCGGCCGACATCGCCGCCTGCCGCGCCGCCTGGCTGGCCCCCGGCGCCGACCTCGCCTGGCTCGACCGCGCGCTGGAGGCGGCGTGGTGAGCGGCGCGCGGGTCAAGGCCGGCATCTGGGTCTCGATGGCGCTGCGCATGGGCAATGCCAGCGGCCGCTACGGCGCGGTGCTGCGCAAGGGCGACCCGGATGCCGGCGGCGTCCTGGTCGTGCTGCGCGGCCGCGATGGCCTGGTCGTGCTCTCCCAGCTCCGCGCCGCCGAGGGCGAGCCCGCCTGGATGCGCGCCACCGGCCCCGACCCGGTCGGCCAGGAAGCCGCCGACGCCTATGTCGAGCGCCAGCTCCGCTTCGACCCCGACCTCTGGGTTCTCGAATTCGAGTCCCCCGACCTGCTCCCCCCCTTCGAGGCCCGGATCGTCTAGACAGAAACGACGCTCTGCTCCCCCTCCCGGCCTTCCGGGAGGGGGCCGGGGGGAGGGGTGGCAACCACGCCGGTCCTGCCGATTGAGCGCACTGGCAAATCGTGCCGGCGATCGGCATGACCCTCCGGTGCGGCGAGCGAAGGCCGACCCCTCCCGTCATGGTCGGCGAAGGCCGACCCCTCCCGTCATGGTCGGCGAAGGCCGGCCCCTTCCGTCATGGTCGGCGAAGGCCGACCATCCACGACTTCTTCGCCACCAGTGCGGATGATCCGGATCTGGCCGCCGCGGCGACACCGATGGCCATGCGTCGAAACGCCCGGGGTCCGCACGCCCCTTCCATCCTTCCCGCCGCCGCGCCGCCGCGTGGTTCACCTTCATCTTCGTGCCGCCTTCGACGCAGCTGCCCGGAGCGGCGTCCCGCGCCCGCCCTCACCCCGGCCGGCGGTGCGCCCACACCTGCGCCGGCGCCCCCAGCATCTCCCGCTCCTCCACCAGCACCGCCCCGAGCTTGCGCAGCACGCCCACCGAGCCGGCGTTTTCCGGCCGCACGAAGCTGATCAGCCGCTCCAGCCCCAGCCCCCAGGCCCAGTCCAGCAGCGCCCGCCCGCATTCGGTGCCGTAGCCCCGGCCCCAGAATTCCGCCGCGAAGCCGTAGGCGAGCTCGGGCCCCGGCCAATCGAACGGATGCAGCAGCCCGGCCCGCCCGGCAAAGCGGCCGGTCGCGGTCTCCTCGACTGCGAACATGCCGTAGCCGCGCAGCGGCCACTGGCCGAGCATGCGCGCCATCTGGTCCCAGGTCTCGGCCCGGCTGCGGGTCGCGCCGGTGCCCAGGTGGCGCATCACCGCCGGGTCCGCCTGCATGGCGGCGAAGCCGTCCAGGTCGTCCGCCCGCAGCGCGCGCAGGGTCAGCCGCGCCGTGGCCAGGACGGGGATGCGGTATCGGTCCATCGCGGCGGGACTCCTCGTGCTGGCGGCTGTGGCGCTTTTGCAACAGGGTGTGGCACAAATTGCTGCTGCAGGAAAACTCACGCATTCGCGGCTGGAACACCCGCCGGGGCCTGTCTATTTTATCGCCAACGGGATTCAGCACCGGGCGCGGCGCCGCCAGGCTGTCGCCCGGGACGTTGATGCCAAAAAGCTGGACGCGGCGCGCCGCGCCTGACGACAACTCTAGGAGAGCTTTGATCATGCAACTGCGGAAGATCCTGCTGGCAGCCTCGCTGCTTGCGCTGCCCGCCACGCTGCACGCGCAGCCGATCACCGGCGTCTATGTCGGGGCCGGCGTGGGCGTGAACCAGTTGCTCGACATGAACGTCAAGGGCGTCCCCGGCGCGAAGATCACCTCCGACGTCGGCGTCGCCGCGGTCGGCAGCGTCGGCTACGGCTTCGGCAACGGCCTGCGTGTCGAGCTCGAGGGCAACTACCGCAACCAGCACGGCCGGGCCAAGCCCGCCGGCGCGAGCGGCACGATCGAGACCTACGGCGCGATGCTGAACGCCCTGTACGACTTCGACATGGGCGGCATCGCCCCCTATGTCGGCGCCGGCATCGGCGCCCAGTGGATGACCATCAGCAACGGCGGCGGCTCGTCCGACGTGGCCCCGGCCGCCCAGGGCATCGTCGGCGTGGCGATCCCGGTCGGCATGCCCGGCCTCGCGGTCACCGCCGAGGCCCGCGTGCTCGGCTGGCTCGACAACGCCCGCTTCGGCGGCGGCAAGCTGGAGAACCCGATCAACGTCTCCGGCCTGGTCGGCCTGCGCTATGCCTTCGGCGTCGCCCCGGCCCCGATGGCGCCCGCGCCGGTCCCGGCGCCCCGCGCCGAGGAGGCCCGCACCTTCCTCGTCTTCTTCGACTGGGACAAGTCGGACCTGACCGCCCGCGCCCGCCAGATCATCGCCGACGCCGCCGGCGCCTCGCAGCGCCTGGCCGTCACCCGCATCGAGGTCGCCGGCCACGCCGACCGCACCGGCACCGCCCAGTACAACCAGGCGCTGTCCATGCGCCGCGCCCAGAACGTCGCCGGCGAGCTGGTCCGTCTCGGCGTGAAGAAGGAAGCCATCGCGATCTCCGCCTTCGGCGACACCAAGCCGCTGGTGCCGACCGCCGCCGGCGTCCGCGAGCCGCAGAACCGCCGCGTCGAGATCGTCCTGAAGTAACCGCTTCGGACATCGCCGCCCTCAAGGAAACCGGCCCGCAAGGGCCGGTTTTCATTTGTGCCCGCCTTCGCGGGCCCGGGCTGACCCGGGTCAGAGGCAAGGCGACCGCTCCGCTCTCAAGCAACCGTTGCAGGATCGCCCTTCCTGCACCCCTCCCCTTGTGGGCTTGGGCCGCGAAGAGCGGACCAAGGATGGGGGAGGGGTGGCAACCGCCCCGAAGTCGCCCATGCGGGCACCAGACAAAATTCCTCTTGCCCAGCCTCAGCACCCGATGCTAAGAACAAACAATGAACATCCACGCGGTGCAGCTGCCGGAGGCAGCCCTGACCACGGTGGCACCCGCCCTCGGCCCGGTGCTGCAGCGCCTGCGCGCGCTGATCGCCGACCGCTTCTTGCGCACCGCCTACGCCCCGCTGATCCTCCCCC
>JBGAIK010000347.1:0-4068 GCA_044225615.1 Acetobacteraceae bacterium | reverse complement strand
GGCGGCGACGTCCTGGCCGCTGGAGAAGGTGATGCAGGCGCTGGGGGCGCCGTCGGTGCTGAACAAGTCCAAGTTCACCCTGGAGGGCGAGATGTCCGACAAGGGGGTGACGATCAAGGCGGGGTTCGGGCTGGAGACGCCGTTCGGCAGCGGCGAGGTGAGCGGCGTGCTGGTGAAGGTGGAGCACGGCAAGACGCCGGCGTTCGGGGCGATCGAGATCGCATACACGACGCCCAAGCTGGTGCTGGGCGACTGGGTTGAGGACAACATCCAGGTCGGGCAGGCGAGCCTGTCGATCAAGGGGGCGGCGAGCATCGAGCCGCAATGGGTGCGGCTGATGGCCGAGGAGCTGATCAAGGAGGCGGCGCTGGAGGCGGGCGCGGAGGCGGCGGTGGAGGCGGGGGCCGAGGCCGGGATCGAGGCGGGGGCGGAGGCGGCGAGCTCCGGCGGCGGGGCGGCGGTGCTGGAGGCGGCGATCCCGCTGGGGCTGGCGGCGGTGGCGGTGGGCACCGCGGTGGGGGTGGCGAACATGTTCGTGCAGAAGGCGAACATGGACGACCTGAAGAGCAGCCTGGCGGCGGCGATCCGCGACCTGCGCGGCGGGCTGTATGCCGGGTTGGCCGGCCAGCCGATGGCCGGGAGCGGGGCGCTGTATGTGCAGGGACATGCGCTGGGGACGCAGGCCTTCCAGAAGGCGGCGGCGCAGTTCCTGGCCAAGGTGGGGCGGCCGCCGATTCCCGACGAGGTCGCGGGCGTGCGGGCGGCGGCCGACAAGGCGGTGGTGCGCTGGTCCGGGCTGGTGCAGATCGAGGATGCGCTGCGCTGGGGCTTCTTCAACCGCTGGGTGGAGGAGAACCATGGGCTGGGGACATTCGTCGGCGATGCGCAGGAAGCGGTGCTGTGGTGCTTCGGCGTGCCCAACGAGCCGCCGAGCGGGCCGCACATGCGGGTGTGGACGGCGAAGAGCCGGCTGCCGGAGTTCCTGAAGAACTGAGCATTCAGGCTTGGTTCATCTTTTGCCTGCCAGGATTTGGCGGGACACAAAAGGTGCCGCCATGGATGCCATGCCTGCCGACCCGGTCGGACAACTGATCGCTGCGCTGGAGGCCCATCGCGACGGGCGCATCGCCGAGGCCGAGCGGGGCTATCGGGATGTGCTGGACGCGAACCCGGGCCATGCGGCCGGATTGCGGCTGCTGGGGCTGCTGCTGCTGGGCAGCGGGCGCGCCGCGGCGGCGGTGCCGGTGCTGCGGGACGCGGTGGCGGCGCTGCCGGAGGATGCCGATGCGGGGACCGCGCTGGCCGATGCGCTGGCGGCGACCGGGGCCGGGGCGGCCGCGCTGGCGCAGTATCGCGCCGTGCTGGCGGCATCGCCCGGGCATCATGCGGCGCGGGTGAACCTGGCCAACCTGCTGCGCGACGCGGGCGACCCGCTGGCGGCGGCGGCGGAATGCCGGCTGGCGCTGGCGACCGCGCCGCGGCTGCTGGCGGCGCAGCTGACATTGGGCTCGGCGCTGCTGGCGGCCGGGCGGGTGGTGGAGGCGATCGGGGCGTATCGGGCGGCGTCGGGCATCGATCCGCGTTCGCCGGCGGCGCTGGCGGGGCTGGGCATGGCGCTGCTGCGCGACCGCCGCGCGGTGGACGCGCAGGAGGCCGCACGGCGGGCGACGGAGATTGCGCCGGGGTTCGCCGAGGCGTGGTTCGTGAAGGGGGCGGCCGAGCATGCGCTGCCGCGGCACCGGGCGGCAGCGGATCTGGCTGGCGCAGGCGCTGGCGGCGGAGCCGGGGCATGCGCGGGCGCGGCTGGCGTTCGGCAACGTGCTGGCCGACCTGGACCGGCTGGAGGCGGCGGATATGGAGCTATGACGGTGGTGGCGGCCGATCCGGCACTGCCGGAGGCGCCGGCGAGCCTGGGCTGTGCTGACCGCGCTGGGGCGGCCGGGGGAGGCGGTGGCGGCCTGCGACGCGGCGATCGGGTTGCGGCCGGACTTTGCCCGGGCGCATTGGAACCGGGCGGTGGCGCGGCTGCTGGACGGGGATTACGCGGCCGGCTGGCCGGACCATGAGTGGCGGCGGCGGGACGCGCAGTTCGCGGGCGATTTTCCCGCGCTCGACGGGCCGGAATGGGATGGCGGGGAGATCGCCGGGCGGACGATCCTGGTGTGGGCCGAGCAGGGGCTGGGGGATGCGATCCAGTTCGCGCGCTATCTGCCGCTGCTGGTGGCGCGCGGGGCGCGGGTGGTGCTGGCCTGCGCGGCGCCGTTGCGGCGGCTGCTGGCGCTGCCGGGGGTGACGGTGGTGGCGCAGGACGCGGCGCTGCCGCCGCATGACTGCTGGGTGTTGCAGATGAGCCTGCCGTTGCGGTTCGGGACGACGGTGGCGACGATTCCGGCGCCGGGCGGGTATCTGTCGGCGGCCGCGACGGACGGGCAGGGTGGATTTCGGGTGGGGCTGGCCTGGGCCGGGAATCCGGCACATCGCAATGACGCGCGGCGGTCGCTGCCGACGGCGGCGCTGGCGCCCCTGGCGGGGATGAAGGGTGTTGGCTGGACCAACCTGCAGCCGGGCGGGAAGGGGACCGAGCTTGCGATCATGCACCGGCTGCCGCCGCCGCAGGCCGGGCTGACGGACCTGGCCGATACGGCGGCCTGCATCGCGGGGCTCGATCTGGTGGTGAGCGCGGATACGGCGGTGGCGCATCTGGCCGGCGCGCTGGGGAAGAAGGTGTGGATCATGCTGCCGCATGCGCCGGACTGGCGGTGGATGCTGGGGCGGGCGGACAGCCCCTGGTATGCGCGCGCGCGGCTGTTCCGGCAGGAACGACCGGGGGATTGGGACGGGGTGGTGGCGCGGGTGGCGGAGGGGCTGCGGAGCGTTATGGAAGGGCGTGCTACGGCACCGTGCCCCTGACCACCCAGGCGGTTGCGGCGTAGGAGCGCAGCGCGAATTGCAGGGCCAGCATGGACTGCGCGTGGCTGAACGACGCGTCGGGGACTTCGCGGGCGCAGGCGTCGCCGACCTGGAAGCGGATGCGGGGGGCTGCGAAATCGGGATCGGCAGGCGTGCAGCGCAGGTTTCAGGTTTCGCCCATGGCGCCGGGGCTGGCGGCGAGGAGGAGGCGCAGCAGGCGGCCCCACTGGCCGCCGGAGACGAAGCGGCCCGGCTGGTCGGTGTCCACGCGGTGGACGATGACGGTATCCAGCGCGGGGAGGACGGTGACGCTGTGGCCGCCGGCGCCGAGGGCGGCGTAGGTGCCGGGGGGGACGATGGCGTTGCGGAACAGGATGCCGGCGCGTTCCACCCACCACATGTAGCCGTAGGCGCCGGCGGGGCCGGCGTGGGAGATGGGCAGGGTGCTCATGGCGACCCAGTGGGCGGGGACGAGCTGGCGGCCCGCGGCGCGGCCCTGGCGGAGGAAGAGCTCGCCGAAGCGGGCGAGGTCGCGCGCCGTCATGCGGAACGGGTAGGCGGGGTGCTCCGAGCCGGCGAGGGGGACGTAGGCGCCGTCGATGGCGGGGCGGAAATCCTCCATGCCGGTTGGGGTGGCGATGCGTTCGGCGAAGTCGGCGTGGATGTCGGCGCGGGCGAGGTTGCGGAAGATGGTGCCGAGGGCGTTGAAGTCCCAGTTGTTGTAGCACCAGGTGGTGCCGGGGCCGGCGCTGCCGCGGGGCGGCTTGATGGAGATCATCCAGGGGGATTCGTAGCCGCTGGGGTGGTAGATGCCGGAGCGGGCGGTAACAAGATCGAGCACCGTGGCGAGCTTTTCCTTGTCGGTGAGGCGCTCGCGGTCGTCGAGGCCGAGGCTGGCGATGGTGGCTTCTAGATCGATGCGGCCGGCTTCCTCGTGGATGCCGATGAGGGCGGAGAGCAGGCTCTTGCGGATGGAGTGGACGTTGTAGCGGGCGGCGACGGCGCCCCAGGCGCAGACGACGCGCCCGGCGGTGACGATCATGAGGGCGTCGGTGGGGATGGTTTCGGCGTAGGAGTGGGCCTGGGCGAGGGCTTCGGCGGACCAGCCGGAATGGGCGGGGGTGGGCCAGTGGGGCCAGGTGCCGATCTGGTCGAGGG
>JBGAIK010000346.1:0-3819 GCA_044225615.1 Acetobacteraceae bacterium | reverse complement strand
GCCCCTGGCCCAGCGGGCGAAGCCCTCGGCCTGGCGGCGCAGCGCGTCGTGGAAGGCGTCGTCGGCGTCGGGGGGCCAGAGGAAGCGGCTCTCGGCGGCATCCCGGGTGCCGAACACCTCGACGCGGCAGACGTCGCCCAGCGGGAAGCGCTGGCCGAGCGAGATGAGGGCGGTGGCGCCGCCGGAGAGGCGGCACAGGGTCTGGGCGCTTTCGAGGCCGTCGCCGGGGCTGGGGACCTGCGTGTGGAAGGTGGCGAATTCCTGGCCGGTGAGCCAGCGGATCTGGTCGAACTCGTGCACGCCCATGTCGACGAAGATGCCGCCGCTGCCGGCGCGGAACTGGGCGGAGGGCGGGCTGCCATCCCATTGGTGGCTGGCGACGTGGTAGAGGTCGCCGAGTTCGCCGGCGGTGATGCGGGATTTCAGGGCCTGGAGCTGCGGGACGAAGCGGCGCCAGTACGCGACCTGGAGCTTGATGCCGGCCTTTTGCGCCAATGCCGCGGAGCTTGCGGCTTGTGCCGCGTTCACGCCGCAGGGCTTCTCGCAGAGGATGGGCAGGCCGGCGGCGATGATGCTGGCGACGGTTTGCTCGTGCAGCACTGACGGGACGACGACGAGGATGCCGTCGAGGCCACCGGCTTCCAGCATCGCCTCGAGGCTGGGATGGACCGCGCGGTCGGGGCGGGCGAGCGTGGCGCCGGCCTCGGAGGGCTCGGCGATGGCGGCGACCCGGACGGCGGCGCTCCCTTCCAGCGCCGCCAGGTGGGTGCGGCCCATGCGGCCGGCACCCACCAGCCCGAGGCGGAACATGTCAGGCGCCCCCGATCAGGCGCCCAGGTGGAACAGGCAGTCGCCGCGGCTGGTGCGGCCCGGGACGCGCTTGCACAGCACCAGGCCGCTGCCCTGGAACCGCACCTCGGCGGGCTTCGCCCAGGGGGTCTCGGGCGTGTAGATGCGGGCCGCGAGCTGGCCGGCCTTCACGGTCTGGCCGAGCTCCACCACCGGCTCCCACACGCCGCTCTCGGAGGCGTAGACGAAGTGCTCGGGGCCGGCGACGGTGACGATGCGGGTGGGCTTGGGGGCGGCGATGCGCTCGCTCTCGGGCAGGATGCCGGCATGGACCAGCAGGTTGTTGAGGCCGCGCTGGACGATGCGCAGCGCCGCCGGCGTGACGGTGCCGCTGCCGCCGAGTTCGGTGCCGAGGGCGGGGATGCCGAGGCGCTCGGCGCCGCCGGAGAGCGTGTTGTCCGCCCCGGTGCCGGAGCCGCCGGGGGTGATGTAGGCGAGCGGCGAGGCGAACGCCTCCAGCATGGCCTGCATCTTCGCGGTGCGCTTCTTGTCGGGCGAGTTCTTCATCAGCGCGCAGGGCACGTACATCAGCGACGAGCCGCCCGAATGCAGGTCTGCCACGAGATCGGCCATCGGCAGCAGGGTGCTCTCGATCCAGTAGGCGATCTGCTGGGTGACGGTGCCGTCGGGGTTGCCGGGGAAGGCGCGGTTGAGGTTGACCTCGTCGATCGGCGAGGTGCGGCGGCCGGCCATGCCGGCGGCGAAATTGGCCATCGGCAGCAGGATGACGCGGCCCTTGATCTTGGCCGGGTCGAGCTTGCGGGCGAGGTTGCAGAGCGCGACCTGCCCTTCGTATTCGTCGCCGTGGTTGCCGGAGGTGAACACGGCGGTCGGCCCCTTGCCGTTCCTGATCACCACGATCGGGATCGGGATGAAGCCGTAGGCCGAGGCGTGCACGGAATGGAACAGCCGGACGAAGCCGGTCTGCTTGCCGTCCTTCTCGAAATCGACTTCGGCGACGAGGCGGGATTTCTTCGGGTCGAGCATTGTTCGCTCCTTATTGAGGCTTCGGTATGAGGTGGCAGGCCACCTGGTGCCCGTCGGCAGGTCCGGCGAGGGTGGGGGAGGTGCTGCGGCAGATGTCCATCACGTGCGGGCAGCGGGTGTGGAAGCGGCAGCCGGAGGGCGGGTTGAGCGCGCTCGGGATGTCGCCGGCGATGCGCTGGCGCTTGCCGCGGCCGCGGGCGGCGGGGCGCAGCACCGGGACGGCGGCGATCAGCGCCTGGGTGTAGGGATGCTGGGGGGCGGCGTAGATGGTGCGCTTGTCGGCGATCTCCACCACCCGGCCGAGATACATCACGGCCACGCGGTCGGAGATATGCTTCACCACGCTGAGGTCGTGGGCGATGAACAGCAAAGTGAGGCCGAGCTCGCGCTGGAGGTCCTGGAGCAGGTTGACGATCTGCGCCTGGACCGAGACGTCGAGCGCCGAGACCGGCTCGTCGCAGACGACGAGGCGGGGGCGCAGGACCAGGGCGCGGGCGATGCCGACGCGCTGGCGCTGGCCGCCGGAGAATTCGTGCGGGAAGCGCTGCGCGGCGCGGGCGGGCAGGCCGACGAGGTTCAGCATCTCGGCGACCTTGGCGCGGGCGGCGGCATCGGGCTTCGCGCCGTGGATCAGCAGCGGCTCCATGATGATGTCTTCCACCGACATGCGCGGGTTGAGCGCGCCGTACGGGTCCTGGAAGATGATCTGCATGGAGCGGCGGACGGGGCGCATGGCCTTGGCGTCGAGGCCGGTGATGTCCTGGCCGTCGAACAGGATGCTGCCGCCGGTGGGCTCGATCAGGCGGATCAGCAGGCGGCCGAGGGTGGTCTTGCCGCAGCCGGATTCGCCGACCAGGCCGAGCGTCTCGCCGGCGTTGATCGACAGGTTCACGCCGTCCACCGCCTTGAGCATGGCGGTGTGGCGGCGCAGGAAGCTGCCCGTGCGGATGGGAAAATGCTTCTCCAGCGCGACGGCCTCGAGGAGCTTCATGCGCCGATCCGGATGCAGGCGGCGGCGTGGCCGCCCTGGCCGAGCAAAGGCGGGATGGCTTGCGTGCAGGCGGCGATGCGCAGCGAGCAGCGCGGGGCGAAGCGGCAGCCCTGCGGGCGGCGGGCCGGCTCGGGCAGCGAGCCGGGGATGGCGACCAGGCGCTCGTTCTCCTGCTCCAGCGTGGGCACGCAGGCGAGCAGGCCCTTGGTGTAGGGGTGCTGCGGGCGGTCGAACAGGTCGGCGACCGGGGACTGCTCCACCACGCGCCCGGCATACATGACCATGACGCGGTCGGCGGTCTCGGCGATGACGCCCATGTTGTGGGTGATGACGATGATCGCCATGCCCAGCTCGTCGCGCAGGTCCATCAGCAGGTCGAGCACCTGGGCCTGGATGGTGACGTCGAGCGCGGTGGTGGGTTCGTCGGCGATCAGCAGGCGGGGCCGGCAGGCCAGCGCCATGGCGATCATGACGCGCTGGCGCTGGCCGCCGGACATCTGGTGCGGGTAGTCGCCGAGGCGCGTCGCGGCGGAAGGAATGCCGACGCGGTCGAGCATTTCGATGGCGCGGTCGCGCTGGGCGCGGGCCGGGATCGATTCGTGGGCGCGCACCGTCTCCATGATCTGCTCGCCGATGGTCAGCACCGGGTTGAGCGAGGTCATCGGCTCCTGGAAGATCATGCCGATGCCGGCGCCGCGGATCTTTTCCAGCCGGGTCTCGGCCATGCCGATCAGGGGCTGGCCGGCAAAGGCGACGCTGCCGGCGACGACGCGGGCGGGGGGCTGGGGGAGCAGGCCCATGACGGTGAGCGCGGTGACCGACTTGCCGCTGCCGGATTCGCCGACGATGCCCAGTATCTCGCCCTCGTCGAGGTCGAAGGAGACGTCCTCGATGGCGGTGACCTCGCCGCTTTCGGTGCCGAAGGCGGTGGTGAGGTTGCGGACTTCCAGGAGGCTCATCGAGGGGCGCTGGCCAGGAAAGCTGAACAAAGA
>JBGAIK010000345.1:0-3827 GCA_044225615.1 Acetobacteraceae bacterium | reverse complement strand
GGGGGAGGCGGCGGCGGCTCCGGCGCGTTGGCCACCTCCGGCGCCACGCTGCCCGGCGCGGTCTCGTTCGCCTGCGCCTCGTCCTCCGGCTCCTCCTCCAGGCTCGCATCCACGTTGATCTCGACCTTCTGGTACGGGATGCGCTTCACCACCTCCACCAGCTTGGCCCGCATGTTGCCCGGCGTCTCCTTGTTGACGAAGAACCGCACCATGCCGGAATCATAGTCGGTATCGACCTCGGCCCGCCCGAAGCGCAGCGAGGCGGCGGCGAGGTTGATCTTCGCCTTGCCCGCCAGGCCGCGCATCATCGACAGCACCTTCTTCGGCTTGGCCTTCTTGTCGAGCAGGATGATCGCCTCGCCGTCCGCGGTCAGCCCGATCGCGGCCTGCACCGGGTCGCGCTTGGACAGCGCGAGCAGCGGCTTCATCTTGTCGGTGCCCATGATCGCGTCGGAGGCGGGTCCCTTGGCCATGCCAGTCTCCTGCTGAGGTGCGGCGGCTGATCGCGCGGGCGTGACTATTCCCGGCCGGGCCGGGCGGCGCAACGTGCTAAATTGTTACGCTCGCCAGCCGGCATCGCGCCGGTCGAGCATGCGCAGCAGCCCGGCCCATTCGAGCAGCCCGTACGGGCGCACCATCCCCGGCTCGTACATCGCCACCGCCTTGTCCACCACCGCCTGCGGCAGGATGTTCAGCGGCGTGTTGCAGGCCATCGCGGCAAGCTGCGCCTGGCAGGACCGTTCCAGGCCGTACATGTAATTGAACGCCTCCGCCACGCTCGGCCCCACGGTCAGCAGGCCATGGTTGCGCAGGATCATGCAGTTGTTGCCGCCCAGGTGCTCGGCGAGCTTCGCCCGCTCGGCCGGATCGCGCTCCGGCCCGTTGAAATCGTGATACGACAGCCGGGTGACGAACCGCGTCGCCGTCTGCGTCAGCGGCAGCAGCCCGCATTGCAGCGCCGAGACCGCCATCCCCGCGATCGTATGCGTGTGCATCGCCGCCATCGCGTCCGGCCGCGCCTTGTAGATGGCGCTGTGGATCACGAACCCGGCGGCATGCAGCCCGTATTCCACGTCGGGCTTGCTGACCACGTTCCCGTCGAGATCGACCTTCAGGAACCCCGAGGCCGTCATCTCCCCGAACAGCATGCCATGGCAGTTCAGCAGGAACCGGTCCGGCTCGTCGGGCACCCGGGCGCTGATATGGGTGTAGATCATGTCCGACATGCCCATCATGTCGCAGAGCCGGTAGCAGGCCGCGAGATCGAGCCGCGCCTGCCATTCGGCCGCGCTGACCCGGCCGCGCAGCGACGGGAAATGCAGGTCGTCCATCGTTTCCTCTCCTTGACGCTTGGCCGCCGGGGCCGGACGATATACCCCCGGCCGCCGACAAGAATGCCGCGGAGGAAACCGGCTGCCCATGGATTTCCCAAAGGAATTTGATTTCATCATCGTGGGCGGCGGCTCGGCCGGCTCCGTCCTCGCCAACCGCCTGTCCGCCCGCAGCGCCAACCGCGTCCTCCTGGTCGAGGCAGGCATGGACACGCCCGACGGGCGCGTGCCCGAGGCGATCCTCGACAGCCGCGCCTCGCGCGCCTTCCGCGACACCCGCTTCCTCTGGACCGAGCTGCGCGTCACCACCGAGGCGATGCCGCGCAACGACCCCGACGCGCCCCGGCCCCGCCTCGCCCGCTACGAGCAGGCCCGCGTCCTCGGCGGCGGCTCCTCGATCAACGGCCAGCTCGCCAACCGCGGCGCGCCGGCCGACTACGACGACTGGGAGGCCCGCGGCGCCGCCGGCTGGAACTGGGCTTCCGTCCTGCCCTATTTCAGGAAGATCGAGCGCGACATCGATTTCGACGGCCCGCTGCACGGCGCCGAGGGCCGCATCCCGGTGCGCCGCGTCTTCCCCGAGAACTGGTCCGCCGGCACCGCCGCCTTCGGCCGCGCCTTGGCCGCCGCCGGCTTCCCCTACGTGGAAGACCAGAACGGCGAATTCGAGGACGGCTACTACCCGCTGGTCATGTCCAACCTCTACGACCAGCGCGTCTCGGCCGCGATCGGCTATCTCGGCCCCGGCGTCCGCCGGCGCAACAACCTCACCCTCATGACCGAGACGCAGGTCAAGGCGCTGACCTTCGACGGCCCGCGCTGCACCGGCATCGTCGCGGTGCAGAAGGGGCAGGAGACCACCCACACGGCCAACGAGATCATCGTCAGCGCCGGGGCCATCCACTCGCCTGCCATGCTGCTGCGCGCCGGCATCGGCCCGCAGGCGCATCTGCGCGACATGGGCATCGAGGTCCGCGCCCACCGCGCCGGCGTCGGCCAGCGGCTGATGGACCACCCCTCGATCTCGATCGCCGCCTATGTCCGCCGCGGCCACCGCGCGCTGCTCTACACCAGGCGCGCCAGCACCATGGGCGCCCGCTTCTCCTCCGGCCACCCCGACGCCCGCCCCGGCGACATGGCGCTCACCGTCGGCACCCAGGCCAGCTGGCACCCGGTCGGCCAGCGCCTGTCGGCCACCAACATCTGGGTCAACCAGACCTTCTCCGAGACCGGCCAGGTCATGCTGGAAAGCACCGACTGGCGGGCCGAGCCGCGCGTCGATTTCAGCCTGCTCTCCGACCAGCGCGACCTCGTGCGCCTGGTGGACGGCTTCCGCCGCCTCGTCGCCGTCCACCGCTCGCCCGAATTGGCCGGCGTCATCAGCGACATGTTCCCCTCGTCGTTCACCGACAAGATCCGCAAGGTCAGCGACGTCACCCTGCGCAACCGCATCATCACCGGCCTCGGCGCCGCCATGCTCGAAGGCCCGGCCGCGCTGCGCAAATTCGCCATCCGCACCTTCATCATGGACGGCAAGGGCGTCGGCCGCGCGCTGGAGGACGAGGACGAGGAGGCCCTGGAAGGCTGGGTCCGCCGCTCCACCGTCGGCGTCTGGCACGCCTCGTGCAGCTGCCGCATGGGCGCCGAGGACGATCCGCTCGCGGTCACCGACGCTGCCGGCCGCGTCCGCGGCGTCCACGGCCTGCGCGTCGTGGACGCCTCGATCTTCCCCATGATCCCTTGCGCCAACATCAACTTCCCGACGATGATGGTCGCCGAGAGGATCGCCGATGAGATGCTGCAAGGATAAGACAATACCGCGTCCGTTTGAGAATCCGGCACCAACCGTCCACGTCATGGTCGGCGAAGGCCGACCATCCACGACTTGCGCGCGTGCCGCCGCTCTTTGCCGCCGCGTCCCCAACTGGACCGAGTGATGATCACGCAAGGCGGCATCGATTGCGACGTCCATCCGGCGGTGCCCTCGGCCCGGGCGCTGCTGCCCCATCTGGAGCCCTACTGGCGCGAGCACATGCTGCGCCGCGGCCTCGAACGCGACAGTTTCGACATCTCCGCCTACCCGGCCTCCGTGCCGCTCTCCGGCCGCCCCGACTGGCGCCTGCCCTCCGGCCCGCCCGGCAGCAGCCTGAAGGCCCTGCAGGACCACGTGCTCGACCCGATGGGCACGCGCTACGCCATCTGCAACGTGCTGCACGGCGCGCAGATGATGATGAGCGAGGACCTCTCTGCCGCCCTCTGCCGCGGCATCAACAACTGGCTCGCCGCCGAATGGCTCGACCAGGACCCGCGTTTGCGCGCCTCCATCGTCGTGCCCCCGCACAGCGCCGACCTCGCCGCCGAGGAGATCGAGCGCATGGCGCCCGATCGGCGCTTCGTCCAGGTGCTGCTGCTGGCCATGGCGGAACTCCCGCTCGGCCGCCGCCAGATGTGGCCCATCTACAAGGCGGCGGAGAAGCACGGCCTGCCCATCGGCAT
>JBGAIK010000344.1:0-3901 GCA_044225615.1 Acetobacteraceae bacterium | reverse complement strand
GTTGCCCGGCGCATCGTCTGGCACATCGCCGACCTTGCGGTGCTGGCCGGTTCGGGCACGCATTCGGGGCAGGCGGCCTCGATCCTGGACCAGATCCTGCCGGCGATCGTGGCGGGGAAGCTGGTGGTGCTGGCCGAGGCGCCGCCGGCCGCGGCGGCCAGGCTGTTCCAGGCCCGCCCGGCGCTGCGCGCGCTGTTCGAGCTGTGCCGGCTGGAGCCGATGGCGGACGACGCGGCGGCGGGGCTGGCGCAGGCGGTGAGCGGGCGGATCGCCGCCGAAACCGGGCTTGCCGTCGCGCCCGGGACGGTGGCGGCGGCGATGGAGCTGGCCGACCAGTATCTCGGCACCGGGCAGCTGCCGGGCACGGCGCTGGACCTGCTGCGGCGGTCGGCGTTGCGCGCGGTCTCGCTGCACGAGGCGGCGCTGGCGCCGGCAGGGGTGCTGGCGACGCTGAGCCAGGTGACCGGGCTGCCGCGCGACATACTGGACGCCTCGATGCGGGTGGACCTCGCGGCGATGCGCGCCTTCTTCGCCGCCCGGGTGATCGGGCAGGAGGAGGCGGTGGGCGCCGTGGTGGACCGCATCGCCATGCTGAAGGCGGGGCTCACCGATCCCGGGCGGCCGGTGGGGGTGTTCCTGTTCGCCGGCCCGACCGGGACGGGCAAGACCGAGCTGGCCAAGACGCTGGCTGAATACCTGTTCGGCTCGGCCGAACGGATGGCGCGGCTGGATATGAGCGAGTTCCAGGCACCCGATTCGCTCGGGAAGATACTCGGGGCGGGTGGCGACAGCCTGGTGGAGCGGATCCGCAAGGCGCCGTTCTCCGTGGTGCTGCTGGACGAGTTCGAGAAGGCGCACCCGAACGTGTGGGACCTGTGCCTGCAACTGTTCGACGACGGGCGGCTGACCGATGCCGAGGGGCGGGTGGCGGATTTCCGGCACACCATCGTGATCCTGACGTCCAACCTGGGGGCGACGGCGCATCAGGGCGGCGGGCTGGGGTTCATGGCCGGGCCGGCGGCGTATGGCGAGGCGCAGGTGCGCCGTGCGGTGGGGCAGACGTTCCGGCCGGAATTCGTCAACCGGCTGGACCGGATCATCGTGTTCCGGCCGCTGTCGCGGGCGCTGATGCGGGACATCCTGCGCAAGGAGCTCGCCGCGGTGCTGGAGCGCCGCGGGCTGCGGGGGCGAGGCTGGGCGGTGGAGTGGGAGGATTCGGCGATCGAGTTCCTGCTCGACCGCGGCTTCTCGCCGGAGATGGGGGCGCGGCCGCTGAAGCGGGCGATCGACCAGCATCTGCTGGCGCCCCTGGCCGCGACGCTGGTGGAGCAGCTGGCGCCGGCGGGCGAGCAGTTCCTGTTCGTGCGCAGCAGCGGCCGGGCGCTGGAGGTGGAATTCGTCGATCCCGACGCCGAGCCGGCGGCGGCCGCGGAGGCGCCGGTTGCGGGGCTGACGCTGGCCGGGATGATCCTGCGGCCGGCGGGGGAGCCGGGCGAGCGGGCGGCGCTGGGCGCGCGGCTGGCGGAAATCGAGGGCGTGCTGGCCGGGGAGGACTGGGCGGGACGCAAGGCGGGGCTGCAGGCGGCGATGGCGGCACCCGGCTTCTGGGAGCGGGCGGATCGCGGGCGGGTGCTGGCGCGGCTGGCGCGGATGGACCGGATCGCCGAGGCGGTGCGCACGGCGGAGCGGCTGGCCGCACGGCTGGGCGCGGTGCCGGCGCGGGAGATCGTGACCCGGCTGGCGCTGCAGCTGCATCTGGTCGGCATGGGGATCGAGGACGAGGTCGCGGGCGCGCCGGTGGATGCGCTGCTGCGGGTGGTGCCGGCACTCGACGTGGGCGAGGCCGGCGCCTGGTGCGCAAGGCTGGCCGGCATGTATCGCGGCTGGGCGGGGCGGCGGCACATGCAGATCGTGGAGCATCCGGGACGGGTGCTGGAAATCGGCGGGTTCGGGGCCTGGCGGACGCTGTCGGCCGAGGCCGGGCTGCACGTGCTGGAACAGGGCGACGACGGGCGGGTCACGGCGCGGGTGCAGGTGGTGGCCGGCCCGCCCGGCGAGGCGGGGGCGGCGGAGGTGGCGCGGCTGCTGGCGGCGGCGGCGGTGGGCAAGGAGATCGTGCGGCGGTATCGCGAGGCGCCGTCGCCGCTGGTGCGCGATGCGGCGCAGGGCTGGCGCAGCGGCCGGTTCGAGGCGGTGCTGGCGGGGGATTTCGACCTGATCGGAAAGCTGGGGTAAGGGATGGGCTCGACCCGGGAGAGGCCGCCATGACGCATGAGCTTGTGATCCGCAACGGGCGGGTGATCGACCCGGAGACCGGGTTCGACCGGGTGTGCGACCTCGCCATCGAGGGCGGGAAGATCGCGGCGATCGGGACGGTGGGGGATGCCGCGGCCACGATCGAGGCCGCGGGGATGCTGGTGACGCCCGGGTTCATCGACATGCACGGGCATGGGCAGTCGCTGCCGGCCGATCGGATGCAGGCCTTCGACGGGGTGACGACCTCGCTGGAGCTGGAGGCGGGCGCGCTGCCGGTGGGGGAATGGTACGCGAGGCAGGCGGCGGCGGGGCGGACGCTCAACTACGGCTGCGCGGTGAACTGGATCGCGGCCCGGATCGCGGTGATGCGCAGGGTGCGGCCCGAGCCGTCGCTGCGGTTCATGGCGCAGCACGAGGAGGACCGGCGCTGGGCGGACGGGGTGGCTTCGGATGAAGAGGTTGCGGCGATCTGTTCGTGGCTGCGGGAGGGGATTGCGGAAGGCGCGATCGGGATCGGGCTGCTGAATGCCTATGCGCCGGGGGCCGGCGTGAAGGAGATGACCGAGGTGTGCCTGGTGGCGGCCGAGGCGGGCGTGCCGACCTATACCCATGTCGCGTTCATGGCCAATCTGGATCCGCGCAGCTCGATCGAGGCCTATACGCGGCTGATCGGCTATGCCGGGTCCACCGGGGCGCACATGCATATCTGCCACTTCAACAGCACCAGCCTGCTCGACGTGGAGAAGGCGGCGCAGCTTGTGCGCACGGCGCAGAGGCAGGGGCTGCGGGTGACGGTGGAGGCCTATCCGTACGGCACCGGATCGACGGTGCTGAGTGCGGCGTTCTTCCGCGACCCGACTTTCGCCGAACGCAGCGGGCGGGGGTGGGACGCGCTGGAGATGGTGGATACCGGGCGGCGGTTTTCCACCCATGACGAGGTGGTGCGGGCGCAGGCGCAGGACCCCGGGGCGCTGGTGCTGTGGCACTTCCTGGACGTGGAGGTGAACCGGCGGCATCGCGACCTGCTGGATGCCTCGGTGCTGTTTCCGGGCGGCGCGATCGCGTCGGACGCGATGCCGTGGACGCGGCCGGACGGCTCCATCTACGAGGGCGATGCCTGGCCGCTGCCGGAGGGGACGTCATCCCATCCGCGCTCGGCGGGGACGTTCACGCGGTTCCTGCGGCAATGGGTGCGCGAGCGGCAGGCGGTGGGGCTGATGGAGGGGATCGCGAAATGCACGCTGATCCCGGCGCAGATCCTGGAGGCGAGCACGCCGGCGCTGAAGGCGAAGGGGCGGTTGCAGGTGGGATGCGACGCGGATGTCGCGGTGCTGGACTGGGAGCGGCTGACCGACCGGGCGGAGTTCACGGCGATGAACCGGGCGGCCGAGGGGGTGCGCGAGCTGCTGGTGAACGGGGTGGCGGTGATCGCCGGCGGGGCGTTGCAGCCTGACGCGCGGCCGGGGCGGGCGATCCGGCGGTAGCGCATGGTTCCGGTGGTTCTAGTTTCCGGGTTTCTCGGGGCGGGAAAGACGACGCTGATCAACCATCTGCTGGCCGAGGCGGGCGGGACGCGGATCGCCGCGATCGTCAACGATTTCGGGGCGATCAACATCGACGCGGCGCTGGTGGGGGCGGGTGCCGA
>JBGAIK010000018.1:9596-32980 GCA_044225615.1 Acetobacteraceae bacterium | reverse complement strand
TCCTGCTCGCCCACGAACGCTCGGCCTTCGGCAAGTCCGATCTTGTGGCGCGCCTGCAGGAGGAGATCCTGGCCGTGATCCGCCGCCACATGGAGGTCGATCCCGACAAGGTGCAGGTCAAGCTCGACCGCGGCGACCAGGTCTCCACGCTCGAGATCGACATCGAGGTCCCGTTGGACGCGGCGCGCCGGGTGGCCTGACCTCCCGGCGTCAGCCGCGCGCCGCGAGGTCGCCCATGCGCAGCAGGCCCTGCATGTAGCCGATGGCATGCGCCCGGCCGCGGTGGTTCCAGTCGGTGTCGCCATCCATGTGGGGGACGTGGTCGTCGAGCAGGAAGCCGGTGAAGCCGTTCCTGCGCAACAGGTGCATCACCTCGGCCGGGTCGTAGTTGCCCTCGCCGAGGAAGCATTCGGTGAAGAACGGCACCGTCCCCTGCACGTCGCGGAAATGGACGTAGACGATGCGGCCCTTGGGGCCGAAGAACTCGATCATCTCGCGCACCGCGTCCTTGCCGCCGGTCATTTCCGAGCAGCAGCCGAGGCAGAGATCGAGCCCCCAGGCCGGGCTGCCGGCGCTCATTTCCCAGGCGCGCCTGAAATTGTCGGGGCACCAGAACAGCCGCGCCACGCCGCCGAGCATGGGCATCGGCGGATCGTCGGGGTGCAGCGCGAGCTTCACCCCGGCGGCCTCGGCGGCGGGCAGCGCATGCCTGAGGAACCAGGCGTAGTTGTCCCACATCTTCTCGGGGCCGACGACATTGGCGCCGTCATAGATCGGCATGGCGGACTGGCGGCCGAGCGCGGTGGGCAGGAAGCCGATCAGCGCGTCGCGGCCGTGCCGGGCCTCGACCACGGCCATGTCGAACTGGGTGCAGCCGGCGCCGCCGCGGCCGGGGGCCATGCGCTCGGTGCGCCAGACCGAGTTGGGCATGAAATGGTAGCCGAGGACCGGGATGCCGGCGGCGCCGACGGCGCGGATGGTGGCGCAGTAGTTCTCCATCTGCTCGTCGCGGCCGGGCTGGCCGAGCATGACCTTGTCGTAGAAATGGACGGGCACGTTCTCGATGGCTTCGAGGACGAGGCCGTATTCCCGGCAGCGGTCGGTCAGGGCGCGGAGGTCCTTTTCTTCCCATTTCGTGTCGCCGGGCAGCTTCGGCGTGTTCATCTGGATGCCCTCGACGCCGAGTTGCTGGGCGAAGCGCATCTTCTCCTCGGTGAGTTCGTTGAACTGGCCGACGCCGATGCGGATGCGGGGTTCTGCCATCTCGATTCCTCCTTGCTAGCCCTTGACCGATCCGGCGGTCATGCCCTGGACCATGAAGCGTTGCGCGATGAAATACAGCACCATCAGCGGCAGCGAGGACAGCACCGCGCCGGCCATCAGCGGGCCCCAGGGCAGCACGTCCGAGGTGATGAGGTAGTTGAGGCCGAGCGGCGCGGTGCGCACGCTGTCCGAGGTGATGAGCACGAGGGCCAGCAGCAGCTCGTTCCAGGCGCCGGTGAAGGTGAAGATGGCGACCGCGGCGAGGCCGGGCGCCGAGAGCGGCAGCACGATGCGCAGCAGGGCGCCGAGGCGGGTGAGGCCGTCGATCATGCCCTGCTCCTCCAGCGAGCGCGGGACCGAGCGGAAATAGCCTTGCAGCAGCCAGGTGCTGAGCGGCAGCGAGAAGGTGAGGTAGACGAGGACCAGCCCCTGCAGCGAATTGCCGAGCCCGAGCCTGGCCATCAGGATCGACAGCGGGATGAACAGCAGCGAGGTCGGCGTGAGGTAGGCGAACAGGATCAGCCGGCCGATCAGGCCCTGGAAGCGGGTGCGGTAGCGGGCCAGCGCATAGGCGGCGAGCGAGGAGACGACCAGCGAGATCACGGTCACCGCGCTGGCGACGATGACGCTGTTGCGGATGTTCTCGAGGAAGTCCTTGTCGAACAGCAGCAGCCGGTAGTTGTTCAGCGTGAAGACATGCGGCCACAGGGCGGGCTGGCGGAAGATCTCGCGCGGCAGCTTGAGCGAGGTGCTGGCCATCCAGTAGATCGGGAACAGCACGACCAGCACCGCCACCAGCAGGGCCGCGTTGCTGAGGGCACGGCCGACGAGAAGCTGGCGCCTCATTCGTCGCTGTCCCGCTGCATCATCGCGGTGCCGGCGAAGACCAGGATGGCGAGGACCGGCAGCATCGCCACCGACACCGCGGCCGCCTCGCCGATGCGCTGGGTCTGCATGCCGAAATAGGCCAGCACCGGAAAGACGATGGTCGCGTCCGACGGCCCGCCCTGGGTCAGCAGCCAGACATTCTCGAACGAGTTGGCGGTCCAGATCGAGGACAGCAGGGCGGTGACGATCACCACCGGGCGGATGGCGGGCTCGGTCACCGCGCGGAAGCGCTGCCAGGCATTGGCGCCGTCCACGCGGGCGGCCTCGTAGAGCTCGGCCGGGATGGTCTGGAGCGCGGCGAGGATGGAGACGAACCAGAACGGAAACCCGCGCCAGACCGAGGCCGCGATCACCGAGGGCATGGCGGTGGGCCGCGCCCCCAGCCAGTCCACCACCTCCGGCCAGATGCCGGTCGCGGTCAGGATCAGGTTCAGCCCGCCGCCGATCGGCTGGTAGACGACGCGCCAGGCGAGGAAAGCGACGAAGGCCGGCATCGCCCAGGGCAGCATCAGCGCCGAGCGGATCAGCCCGCGCCCCGGTAGGCGCTGGTTGACCAGCAGCGCGAGGCCCAGCCCGATGCCGAGCTTCAGCACGTCGCTGACCAGCACCAGCACGAGCGTGTTGCGGATGGCGGCGTAGAAGGTGGCCGAGCCCGCGAGGTAGCGGAAATTGGCCAGCCCGACGAACTGGCCGTCATTGCCCACGACGCGATCGGTGAAGGCGACCCAGATCGCGTAGCCGAACGGATAGGCCACCAGCAGGCCGAGCAGCACCATCACCGGCACGACCAGGGCGTAGGCGAAGCGGGTGCGCGGCGTGCCCGGCAGCCGCCACCCGCCCGCGGCGATCACTTGTACTTGTCGTAGATCGCCTGGGTGGCCGCCTGCGCCTCGTCCATCGACCGGTCGAGGTCCCAGCCGTCGATGACCACGCGCTGGATCATCTTGGGCACGACGAAATTGTTCCAGGCGTCGGCGAAGGCGGTGTTGTAGACGTCGGGCCAGGCCGGGGCGGTGCCGCGCTGCACCAGGTCGAGCAGGCCGGCCAGGATCGGGTCGGCGCCGCCGAACACCTTGAACTTCGCCTGGTCCCTGGTCACCGGCCCGTAGATCGCGTTCTCGTAGTAGGCCGACAGGAACTCCGGCTGGGCCAGGTGCTCCAGCAGCGCGCGGGCGGCGTCGGGGTTCTTCGAGCTCTTGTGGATCGCCCGCACGTTCGGCGCAGTGGGCGAGATGGTGGCCTTGGGGCCCGAGGGCAGCGCCGAGTAGAGCGTGTCCTTGTAGAGGTCGGGGTCCTGCGCCTTGGCCGCGATGCCGACCGAGCCGGTGTTGGCGATGAAGGCGGTCTGGCCGGCAAGATAGGCGTTGTTGTCGCCGGCGCCGTCCCAGGTGGTGACGCCCGGCGGGAACAGCTTCTTGTCCCACGCCCCCTTCACCCAGCGCAGGAAGTCGCGCGTGCCGTCGGACTTGATGGCCGCCCTGGTGCCGGCGTCGTCGGCCATGCGCCCGCCGAAGGACTGCATGATGCCGATCATGGCGTTGCCGTCGCCCACGTTGGACAGCGCGAAGCCGAGCGCGTGGAAGGGCGGCTTGTTGATGGCGGCACTCTGCGCCACCAGCTCGTCCCAGGTTGCGGGCGGCTTGGCGAAGCCGGCCTTGGTCAGCAGGTCGTTGCGGCGCAGCAGCAGGTTGCCGCCCACGCCGAAGGGCAGGCCGGTGCGGGCGCCGGCGAGCTTGCGGGTGTCGGTGGCGAGCTCGGCGGCCGGGAACCAGCCGCCCTGCGCCTTGCCGACCGCGTCGAAAATATCGTCGATCGGCAGGAACTGGCCCTGGCGCGACAGCAGCAGCAGCAGGTCGAGCCCCATGTCGAGCGCATCGGGCATGGTGTTCGACGCGATCGCGGCGGAGACCTTCTGCACCGTCTCGTTCTGGTTGATCATCACGCACTCGGCCTGGATGCCGTTGTCGGCGCCCCATTTGCGCACCGTGTCGGCCAGCAGCTTGTTCGCCTTGTCGGAGAAGATCAGCCCGCCCCAGAAGGTGAGCTTCGAGCCCTTGACCAGGGCCGGCGCGGCCAACACGGACCGCCCTGCCATCGCCGCCCCCAACGCGCCGGCCACCACATGCCGCCGCGTCCAGCCTGTCATCCGCTTCATGGC
Source organism: Acetobacteraceae bacterium (assembly GCA_044225615.1). GTDB lineage: Bacteria > Pseudomonadota > Alphaproteobacteria > Acetobacterales > Acetobacteraceae > CAIYPH01. The sequence continues at coordinate 28,671 of JBGAIK010000018.1, read as the reverse complement.
CTTCTCCCCTGGATCGCGGTCGTGCCGCGTTGGCGACGATGCTAGCCCGCTTGACGCCCGGACGGGAAGCCATGACGGTCGCGACATCGCCTGGGAGGGGAACGAGATGAAGCAGCAGAACCGCATCAAGGCCGCCATGCGCGCCGGCCGCATCGCCCGGGGCTACAGCCTGCAGATGCCGGCGCCCTGGGTGATCGACGTGATGGGCCGCCTCGACTACGACTTCGTCTTCATCGACGGCGAGCACGGGCCGTTCGGCCTGGAGCAGCTCGAGGACATCTGCCGCACGGCCGAGCGATACAACCTGACCACCTTCGCCCGGGTGCCGGACATCGGGTCCTCCACCATCCTGCGCTACCTCGACCGCGGCGTCATGGGCATCATGGGCCCGCATGTCGCCACCGCGGCCGATGCGCGCCAGCTCGCCCGGGCCTGCCTGTTCGGGCCGCTGGGCGAGCGCTCCTTCGGCGGCAATCGGGGCACCGACTACAATTACGGGCTGGCCGACAAGGCCGCCTACTACCGGGCCTGCAACGCCGAGATGCTGGTCTGCGCCCTGCTGGAGGACGCGGTCGTGCTCGACAATCTCGACGCGATCATGGCGGTGCCCGGCATCGACATGTTCGGCATCGGCCCGCACGATCTGGCGCAGAGCCTGGGCTATCCCGGCGAGCCGGGGCATCCGGAGGTGGCGAAGGTGATGGACGAGATCGCCCGCCGCGTCCGCGCCGCCGGGCGGGTGATGCAGCTCGACGTGACCAGCGCGCCGTGGATCACCGAGATGCTGCTCGATGCCGGGCGGCGCGGCTTGGCGACGTAGGGCGCGCCTCTTTCCTTACGCGGTAGGTCCGGGCACAAGGGACGGGCAGCGGAGATCACGATGGAAGCCTGGCAGGACGGCGTCTATGGCGCGCTCAAGGCGGCGGGGGTGCGGCAGGTCGGCTACGTGCCCGATGCCGGGCATGCGCGGCTGATCGAGCGGGCGCATGCCGACAACGAGATGGCCGCCGTGGTGCTGACCACCGAGGAGGAGGGCATCGCGATGGCGGCCGGGGCCTGGCTGGGCGGGCAGCGTGCGGCGCTGCTGATGCAGTCCTCCGGCGTGGGCAACTGCATCAACATGCTGTCGCTGCCGGTGAACTGCCGGATGCCGTTCTTCACCATCGTGACCATGCGCGGCGAGTGGGGCGAGTTCAACCCGTGGCAGGTGCCGATGGGCACGGCGACCGAGGCGGTGCTGAAGGCGACGGGCGTGCAGGTGCGCCGTGCCGAGCGGGCGGACGAGGTGGTGGACATGGTGGCGGCGAGCGCGCGGCTGGCTTTCGACAGCGCGATCCCGGTGGCGGTGCTGCTGTCTCAGCGGCTGATCGGGGCGAAGGTATGGGTGAAGTGAGCGGGCTTGCCATGACGGGACTTGATCGCCGGGCCGTGGTGGCCGAACTGCTGCGCGATCCGGCGGACACGCCGGGAGGCGAATTGCTGGTGGTGAGCGGGCTCGGCTCCGCCACCTACGATGCCGGGGCGGCGGGGGACCGGCCGGAGAATTTCTATCTCTGGGGTGCGATGGGCGGGGCGGCGATGATCGGGCTCGGCCTCGCCATCGCGCAGCCGACGCGCCGGGTGCTGGTGCTGACCGGCGACGGCGAGGCGCTGATGGGCCTGGGGGCGCTGTCCACCATTGCGGCAAAGCGGCTGCCGAACCTCGCGATCGCGGTGCTCGACAACGGGCAGTTCGGCGAGACGGGCCACCAGGCGAGCCATACCGGGCTCGGCACCGACCTTGCGCTGGTGGCCAGGGGCTGCGGCTGGGCGGCGACGGCGACGGTGGCCGACATGGCGGAAATCCCGGCGCTGCGGGTGCGGCTGCGCCACGAGGCGCTGTTCGCGGTGATCCGCATCTCGCCCGCCGAGGTGCCGCGCTTCCTGCCGATCCGCGATGGCGCGCGCCTCACCGGGCGGTTCCGCGACGCGCTGGGCATCGCGCCGGAGTGAGGCGGTCGGGCCGGCGGAGGAATCCCTTGGCAGGGAAGTGCGTTTCCCTGCTAGACATTGGGTTACGATGAGTTAACGCGGGATTTGCACCCTGGAGCGGTTTGCACCCTGGCCGGGGGCACCGCGATGGGCAAGGATGCGCAGGGAGCGGATACCAACAGGCAGCCGGCGCGAGCGCCGGCTTTTGCGTTGGGGGGTTTTACGTGCTGTTTCGGGGAACTTCACTTACGTAGGATGGCGGATGGGCGAGCAGGGTGATGCGGCGTCGATGCGACGGATGCGGGCACTGGCGAGACTGGCAGGCGGTGCAATGGCCGTGGTGGCCGCGCTGCCCGGCATAGCCGCCGCCCAGGCGCCCCCCGCCCCCAGCCCGCCCGGGGTTCCTGTCACCATTGCCGCCGCCGGCCGCAAGGACATTCCCATCCTGCTGCGCAATATCGGCGCGGTGCAGGCCTACCAGACGGTGCTGATGCGGGCGCGCATCGACGGCACGCTGGAGCAGGTGTTCTTCGAGGAAGGCCAGGAGGTGAAGCGCGGCGACAAGCTGGCGCAGATCGATCCCCGCCCCTACCAGGCCGCGCTGGAACAGGCGCTGGCCAAGAAGGCGCAGGATGAGGCGCAGCTGGCCAATGCGCGGCTCGACCTCAACCGCTCGACCGAGCTCGCGCGCAACCAGTATGCCGCGCAGCAGACGGTGGACACGCGCCAGGCCGCGGTGCGCGCGCTGGAGGCGCAGGTCAAGGCCGACGAGGCGGCGGTGTCCGCGGCGCGGGTCAACCTCGACTACACGACCATCGCCGCGCCGTTCGACGGGCGCGTCGGGCTGCGCCAGCTCGACCCCGGCAACGTGGTGCGCGCGGCCGATCCGGCCGGCGTTGGTATCGTCACCATCTCCCAGATCCGCCCGATCGCCGTGCTGTTCAACCTGCCCCAGGACAATTTGCCCGCGATCCAGGCGGGCATGGCCCGGGGCAAGCTCAGCGTCCTCGCCTATGCCGCCGACGACCGCACGCTGCTGGCCACCGGCGAGCTGGTCACCGCCGACAACGCGATCGACGCCACCACCGGGACCATCCGGCTGAAGGCGCGCTTCGACAATGCCGAGAACCGGCTGTGGCCCGGCCAGTTCGTCAACGTCCGCCTGCAGACCGAGGTGCAGAAGGGCGTGGTCACGGTGCCCTCGATCGCCGTGCAGCGCGGGCCGGCCAACCTGTTCGTCTACGTCGCCAAGCCCGACAACACCGTCGCGCTGTCCCCGGTCAAGCTCGGCCAGGATGACGGGCAGACCGCCGTCGTCCTGTCCGGCGTCGAGGACGGGCAGCTCGTCGTGGTCAACGGCATGTCCCGCCTGCAGAACGGGGCACGCATCGCGCCCACCCAAGCCAAGCCCGCCAGCTGACCTCCGAACGCGAGACCGCCATGAGCATCTCCACCCCGTTCATCCGCCGCCCCGTCGGCACCAGCCTGTTCATCGCGGCGATCGTGCTGGTGGGCCTCGCCGCCTTCCCGCTGCTGCCGGTCTCGCCGTTGCCGCGCATCGAGTTCCCCACCATCAACGTCAACGCCAAGTTCCCGGGCGCCAGCCCCGAGACCATGGCCACCGCCGTCGCCCAGCCGCTGGAACGCCAGTTCGCCCAGATCCCCGGCGTGGTGCAGATGACGTCGAGCTCGGTGCAGGGATCGACCTCGATCACGGTGCAGTTCGACCTTGACCGCAACATCGATGCCGCGGCGCTGGACATCCAGGCCAAGATCACCGCGGCCACCGGCCAGCTGCCGCGCACCCTGCCGAGCCCGCCCACCTTCTGGAAGGTCAACCCGGCCGACAGCCCGATCCTGATCCTGGCCGTGCAGTCCGACGAGCTGCCGATCTTCGAGACCAATGACTGGGCCGATAACATCCTGGCGCAGCAGATCTCCACCATCGCCGGCGTCTCCCAGGTGTTCATCGGCGGCGAGCGCAAGCGCGCCGTGCGCGTGCAGATCGACCCGGCCCGGCTGGCCGCCATGGGCCTGACGATGGAGGATGCGCGCGCCTCGCTGCTGACGGCGACGGTGAATGCGCCCAAGGGCACGATCGACGGCGAGCGGCGCAGCTTCACCATCTACGCCAACGACCAGCTCACCAAGGCGGCCGAGTTCAACAACCTGGTGCTGGCCTACCGCAACGGCGCGCCGATCCGCGTCCGCGACATCGGCCGCGCCATCGACGCCGCCGAGAACGAGCTCCAGGTCGGCCACCAGAACGGCCGCGTCGGCGTGCAGCTGATCATCTTCAAGCAGCCCGGCGCCAACATCCTCGACACCGTGCAGCGCATCAAGGACCAGCTGCCACGCCTGCAGGCCGCCATCCCGCCGTCCATCAAGGTCACCACCGTGATGGACCGCACGCAGACCATCCGCGCCTCGGTGGAGGAGGTCGAGCACACGCTGATGCTGTCCATCAGCCTGGTCGTGATGGTGATCTTCCTGTTCCTGCGCAACCTGTGGGCGACGATCATCCCGTCGATCACGGTGCCGATCGCGCTGATCGGCACCTTCGCGGTGATGTACCTGCTCGACTACAGCCTCGACAACCTGTCGCTGATGGCCTTGACCATCGCGGTGGGCTTCGTGGTCGACGACGCGATCGTGGTGCTGGAGAACATCTACCGCCACATCGAGGACGGGCTCTCGCCGATGGAGGCGGCGCTGAAGGGCGCCAGCGAGATCGGCTTCACCATCGTCTCGATCTCCGCCTCGCTGATCGCGGTGTTCATCCCGATCCTGCTGATGAGCGGCATCGTCGGCCGCCTGTTCCGCGAGTTCGCCGTCACCGTCTCGATCGCGGTGGGCGTGTCGGCCGTCGTGTCGCTCACGCTGACGCCGATGATGTGCTCGCGCTTCCTGCAGCACCACTCGGGCACGCATGGCTGGCTCTACCGCGTCGTCGAGGCCGGGTTCGACGCCATGCTGGCCTTCTACCGCCGCACGCTCGACATCGCGCTGCGCTTCCGCTTCCTGACCCTGCTGGTGTTCTTCGCCACCGTCGGCACCACCGTCTATCTCGGTGCCATCATGCCCAAGGGGTTCTTCCCCGAGCAGGACAACGGCATGCTGATCGGCACCTCGGTGGGCGCGCAGGACATCTCCTTCAAGGAGATGGCGCGCAAGCAGCTCGAGATCGGCCAGGTGCTGATGAGCGATCCGGCGATCGCCGGATACTCCTCGGCCGTCGGGCCGGGCACTTTCGGGCTGACCATCAATGCCGGCCGCTTCTTCATCGCGCTCAAGCCCTGGGCGGAGCGTAAGGTCACGGCGCAGCAGGTGATCGCCCGGCTGCGGCCCAAGTTCGCCCGGCTCGAAGGCGTGCAGATGTATGTCCAGGCCGGGCAGGACATCCGCGTCGGCGGAAGGCCGTCGCTCACCCAGTACCAGTACACGCTGCAGCATCCCGACGTGCACGACCTGTACGAGTGGGCGCCCAAGGTGATGGCCAAGTTCCGCACCCTGCCCGAGATGCGCGACGTCGGCTCCGACCAGCAATCCGGCGGCACGGCGCTGATCGTCACCATCGACCGCGACGCGGCGGCGCGCTTCGGCATCCACCCGCAGGTGATCGACGACACGCTGTATGACGCGCTCGGCCAGCGCCAGGTGACGCAGTATTTCACCCAGATCAACACCTACAAGCTGATCATGGAGGTGCTGCCCGAGCAGGCGCAGGACATGTCGATCCTGAACAAGCTGTTCGTGCGCTCCAACACCGGCCAGGCGGTGCCGCTCTCCACCTTCGTGAAGCTCGACAACACCAAGGTCGCGCCGCTGACCATCGGCCACCAGATGCAGTTCCCGGCGGTGACGCTGTCGTTCAACCTGGCCCAGGGCGTGGCGCTCGGCCAGGCGGTGGAATCGGTGAACCGGGCGATGCGCGAGATCGGCGCGCCGATCGCGCTGCAGGGCACGTTCCAGGGCACGGCGCAGGCCTTCGAGGCGTCCAAGGCCTCGCAGCCCTACCTGATCGCCGCCGCCCTGATCTCGGTCTACATCATCCTGGGCGTGCTCTATGAAAGCTACATCCTGCCGCTGACCATCCTGTCCACCCTGCCCTCGGCCGGCGTCGGCGCGCTGCTGATGCTGCATTTGTTCAACTACGAGCTGTCGCTGGTGGCGCTGATCGGGCTGTTCCTGCTGATCGGCATCGTCAAGAAGAACGGCATCATGATGGTGGACTTCGCCATCAGCGCCGAGCGCAAGGACGGCGAGACGCCGTTCAACGCCATCCGCCAGGCCTGCCTGCTGCGCTTCCGGCCGATCATGATGACCACCATGGCCGCGCTGTTCTCCGGCCTGCCGCTGATGTTCGGCGAAGGACCGGGCAGCGAACTGCGCCGGCCGCTCGGCTATGCCATGGTCGGCGGCCTGCTGCTGAGCCAGGTGCTCACGCTCTACACCACGCCGGTGATCTACCTGTATCTGGGGCGGCTGCAGAACTGGCTGGCGCCGGCGCGCACCCACCGCCTGCCGACGCTTGCCGACAAGATGGGGGCGGCGGCCGACTGATGGCCGAGGAGGTCGATGTCCTGATCGTCGGCGCCGGGGCCTCCGGTGCCGCGGTGGCGTGGAGCTTGGCCGAGACGCGGATGCGCATCCTGTGCCTGGAGCAGGGCGGCTGGATGAAGCAGTCGGAATTCCCGGCCACGCGGCGCGACGTGGAATCGCGCAACGGCGGCAGCTTCGCGATCAACCCGAACCGCCGCGCGGGGGCGGCCGACTACCCGATCAACGAGGACAACTCGCCGATCAAGGTGGCCAATTTCAACGCGGTCGGCGGTGGCACCGTGCTGTACGGGGCGCACACGCCGCGCTTTCATCCGTCCGATTTCCGCGTCCGCACGCTGGACGGGGTGGCCGATGACTGGCCGATCGACTACGCGACGCTGGCGCCGTTCTACGACCTGAACGACCGCATGATGGGCACCTCGGGCCTGGCCGGCGATCCGGCATACCCTGCCAAGCCGCAGGTGATGCCGCCGCTGCCGATGGGCCGGGCCACCATGGCGCTGGCGAGGGGGTTCAACCGGCAGGGCTGGCACTGGTGGCCGTCGGACGCCGCCATCGCGTCGGTCGAGTACGAGGGGCGGGCGCCCTGCATCAACCTGGGCAAATGCACCTTCGGCTGCGCCCAGGGTGCGAAGGCCAGCACCGACATCACCTACTGGCCCGCGGCCATCCGCGCCGGCGTGCAGCTGCAGACACAGGCGCGCGTGCGCGAGATCACGCTGGGCCCCGACGGGATGGCGAATGGCGCAGTCTACTACGACGCCGAGGGAAACGAGCGGTTCCAGCCCGCCCATATCGTCATCCTGGCGATGAATGGCATCGGCACGCCGCGCATCCTGCTCAATTCCGCCAGCGCCCGCTTCCCCACCGGGCTTGCCAACCGCAGCGACCAGGTGGGCCGCAACCTGATGTTCCATCCCTACGTGTCGATCACCGGGTATTTCGACGAGGAGCTGGACGGCGAGCGCGGCCCCGACAACAGCTACTGGAGCCACGAGTTCTACGAGACCGATGCCGCCCGCGGCTTCGTGCGCGGCTTCTGCTACGAGTTCAGCCGCGGGGACGGCACGGCATCCACCGCGATCGGCGGCGTCGACTCTGGCCGCATTCCCTGGGGCGATGGCCACCACGCCGCCTATCGCCGGCTGCATCGCCGCTCCACCGGGCTGGGCGCGATCCTGGAGGACCTGCCGGAGGCGCATAACCGCGTGACGCTCGACGCGGTCCTGAAGGATGGCCACGGCATCCCGGCCCCGCGACTCGACTACACGCTCGGCGCGAACAGCCGCCGGATGATCGACTTCGCCATCGCCCGCGGCACCGACATCCTCAGGGCGGCCGGCGCCTACGAGGTGGAGGGTGAGCTGCTGGAGCGCGGCGGCTGGCACCTGATGGGCACCGCCCGGATGGGCGACAATCCCGAGACCTCGGTGGTGAACGGCTGGGGCCGCGCCCATGACGTGCGCAACCTGTTCATCGTCGACGGCTCGGTCTTCGTGACCTCGGCGGGGGTGAACCCGACGCACACGATCCAGGCGGTGGCGCTCTACATCGCCGACCAGATCAAGCAGCGGCTGGGCACGCTGTTCGACTGAGCGCTGGGGGGTCTTGCCGCCCCTGCTCCTCCTCAGGCGTCGTCGTCGTCCAGCTCATCCTGGTGCTCGTAGTACCAGTCCAGCACGTCGTCGTGGAACTCCGGGTCCTTCAGCAGCCGCATGGCCAGCGCGAGAACGATTTCCGGCGCCGCCGGCATCTCCTCCACCGAATCGTCGAGCTCGCTGCCGCCCACGACGCGGACGGACATCTCGCCATTCTCCTCGCCGACGATGAGCGCGAACTCGCTGGCGTCGAGCTCCACGGTCGTGGGGGGGGATTTGTCGCTGGGCATGGCGGGGCGCGTCCTTGGTTGCGGGGGCTTCCTATCAGAGCGTGCCGCGTCAGCCCAGCAGCCAGGGCGCACCGCTGGCCAGCGCGATGCGCTTCACTTCGGCGAGCAGGTTGGCGCCGACCGGGATGCCGGACTGCATGCGCCGGGCGGCGTTGCGGCGCTCCGGATCGCCGGCGACCATCACGGGCTGGCCCGGGTCGACCGGCTTCGTCCCGCGCAGCGCGTCGCAGAAGCGGGTGACATCGGCGCGGAACTCGGCCGGGTCGCGGAACAGGCCGGGATCGATGGCCATGAAGAAATGGCCGATGCCCATCGTGCCCGGCTGCTTCGTGTGCATCGGGTCGGTGACCATGCTGGCGCCCGACAGCGCCGAGGCGAGGATGTTCACCATGGCGGCAAGCCCGTAGCCCTTGTAGCTGCTGCCTTCGGGCGAGCCGCCGAGGGAGGTGAGGAAGCCGCCTTTCTCGCGCGCCTCCAGCGGATCGGTGCTGGGCAGGCCCTCCCGGGTGAGCACCCAGCCGGGGGGCGTGGGCAGGCCCTCGTTGGCCTTGTTGCGGATGCGCCCGGCGGCCACCGTGGTGGTGGCCATGTCGAGCAGGAAGGGTTCGCCGTCGCGCGCCGGGGCGGCGAAGGCGATCGGGTCGGTGCCGAGGCGGGCCTGGGCGCCGCCGGTCGGCGCCACCTGGATGCCGGAGGCCGAGGTGGTGACCATGCCGATGAACCCGGCATCGGCGGCCATCTTCGCGTAGAAGCCGCAGGCGCCGAAATGCGACGAGTTGCGCACGGCCGCGATGCCCATGCCGATGGTCCGCGCCTTGCCGATGGCGGTGTCCATGGCCAGGCGCGAGGTGACGTGGCCGAGCCCGCCATCGCCGTCGACCAGGGCGGAGACCGGGGTTTCGCGGACGATGTGCGGCGCCGCCTCCATGCGCATCTTGCCGCTGCGGCGGCGCTCATCGTAGCCCGGGATCATCGAGATGCCATGGCTGTCGATGCCGTGCAGGTCGGCCCAGGACATGATCTCGGCCGTGCTGGCGGCGTTGGCCGGCGGCATGTTCCAGGCGGTCAGGATCGCCTCGATCTGCCGGCGATGCAGCTCGTAGGTGGCGCTCATCGGCCTTCCTTCACGAAACGGTTGCGCAGCGTGCCGAGGCCGCTGATCTCGACCTCCACCAGGTCGCCATGCACCAGGTCGGGCGAGACGCCGTCGGTGCCCATCCACATCACGTCGCCCGGATACAGCGTGCAGTTGCGCGAGGTGACGGCGAGGAAGTGCTGGATGCTGAACAGCATGTGGTTGGTCTTGAAGCTGGATTTCGCCACCCCGTTCACGCGCACCGTGGTGTGGAGCGTGTCGAGATCGACGTCGGTGTCGATCCAGGGGCCCATCGGCTTGAACGTGTCGGAGTTCTTCGACCGCCAGAACGTCCGGTCCGCCCGCTGCCAGGTGCGTTCGGAGACGTCGTTGCCGATGGTGTAGCCGAAGACGCAGTCGAGCGCGTTTTCCTCGGTGAGGTTCTTCGCCTTCTTCCCGATCACCACCACCAGCTCGCCTTCGTAATGGACCTTCTCGGTGGCGTCGTGCGGGATCACCACGTCCTCGCCATCGGCGATCAGCGCGTTCTGGGCGCGGTAGCCGATCTCGGCGCGCTCGGGGATGTTGGGGGTCTCGCCGCGCTTGGCCGCGCCTTCCTTGATGTGCTCCACGTAGTTGAGGCCGGCGCAGTAGAAGGTGCGGGGGATCAGCGGGATCTCGATTTTCACGTCAGCCAGACGGTGGGTGCGGCCGGTGCGCGACCAGGCGCCCATCATGTCGCCCTCGGTCTCGGCGATGGTGTCGCCCTCGATGATGCCGTAGGCGGTCCGCCCCCCGGCAGTGAAATGAATCCAGCGCATCGTTCCCTCCAGATTTTCGGTGGGGAGGTTAGGCCGATGCGCGCGGGGCGCCAACCGGAGCGGCGGGGTTCGATACGCAAGCGGGCAAGTTGTGCCACAACGCGAAACGGCGGCCGGATGCACCCGGCCGCCGCCGCAACCGCCCCGGCTGGTGGGCGGGTTAGAGGAGGAAGCGATGGAAGAGCATCGCAGCCTTCGGCCGTGGATAGTAGTGATCCTGACACTCAGGATCAAGATTATCAGGCGGTAGAAGGCGGGGCAGCCCTTTCGGGGGCTGCCCTACTCCTGCGGCTCACGGATCCAGCAGCACCCCCGGATTGAGGATGCCGCGCGGATCCAGCGCCTGCTTGGCAGCCTTCAGCGCAGTCGCGAACAGCTCCGGCCGCTGACGGTCATACCAGGGCCGGTGGTCACGCCCCACGGCATGGTGATGCGTGATCGTCCCCCCCGCTGCCATCAGCGCATCCCCCGCCGCGTCCTTGATCGCCTGCCACTGCTCCAGCAGCGCGCCGTGGCGGCCGAGACCGTGGAAGGAGAAATAGGGCGCCGGCCCGTCCGGATAGATATGCGTGAAGCGGCAGGTGACCTGGCCGGGATGGCCGGTCACGCGCAGGATCGCCTCCTCCACCGCGGCTTTCACACTGTCATGCAGGTGCTCGAACCGGTCCCAGGTGATCGCGGTCTCGAACGTGTCGTTGATGATGGCGCGCGGCACGATGCGCTCGCGGGCATAGGGCATGCGGATGAAGGCGGTGCGCCACAGGCCGGCGGCGCCTTTCAGATGAGCGTCGGCCTCGCCGGCGCCTTCCGGCGTGCCGCCATGATCGCGTGCGCATTCCAGGGCGCGGGCATGCCAGGGACCGAGTTCGTGGTCCGCGCTCTCGAAGCCCAGCACCATGATCGCGGCGCTGCCGTCCCCGGCGCCGGTGTTCGCGGCCTCCTGCGGGTCGAGGATGCGGCAATTCGACGGGTAGAGCCCGGCCTGGGAGATGGCGCGCACGGCGCGGGCGGCGGATTTGAAATCGGCGAAGCGGATGGCGCCGCCGGCGCGGAAGGTCGGGCGGTCCTGCAGGCGCATCCAGGCGGCGGTGATGATGCCCAGGATGCCCTCGGAGCCGACGAACATCCGGTCCGGGCTGGGCCCCGCGCCGGAGCCGGGCAGGCGGCGGGTTTCCAGCGTGCCGCTGGGGGTGACCACCCGCATGCTTTCTACGAAATCCTCGATATGGGTGTAGAGGCTGGCGAAATGCCCGCCGGACCGGGTGGCGATCCAGCCGCCCAGCGTGGAGTAGTCGAAGCTCTGCGGGAAATGGCGCAGCGTCAGCCCGTGCGGCCTGAGCTGGGCTTCGAGGGCCGGGCCATAGGCGCCGCCCTCGATCAGGGCGGCACGGGAGGCGCGGTCGATCTCCACCACCCGGCCCAGCGCGCGCATGTCGAGCGTGACGGTGGCGCGGTATTGCGGCCCCACCTTCGGCTCCACCCCGCCGACGACGGAGCTGCCGGCGCCGAACGGGATCAGCGCCGCCTGGGCGCCGCCGGCCCAGTCCATCACGGCGGCGATCTCGGCCTCGGTGCGGGGATAGGCCACCACGTCGGGCGCATTGGCATAGTCGCCTAGCAGGCCGCGCACCGTCTCGGGGAAGGACTTGCCGTAGGTGTGGGCGGCGCGGTCGTAGACGTCGCTGGTGCAGAAGGCGGCGAGCGCGGCGGGCGGGGCGATGCGCGGCGGGCGCAGTGCGATGGCGCCGAGGCCCGGCACCGGGCGCGCCTCGAAATCCGCCACGTCGAACTTGCGGCGGTAGACGTCGAGGTAGAATTCCTCCTCGGCCGCCGACAGGCCCTCGCCCTCGCGGCCCCAGCCGAAATACTTCAGGCGTGCCTCGCCCATTGCGCGTCCTCCGGTGTCAGACGTGCAGGTAGTCCCTGATCCGTCCGTACAGGACCCTGGCGGCGACGGCGCCTTTCCACAAGGCATGGAAAGGGATCTCCTTCAGGTCGGTGATGGGCATGTCGATCTCGGCCGCCGCGCCCCCCAGCGTGCGCTTTGCCAGCTGCCCGCCCATCGCGGTTGCCATCGCGACGCCGCGGCCGTTGTAGGCGACACAGACCAGCACGCCCGGCGCCGGCTCGTGGATATGCGGGTAGTGGTCGGGCGTGATGGCGAGCTGGCCGCTCCACCCATGGGTCCATCTGCGGCCCTTGAGCTGCGGCCACAGGCGCTCGGCATAGCGCACCATCCAGCCGACATCGTCGGGCGAGGAAATGTCGGTCTGCCGGCTGCGGCCGCCCATCAGCACGCGGTTGTTGCGGTCGATCCGGTAGTAGGTGGTGATCTTGCCGAGTTCGTACAGCGAGCCGCGCAGCGGCATCATCTCGGCCGCCACCTCCTCCGGCACCGGCTCGCTCGCGGTGATGCCGCTGTACACCGGCACCACGCTGCGGCGCAGCTTCGGCCACAAATCATCCGTGTAGCCGTTGGTGCCGATCACCAGCCGGTCCGCGGTGACGGTGCCCGTGGGCGTCCGCACCTTCCACGACGTTCCGTCCCGCCACACCTTCTCCGCCGGCGTGCCGCCATGGATGCGCGCGCCGGCCTGGATCGCCGCCTGCGCCATGCCCCGCGCATAGCCGAGCGGATTCACGTGGCCGCCGCGCTTGTCCAGCAGGGCGCACAGGTAGCGATCGGTCCCTGTCGCCTCGGCCATCCGGGCGGCATCGAGCAGCTCCACCGGCATGCCGCGCCGGGCGCCCTGCGCGTGCGCCGTCTCGATGTCGGCCACGTTGTTCTGCTGGAACGCCGCCCGCAGCGTGCCGGTCTGCGACGCCTCGCAGGTGATCTGGTGGCGGCCGATCAGGTCGAACACCACGTTCGGCGCGTTCCAGGAGAAATCGACCATCCGCCGCCCGAGGTCGGGGCCGAAATCCTTCTCCACCGTGTCCGGGTCCCATTTCAGCCCTGGATTCACCTGCCCGCCGTTGCGCCCCGAGGCGCCCCAACCGGGCTCGTTGCGTTCCAGCACGATCACGTCGGCGCCCTGCTCGGCCAGGTGCAGCGCCGACGACAGGCCGGTGAAGCCCGCGCCGATCACCGCGACCGAGGCTTTGCGATCGCCATCCAGCGGCGGCGTGTCCGGTGCCGGGCGGGCAGTGTCGGCATACAGGCTCGGCGGCAGCTTGGCGCGGGGCAAACGGACCTCCTGCGGGGACGGACGCAGAATCGTAGCCCGCGACCGGCAGCCCTGCAATTTCCGCTTGGCTCGCGGAGCCCGGAGTGCCTTGATGGCGGCAACGATAAAGAAGGGGCTCACCGAATGGGTATCGCATCCACACTCCGCGCCGCGCTTGCGATGAGCGTGCTCGCCCTGCCGGCGGCGGCGCAGACCACCATCACCTTCGCCTCCTTCGGCGGCGCCTACCAGGCCGCCCAGCGCAAGGCGCTGCTGGATCCGATCGAGAAGGCGCTCGGCATCACCATCAAGGAAGACACGCTGACCGGCATCGCTGACGTGCGCGCCCAGGTCGGCGCCAACGCGGTGAAATGGGACGTGGCCGACCTCGGCGCCGCCTCCTGCGCCCGCGGCAGCGCCGAAGGCCTGTTCGAGCCGCTCGACTACAAGGTGATCAACACCGACGGCATCGACAAGGCGATGTGGCACAAGGACTGGATCGGGGTGATCTACTACTCCACCGTCATCGCCTGGAACACGCAGAAATACGGCCAGAACGGCCCGCAGACCTGGGCCGACTTCTGGGACACCAAGAAGTTCCCCGGCACCCGCTCGCTGTCGAGAGGCGCCGGCGAGACCTTCGAGATCGCGCTGATGGCCGACGGCGTCGATCCCGCCAAGCTCTACCCGCTCGACGTCGAGCGGGCCCTGAAAAGCCTCGCCCGCATCAAGTCCAGCGTCGTCGCCTGGTGGGCCTCGGGCGCCCAGTCCGCCCAGCTGCTGAAGGACGGCGAGGCCGATATCGTCGCCATCTGGAACGGTCGCGCCGGCGCGGTCATCAAGGACGGCGCCAAGGCCGCCATCACCTACAACCAGGGCATCTTCAACGCCGATTGCCTGGTGATCCCGAAGGGCAGCAAGAACGTCGCCCTGGCGCAGAAGGTCATCGCGCTGATGGTCTCGCCCGAGCTGCAGGCCAACATCCCGGCGCTGATCGACTACGGGCCGATCAACAGCAAGGCCTTCGCGACCGGGAAGATCCCGCCGGAAGCCGCCGCCAAGATCAACTCGGCCCCCGAAAACGCCAGCCGCCAGACCTTCATGAACTTCGACTACTGGCGCGAAAACCTCACCCGCAACACCGAACGCATGGACGCGTTCCTCCAGCAGTGATGCGGCGAGCCCGCGTGGGGGAAAGGGAAGGTCAGGGCGCTGCCCTGGACCCGGCAGGGGCTTTGCCCCTGCACCCCACAAGGAGCCTGAGGCTCCTGGACCTGCATTCGTCAAGAGGGTTGCTGATGAAGAGGGGTGCCAACGGAGCGGTTGCCACAACTCGGTCGGCCCCCTCTTCATCAGCAACCAACCTCCCAAGGGAACGCCGGGTCCAGGGGCCGCCCGGCCCCTGGGTCCAGGGGCAAAGCCCCTGGCCTTCCTTTCCTCCACGCGGTCTCCCCGCATGACCGCCGGGGGAGCGTTGCCCATTGCGGTGCGGGGGTTGGTGCGGCGCTACGGGCGGGTGGCGGCGTTGGATGGGGTGGATCTGGATGTGGCGCAGGGGGAGTTCCTGACGCTGCTGGGGCCGTCGGGGTCAGGGAAGACGACGCTGCTGATGATCCTGGCCGGGTTCACGCGGCCGGATGCGGGGAGCGTGCGGTTCGGAGGGGAGGAGATGGTCCGGGTCCCGCCGCACCGGCGGAATCTGGGGGTGGTGTTCCAGTCCTATGCGTTGTTCCCGCACATGGACGTGGCGGCGAATGTCGGATTTCCGCTGGCGTTGCGCGGGGTTGGCGTGGCGGAGCGGGCGCGGCGGGTCGGGGCGGCGCTGGAGCAGGTGCAGCTTGTCGGATTCGGCGGGCGGCGGGTGGATCAGCTGTCGGGCGGGCAGCGTCAGCGTGTGGCGCTGGCGCGGGCGATCGTGTTCGAGCCTGGCATCCTGCTGATGGACGAGCCGCTGTCGGCGCTGGACAAGAAGCTGCGGGAGCAGATGCAGATCGAGCTGCGGCATCTGCACCAGCGGCTGGGCACGACGGTGATCTACGTGACGCATGACCAGCGCGAGGCGCTGACCCTGTCGGATCGGATCGCGGTGATCGACCAGGGGCGGATCCAGCAGATCGATACGCCGCAGCGGCTGTATGAGGCGCCCGAGTCGCATTTCGTGGCCGATTTCATCGGCGACTCGACGTTCCTGCCGGTGGCGGTGGCGGGGAGCGTGGCGCGGCTTGGCGGAGCGGAGCTGCGGGTGGCGCGGCCGGTTGCGGATGGGGCGCATCTGCTGGTGCTGCGGCCGGAGAAGGTGGTGCTGGGCGGCGGGCCGGGGCTGAACGCGATCGAGGCCACGGTGGCGGAGCTGGTCTACCAGGGCGACAGCCTGCGCATCGACGTGCGCCTGGACGATGGCGCGGTGGTGACGCTGCGGGAACTGGCACGGGCCGGGCGGATCGCGGCGCTGCCGGCGGTGGGGGAGCGGGTGCAGCTCGGGCTCGATCCCGCGGATACGCTGCTGGTTCCTGCGCCGTGACGGAAGGGCTGAATGCGGCGGGACTGAAGGCTGACGCGCGGCGGGAACAGACGATCCTGGCCGGGCTGACGGCGCCCTCCTTCATCGTGCTGGGGCTGCTGCTGTTCATTCCGGTGGGCTGGCTGTTCTGGCTGTCGCTGTTCACCCAGGGCGTGTTCACCTTCGAGAACTACGCGCGGATGGCGACCGAGCCGGCCTATGTCTCGATCTTCCTGACCACGTTCCGGCTCAGCGTGCTGGTGACGGTGCTGGCGGTGCTGCTGGGCTATCCGGTGGCGTACATGATCGCGATGCTGCCGCCGCGGGCAGCCTCGATCTGCATGACGCTGGTATTGGTGCCGTTCTGGACCGCGCTGCTGGTGCGCACCTATGCCTGGCTGGTGCTGCTGCAGCGGCGCGGCGTGGTGAACACGGTGCTGACCGATGCCGGGCTCATCGGCGAGCCGTTGCAGCTGGTGCACAATTTCACGGGCACCGCGATCGGCATGCTGCACATCATGATCCCGTTCCTGGTGCTGCCACTGTATGCCAACATGCGGGCGATCAGCCGCGACTACACGCGCGCGGCGGCGAGCCTGGGGGCGAGCCCGGTGGCGGCGTTCTGGCGGGTGTACCTGCCGCTGTCGGTGCCGGGGCTGGCCGCGGGCACGGTGATGGTGTTCGTGATCTGCCTGGGCTTCTACATCACGCCGCAATTCCTCGGCGGCGGGCGGGTGACCACGATCTCGATGAAGATCCAGCAGAACGTGGCGACGTATTTCGACTGGGGGGCGGCGAGCTCGCTGGGCGTGGTGCTGTTCGTGGTGACCTTGCTGGTGTTCTGGGGCTTCTCGCGCCTGTTCCCGCTGCGGCGGCTGACCGAGGTGGGCGGGTCATGATGCCGACGCGTCCTTCATCGCGCCCCCATCGCGCGCGGGGTTGGTGGGGCGGCCGCGCGCCAAACAAGACTCATGCCGGCACGCCGGCATGAACGAGGAGTTCGTCCCGGCCTGGTCGCGCTGGTGGCTGTTCGGGCTGGGCGGGCTGGTGATCGCCTTCCTGGTGGTGCCGGTGATCATTGTGATCCCGATCTCGTTCTCCGCCTCCAGCCTGCTGGAGTTTCCGCCGCGGGCCTATTCGCTGCGCTGGTACGCGGCGCTGTTCGGCTCGGTGGAGTGGCGCGATGCGGCGTGGATGAGCGTGAAGGTGGCGGTGCTGACGACGATCGTGGCGACGCCGGCAGGCACGGCGGCGGCGTATGGGCTGCATCTGGGCGGGTTCCGCTTCACCGGGCTGCTGCGCATGCTGGTGCTGGCGCCGCTGCTGGTCCCGGTGATCCTGACGGCGGTGGGCATCTTCTACGTCTATGCCAGGCTCGGGCTGAACAACACGCTGGCCGGGCTGGTGCTGGCCCATGCGATGCTGGCGCTGCCGTTCGTGGTGGTGAGCGTGGGTGCCGGGCTGCGCAGCTACGACATGGCGCAGGAGCGGGTGGCGCGCAGCCTGGGGGCAAGCTGGTTCCGCGCCTTCTGGTCGATCACCCTGCCGCAGATCCGCCTGCCGGTGCTGTCGGGGGCGCTGCTGGCCTTCCTGTCCTCGTTCGACGAGGTCATCGTCTCCTACTTCATCTCCGGCGGCGAGTACGCGACGCTGCCGCGGCGGATGTTCAACGCGCTGCGCGACCAGATCGAGCCGACGATCGCGGCGATCTCGACCATCCTGGTGGTATTGTCGGTGGGGACGGTTGCGGTGCTGGAGCTGATGCGCAAGCCTGCCGGCCGGGAATAGGGAGATCGCCATGGGCGACCTTGCGCAGCGCACCGAGGCGGAGCTTGCCCGGATCATCGGGTGCTGCCCGGGCGAGGTGGGCCTGTCGGCGCTGCATGTCGAGAGCGGGCGGGCGCTGGGCGTGAACGCGGATGCGTTCTTCCCCATGGCGAGCACGGTGAAGGTGCCGATCGCCATGGCGGTGCTGGCCCGGGTGGACCAGGGTGTCCTGCGCCTGTCGGACATGATCGCGGTCGATCCGCTGGAGATGAACCCGTCCGGCCCGCTGGGCGAGGAGTTCCTGCATCCCGGTGTGGCGCTGTCGGTGCTGAACCTGCTGGAGCCGATGATCACCCGCAGCGACAACACCGCGACCGACGTGATGCTGCGGCTGGTGGGCGGGCCGGCCGGGGTGCAGGCCTACCTGGCCGGGCTGGGCATCGACGGCATCCGGCCCAGCCGCACAATCCGCGACCTGCTGGGCGTGCTTTACGGCATCCCGGTGCCGCCGCAGGGCGCGATGCGCGATGCGCTGCGGGCGCTGTCACCGGACGGGCTCGCCACGGCGAAGGCGAAGGCCTATGCGCCCAACCCCGCGTATTTCCACGACGCGCGCGACCAGGCGACGCCGGCGGCGATGGTGGCGCTGCTGGGGCGGCTGTGGCAGTGCGACGGGGTAAGCCGGGCGGCGCGCGAGACGCTGGTGGACATCATGGGCCGCACCACGACCGGGCTGCGCCGGATCGCGGGGCGGTTGCCGCCGGGCGTGGCGACGGCCGACAAGACCGGCAGCGCCGCCGGCACCACCAACGATTGCGGCTTCATCACCCTGCCCGGCGGCGCCGGCACCGTGGCGCTATGCGTCTACATCAAGGCATGCCCGCTTCCCCCGGAAGAGCGCGAAGGGGTCATCGCCGACCTCGCGCGCACGGTCTACGATCACTTCGTCATCTCCGCCTGAGGTTCACCATGCTCGACCGATCCGCCATCCTCGCCGGCCTGCGCGGGGAGCGCAGCATTGCCGAGATCTGCGCCGCGTCCGGCGCCACGACCGCGGAGTTCGTCGCCGCGCGCGATGCCTGGCTCGCGGAGCGTGCCGCGCCGCGGGACCGGGCGATCCATGCCGGCGTGGCCGCCAAGGTGGAGATCCTGCGCGACCGGGCCGGCGTTCCGCATGTGTTCGCCAGCCATACGGCCGACGTGTATTTCGGGCTCGGCGTGGCGATGGCGGAGGACCGGCTGTGGCAGATGGACCGGCTGCGCCGGCGCGCGCTGGGGCGGCAGGCGGAAATCCTCGGCCCGGCCCATGTGGCGGCGGACATC